>NZ_JBDSNT010000043.1:0-36751 GCF_039915195.1 Gaiella sp.
GCTACGTCAGTCGGCGCACAGCGAAGCCGTCAGCCGCGAGCGCTGCCACGAGTTCCCGCGAGTGCTCCTCGCCGCGTGTCTCGAGCGTCAGCTCGGCCTCCGTCTCGAGGACGCCGATATTGCGCCCCTCCCGGTGATGTGTGACCGAGAGCACATTGGCCTGCAGATCAGCGACGGCGGCAACGATGCGCGCCAGCTGGCCAGGACGGTCGGGAATCAGGATCGCAACAACGAGATAGCGGCCCGAGGAGGCGAGGCCGAAGCGAGTCACCGAGCGGAGCGTCGTCGCATCGATGTTGCCACCGGCGAGGATAGCGCACGCCGGATCGTCGCCCGGCACGAGCCCTTGCAGCAGCGCGGCGACCGGTGCGGCCCCGGCGCCTTCGACAACAAGTTTCGAGCGCTCGAGAAGGAGCACAAGAGCCCGAGAGATCGCCGCATCGTCCACCACCACCACGTCGTCGAGAAGGTCGCGGAGAATTCCTTTGGTCAGCTCCGCGGGAACCTTGACCGCGATCCCGTCCGCGATCGTCGGCCCGACCGGCGTTCGCCCGGCGAACGGCGCGCAAGCTGCGGCCTGGACGCCGACGAGCGAGAGCTCGGGCCGCAGCGCACGCAGCGCGATCGCGATACCGGACGCGAGGCCTCCGCCTCCAACCGGAATTACGACCGTGCCAGGCCCGGGCGGCAGTTGTTCTGCCAACTCGAGTCCCAACGTTCCCTGTCCGGCAATCACCCGCGGATTGTCGAAGGCATGGACGAACGTTGCGCCTGTCTCCTCGACGTGCCGGAGTCCAGCCGCAACCGCCTCGTCGAAGCCTGCACCTGCGTTGATCACGGTTGCGCCGTACCCGACCGCGGCGTCGAACTTGGCCATTGGCGCTCCATCGGGAACGAAGATGGTCGCGTTGATACCCGCCTGCCGTGCCGCCCAGGCCACCGCCTGCCCATGGTTTCCGGCGCTCGATGTAACGACGCCTGCTTCCCGCTCCGATTCGCTCAGCTGGGCGACCGTGTTGTAGGCGCCGCGGATCTTGAACGAGCCGGTGAGCTGCAGGTTCTCAGCCTTCAACGACACCGGACGCCCGACGAGACCGCTGAGCGTTCCGGATGTGTGAACGGGCGTCACCTGCGCAACTCCCGCGAGTCGCTCCCCGGCTTCCCGGATCTCTTCGAGCGACGGTCGCATCATCGTGTGGGCTCCCGCAAGACGGCAGCCACGATGGCATCAACGGCGGTCAACGGGTCGACCTGCCGCTCCTGGACGCCGCGCACGAGATCCGCGAGCGAGGAATCGGCGGCGATCTGCTCCTCGATGCGAGTGCGTGCCCGCGCCGCTGCAGCGGCAACGACCTCCGCGGCCAGGTTGCGGCGGCGGCGCTCCTCCAACTCACCCGCTACGGCAAGGGCGTCGCGGCGCCTGGCCACCGTCTCCCAGAGCGCCTCCACACCGTCTCCCCGGATCGCCTCGGTCAGGACGATCGCCGGCTGCCGCTCCGCCTCCGGGCTAAGGGCCATCACGGTACGAATGTCGTTCAGAAGGGCCTTTGCGCCGGGCTGATCCATCTTGTTGATTGCGATCACATCGGGAATCTCCATGATCCCGGCTTTGAGCGCCTGCACCGAGTCGCCCGAGCCGGGCATGAGCACGAGCAGCACCTCGTCGGCGATGCCCATCACCTCGACCTCGCTCTGACCCGTACCGACCGTCTCGAGAAAGATCACATCCCGGCCGGCTGCGTCCAGCAGAAGCAGCGCCTGGAGCGTGGCCTCGGCGAGGCCGCCGAGGTGACCGCGGGTTCCCATCGACCGGATGAACACGCCCGGGTCGAGAAAATGGTCGACGAGGCGAATTCTGTCCCCGAGCAAGGCGCCCTGGGTGAACGGGCTCGAGGGATCGACGGAGATGACGCCTACGGTGAGCCCGAGGCCGCGGACGTGCCGCACGAGCGCTGCGATCAGCGACGACTTGCCGACGCCCGGTGGGCCGGTGATCCCGACGGAGAACGCCGTTCCGGTCTGAGGGTAGAGGTCAGACACGACCGCTGCGGCTCCCGGATCACGGTTCTCGACGAGCGTGATCGCGCGCGCGAGGGCGCGATGGTCGCCGGCACGAATGCCGGCAACGAGCTCTTCGCGCGTCCAGGAATGCCGGGCCATGGGCGCCACTCTACGGCACGGGCACGTCCCTTTTGGACAGCAGACGTCGTTCCCCCGAGGTTGTAGGCTCGTTCGGGATGCTGGGTCAGTTCACCGCGCAGTTCTCGATCCTCCGGATGCCGGAGCATCGTTCGTTTCGCAATCTCTTCTACGCCCGGCTGGTCTCGGCCCTCGGGACGTGGACGGCGTTCTTCGCGGTCCGAATCGCGCTCTACAACCAGACCAACTCGGCGTGGTGGGTGAGCATCCTGCTCTTCGCCGAGCTCGTTCCCGGCGTCATCCTCGGGATCGCTGTGGGACCGCTCATCGACCGCTGGCCACGCAAGCGCATGATGGTGCTGTCGGATCTCGGCGGTGCCGTCTGCTTCGGTGCGCTTCCGTTCGTCCACTCCCCCGCCGGGATCTGTGCCGTGTCGGCTCTCGCTGGCTTCTCGGCCGCGTTCTTCCGCCCGGCCTGTTACGCCTCCATTCCGAATCTCGTCGACGAGGAATCCACACTTGCCGCCAACGCGCTCGTGCAGGGTGCCGAGAACCTCTCGACGCTCCTCGGCCCGGTCATCGCAGGTGTCGGGATCGTTCTCCTCGGCCCGGACACCGTGTATACGCTCAACGCGGCGAGCTTTCTGATCTCCGCCTTCCTCCTCGTCCGGATCACGGCCAGTTTCCAGTCGAACCTCGTGGCGCGGATCGGCCGCACGCACTGGCGCGAGGTGCGGGCCGGGTTCGCGCTCGTGCATGACAACAACCACCTGTCGTCGCTCTTCCTGATCTGGAGCTGGGCGACCCTGGCCTACGCCGGGATCAACGTGGCGGAGATCGTGCTCACGACGGATGCCTACAGCGCAGGGAACGTCGGCTTCGGCATCTTCGTAGCCTTCTCGGCCGCCGGGATCCTGTTCGGAAACGTCGTTGCCTTCTGGTTCATCAAGCGACTGACGGTCTACGGCGGGTATCGCGCCTCCTTCCTGATCACCGCTGCCGGTGTTGCGATCTGTGCCGTCAGCCCGAATCTGGCGATCGGGTGTGTCGGCGCGGTCCTCTTCGGCATCGGCAACGGCGTCGGTCTCGTGTGCAATGTGACACTGATCCAGCAGGTCGTCGCGGACGACCGGCGGGGACAGATCTTCGCCGTCCTCGGCAGCCTGGTGCAGCTGTTCACACTCATCGGCACGCTCGCGGCCGGGCCGATCACGGTCGCCGTCGGGCCGAGGATGATGTGGGGAATCAGCGCAGCCCTGCTCGTCCTCGGATACTTCAACGCCGTGCTTGTGACCACTCTCCGGCGTTCGAAGGAGGCCGGGATCGGCACGGCACCCACCGCCGCCCCGGTCGACCTCATGCCGCTCGAGGTCGGTAGCGAGATACCGGGCACCGGGTTCTCCCGCATTGCCGACCTCCTCGACGAGGTCGAGCGCACACGGGCGGAGGAGGGCGAGTCGCGAGGCGGTCGGCGACGCAGCCGCCGCGGGTCGAGCGCCGCGCGGCCCCCGAGCCCGTAGCCTCTATTGCGGCGCGCGCATCAGCCGGTGGTGCGGCCGGACACGGTGAGCTGGTTCTCGGCGTGCTTGATGCGCTGCTCGAGCTGCCAACGGTCGCCCGTCGACTCGCCGGCATCGATCTTCTCGAGCTCCGCCTTCGCGGCTTCGAGTTGCGCGGTCGCCCGGTCGTCGTCGATCTCCTTCACGTTCACTGCGTCGTCGACGAGCGCGAGGGCCGTGTCGGTCTCCACCTTGAAGAATCCCGGGCCGGTCGCGAACTCGAGCATCTCGTTGCCGCCAAGGTGCACGCGCGTCGAACCGGCCTTGAGGGTCGCTACCAGCGGCGCGTGGCGGGCGAGCACTCCGATCTCACCGGCCTGGCCGGGAACGATGAGCATCTCCGCCTCGCCCTGGTAGACAGGGCCGTCCGGCGTGACGACCGAAACGTCGAATTTGGGGTGCGCGTCAGCCATCGAGAGGTGCTAGACCGCGACCTGCTCGAGCTGGCGCGCTTTCTCGACCGCGTCCTCGATCGGACCGACCATGTAGAACGCGGCCTCGGGCAGATCGTCGTGGAGGCCCTCGATGATCTCCCTGAAGCCCTTGATCGTGTCCTCGAGCTTGACGTACTTGCCCGGGGTGCCGGTGAATTGCTCGGCGACGAAGTTCGGCTGGGAGAGGAACCGCTCGATCTTGCGGGCCCGCGAGACGACAAGCTTGTCCTCGTCGGTGAGCTCGTCCATGCCGAGGATGGCGATGATGTCCTGGAGATCCTTGTACCGCTGCAGGATCTGCTGCACAGCCGTCGCGGTCGCGAGGTGCTCGTCGGAGACGACGCCCGGCGCGAGCGCACGCGACGTCGAGCCGAGCGGATCGACAGCCGGGTAGATCCCCTTCTCGACGATCGCGCGGGACAGAACCGTCGTCGCGTCGAGGTGGGCAAACGTCGCTGCCGGAGCGGGATCGGTGAGGTCGTCTGCCGGCACGTACACGGCCTGAACGGAGGTGACCGAGCCGGTGCGCGTCGAGGTGATGCGCTCCTGCAACTGCCCCATCTCGGTGGCCAGCGTCGGCTGGTATCCGACGGCGCTCGGCATACGGCCGAGGAGCGCGGAGACCTCGGAGCCGGCCTGGACGAAGCGGAAGATGTTGTCGATGAACAGGAGCACGTCCTGGCCCTGCTCGCGGAAGTACTCGGCCATCGTCAGACCGGAGAGTGCGACGCGGAGGCGGGCTCCGGGCGGCTCGTTCATCTGGCCGTACACGAGCGCCACCTTGTCGAGAACGCCGGACTCCTCCATCTCGAGGTAGAGGTCGTTGCCCTCGCGTGTGCGCTCACCGACGCCGGCAAACACCGAGACGCCGCTGTGCGCGTTTGCGACGTTGTGGATGAGCTCCATGATCGTGACGGTCTTACCGACGCCGGCTCCTCCGAACAGGCCGACCTTCCCGCCCTTGATGTACGGAGCGATGAGGTCGATCACCTTGATACCGGTCTCGAACACCTCGACGGACGGAGCGAGCTCACGGAACGCCGGCGGCTCGCGGTGGATCGACCAGCGCTCGACATCGGCAGATGCCGGCTTTTCGTCGACGGGCTGGCCGAGAACGTTCCAGATCCGCCCGAGGGTGCTGTCGCCAACCGGAACCGAGATCGGAGCGCCCGTGTCGACGACAGCGGTCCCACGCGCAAGGCCGTCCGTCGAGTCCATTGCGACCGCGCGAACGCGATCATCGCCGAGGTGCTGCTGGACCTCCGCGACGAGGGTCGTGGACGAGCCGTCGGGCTTGACGATCTCTACTTCGACCGCGTGGAGAATCTGGGGCAGGCTGTCGGGAAAGACCGCGTCGATCACGACGCCCTTGATCTCGATGATCTGGCCGACGTTCTTCGACCCGTTCGTGCTCGCCTGCTCAGACATTGTTCTCCCTGGGGGAAATCGGTGGCATTGAAGGTTGTGGCGCCGTTACGTGGCGCCTGGGCTGAAGTCTAGCGAAGCGCGACAGCGCAGCTCGCCACGAACCCGCTTCCAACCGATCGTCCCGCAGCATCGCCTCGACACGCGCGGCATGGTCGAGGCGTCAGACGTGAGATGTGAGGAAGTCCGGCGCAAACACTCTGTCAGCGATCCCCTAGGGTCGGGCCGGATCGATCACCCGACGGACGGCACGGGTGGGCTGCCGATGGGGGCGAAGTAGTCGACGAGCCACTTCTCGTTATCCCCCACGCCAACCGATTTCAGGCCCAGGTAGAAGGCCGTCGGATTGAGCCCAGCCCCCTTCTTCGGATACAGGAGCACCTCGAGTACGATCCGACCTGGCGAGATCTCGTTCACACCGAAGCCCGTCACGCCGGCTCCGAGCGCCGGGAAGAAGAGCACCGGAATATTTCCGGTCTTCCACTCGGCGAGCGTGCAGTCGCAGTCACGCTTCAGATCGGCATGCGTCACCGTCCACGCCTTGGCAAGGTTCCTGCGAGCGACCGCACCTTCGATGAAGATGGCTGCCGATTTCCGCGCCGCGGCGGGAACGTCATCGGCGCTCGGCTTCGTTTCGGGGGGGAGCTCGCCGAACTCGTCGACGGTCTGCCCCGGCTCCGAGGAGGTCGGTGGGGACGCCGACGGGCTGTCGTCACCCCCCAGCCAGACGGTACCGACGGCTGCGACACCGGCGATGAGCACGAGAGCGGAGACCCACGTCAGGGCGCGCACAAAACCGGGCGACTTGAGTCGATCTTTCATTGGACGAAAGCGTAGACGACGGTGGCGCACGCGGGGTTAGCGGAACGTCACGCTCGTGTTAAGCCCAACCGCGCGACGCTCAGCTTCTACAGGCTTCGGCGTCGGAGCAAGACGAGGAGCGGCAGTAACGTGAAAGCGACAATCGGTGGCGCCAGCTCGACCGGGCGTAGCTCGCTCCCCTGTTCCACCATCGGCCCATCGGCCGCGAACGTCCTCACCACGGTTTGGACTTCGCGACGCTGTCCCTCCACGAACACCGTGCCGTCGACGGCACCTGCAACTCTCCGCAAGGACCGGAGCGCGGTAGGGTCGGGTCTGTAGGCCGCGTCCGGCCGCCCGTCCGCCGCGACAACCCTCTCGTCACCGCGCCAGACATGCACGAATACCGTCGCAACCCGCGCATCGACGAGACGGGTGCGCAGCGTCTCGAAGTCGACGGGCAGCGTCTCCCCATCCGTCAGGACGACGACGAGCCTCCGCGTCGTCAGCGAATCGAAGTACGCTGCCCGACCCATGTCGCCGAGCGCGTTGAGCGACGTCGCGCGACGCGTCCGCCGATCCGGCGGCGGGCGTTCGATTCCTATCGAGCGGTTGACGACAGAGACGAAGGCGTTCGCGCTGAGCGTGGGAAAGAGATGAGGAAGCACTCGGTCGGTAAGTGAGGCGACGCCGACACGCGCCTCCGGGATCTCCGCGCGGAGCTCTTTCGCGAACGAGCGGGCGCGTTCGAGACGGTTCGGTTCCGACGGGGCGCGTTGCGCGAGCATCGACCGGGTGATGTCGAAGACGACGTACACCTCGACTCCCTCGCGCCCTTCGAGTCGCGCGGAGCTCGAGACGACAGGCTGCGCACATGCCAGGGCAACGAGCCCGCTCACAACGACGATCAACGCAATGTCGATACCGAAGCTCCGGCTGCGCGGCGGCGCGAGCCCGAGCTGGGTATCGACGACGCGCGACCGCCGGATCGTCCGGAGGAGCGCAACAACCGCGAGCGCCCCGACGAGCCCGACAACGGCTCCAAGTGGGGTGAGGAACGACAGCGACAAGGCGGCGCCTTCGGTTGGCTAGAAGCCGGTCCCGGTGGTCGCGGCCCCCGCACCCGGCGACGGCAGCGGCGAGCGTCCCTCGCCGCCTCCTCCTGGATCGGCTCCCCCGCGGCGGAGGAGCTTCAGTGCGAGCTCCAGGTTGTAGATCGCGTCCGAATTGGAGGGGTCGAGGACGACCGCTTTGCGGAACTGCTCGATTGCCCGGCGCACGAAGACCTGTCGCTGCGTTGTCGTGTTTCGGGCCTCCTCGAGCAGGAGCGCTCCCCGCATCGTCAGCGCGACGGCACGCCGCACCCCGCTCGGGTCGTTCTCGCCGAGCCGGGCGAGCTCACGCTCCGCGCCGCTCCGCCGCGTTACGTCACCGAACTCCCGCAGCGGATCGCGCGGCTTGCTCAGCCAGAAGCGCTGGACAGCTTTGCGGAACGTGACGTCGTCACCGAGGCCGAGAATCCCGCGAGAGACGCGAACCGGCAGAACCGTGTCGGCGTCCCAGCCGACGTTCTGGTCGACGCCACTCGTAAACGCCGCATCGGCCACGTCAAGGCGGCTCTCGGCGCGAAGGAGATCGACCGCAAGCGCGACGCCGAGGATCGCGGCGACAAGCAGGGCCGCGACGCCGACTCCTGCCCCGATCGACTGAGCCCTCTCCCCGGTCATCATCGCGGAGCCCCCCAGACGAGCCGACCGCACAGTCGCTCGTTGATCGCGAGGAGCAGGAGGAGGGCGGCTCCGATGGCAGCGAGAGCCCACGGGAACGAACCGATCACGGACTGGCGCTCCTGGACGTCGGTGTTGCGGAGGATCTCGGGCCGCGCCACGAGAGACTCCTTCCCGACGAGTTGGACGAAGAGCTCCCTGTCGTCCGGCCCCGGGAAGAGCGGAATCACCTTGAGATCTATTCCCGCCTGCTCGTACCGACCGAGTTCCTCCGTGAGATCCGACGTATCGAACCCCGAATTGTCGAGATCGCTGACGAGCAGTACCGAGAGACGCCGGTCGCCCTCCCGCTCGATGATCCGCCGCGCCTCGACGAGCCCGGTCGAGATGCGCGTACCGCCCCTGAACGTGAGCGACCACGGGCTCTCGCGCGGCCTCCCTGACGGCGTGTTTGGCACGATTCGACCGCCCCGCGTACGACGAACGTCGGGCGAGATCTGTGGCCCCGTCCTGAAGAACGGGAGCAGCGGCTCGAGCTCGGAACTCCGCGTGTCCGGTGGCAGCATCTCGTACGCGCTGTCGGAGAAGACGACGAGACCGACCCGCCCGTCCGTTTCAGCGAGCGAGCGCAACACCCTCTGTGCGCGCTGCGCCTTCTGAACATCCACGCTCGTCGAAAGATCGAGAACGACGATCCCGCCACTTCCTGTCGCGAAGTAGGTCGTCGGAAGGGACTCGAGCGAACGGGCGAGCGCGAACGACGTACCAAGGAGCACAAGAGCCACGAACGCCAGCGTCAAGCGGAGCAGGCGCGTCCGCCGGTAGGCGCTCCCGAGCTCCGCAGTGGCGGATGTCGGCAGCCCTGGTGTACGCAATCTCGAGTCAAAGACGCTCATGCGAGACCCCCTGCAGCGGTCGCGACGCCCACGCGTTCGGCGAGAGACTCGACCTGCGCCGATGTCGAGGGTGCTGGCGCCCAGGCGAGCGCCCGTGCCTCGCCTGCGAGATCTCTTCGCCCCGTCCCAGCGAGCTCTCGAGCGACGCGCTCGAGTGCTCGCCTGCGCTCGGGGAGGTCGTCGCCTCCCGCGCTCGCGAGCGCAACCTCGAAGGCCCTTTCGAGCGGGCTTCGCAGATCGCTCTCGTCGGCGAGATCAGCGTCATCCGCGCGGGTCGGCCACCACAGCCGACGCGCGATCAGCACGGCCGCGATCGCACAGCCGAGTGCCGCGACGAGAAACACGAACGCAGCTCCAGTCGGGTTGACGCGATACGAGGCCGGCGTGAGCGAGGTCGCATCGGAGCGCCACCGGATCTCCTCGACATCCTTCGTCGCAACGCGACTCGAGACCTCGAGCAATGGCCAGTCGAACGACTCGAATGCGCTGCCCGGACGCTCGTTGAAACGGTAACGGACACGGCCGCTCGGGAAGTCGCTGACTCCGCGCGCCTCCGCCGTATCGCAGCCCTCCTTGAGGCAGACGAGCTCGTACGTGTACTGCACTCGACCGAGATCGCCGAACTGCTCGCGAATCACGCGTGGTGGGTCGAGAGCCTCATAGGGCCCGAAGTTTGGCTGCAGAGCAACGCTCCCGAGCGCGATCTCCCTCGGATCGATGAGAACGTCAGCCCTCGCCATGACGGAATCCCCGAACGAGTGAGCGGTCGGACTCAGTGACGTCGTGATAGAGACGAGCTCCTTGGGGTTAAGAGACACGCTCGCTCCATCACGGACAAGCCAGAACTGGCCGAGGCCGAACCCGACAGCGAGAGCAGCGATCGCCGCGACGCCGATGACGACTGCCCGCCTCACCGACCCTGCCGTCCCGCACCCTCACGCTCGGCAGACCACGTCACGAACGTATCGAAGATTCGTGACGGATCGGCCGACGAAACGACCACGGGCTCTATGCCGAGTGACCGCATCCCCGTGAGGAGCGTCGCGAGTCGCGCCTCGTGCCGCGCGCGCCATACCTGAGACTCGCCCCGGCGAAGCCGCACGATGCGCAAGCGGCCGTCGTTGTCGGCGAGTGGCATCCCGATTCCGTCGACGTCCGGGAAACTCTGTTCCCAGACAGGGTCCTGGACGATCACGGGCACGATGTCCCAACCTCGATCGAGCGCCCTCTCCCACGTTTCGAGTGCCGGAGCGGCGAGGAAGTCCGACACGACGAAAACGAAGCTCGCGGCCGGAACCGAACGACGGTGATACGCAAGGTAGTCGAGCGCACCTCCGACGAGGCCCACCCGGGAGACGCTCCCGGGGTCGGGGAGCGCGTGATCCACGAGCGTTCCCACCCCCCGCGCTCCGGCCGGCGGCGACCACGCGACGACGTCGGCGTGGGCGCCGAACTCGAGCCTGCCGACGAATCCCCGTGCTTCGGCCACGCTGTCCTCGACGAGCTCAGCCGCAGCGCGTGACGCCTCGCCCTTCTGCAGCCAGGGAATTCCCGGCGGGCACAGACTCATCGCCGAGCGGCAGTCGACTGCAACGATCGCGCGTGGCGCCTCGTCGGCAAAGTACTCCCTGACTACGAACTCGTCGGTGTTGCGGGCGGACGACAGCCGAGCGGACGCCCCCCAGTCGATGCGGTCGGGGTTGTCGCCCGGCCGATACGGGCGCGACGCTGCGATATCGGATCCCGTGCCTCGCCTTGCACCGTGCATTGCTCCGAAGGCAAGTCCGACGAGTCGCCTGCGCGAGACAAGGGGGAACGTCAGGCCGCGGGCGTTCACGGCACCTCGGCAGCGAGTGCGGAGTCGTCGAGAACGAGCGCCGGCGGCGGTGCGAGCGCCATGCACTCGTCCTCGAAGGCGGACAGCGACGCGGCCATCCCGATCTGACGTGCCTCGGCGAACTTCGACGGGGTGAACACGACGCGATGACCGAGGACAGGGAGAAAAAGTAGCTCGACATCGGTCGGTACGACGTAGTTGCGACCGTGAACGAGAGCCCAGCCGCGCACCGCGCGTTCGAGCGCAAGGCTTCCGCGCACCGATGCGCCAACCGACGTCGCCGCTATCTCACGTGTCGAACGGACAAGGTCGACGATCCACCGGCCGATCAGCGGATCGACATACACGTCTGTGGCCGCTCGCTGCAGAACCTCGATCTCGGAGATGCTCGTGACCGCCCGTAACGACTCGAGTGGGTGCACGACTCGCTGATCGTCGATCACGCTCATCTCCTCCTCGGCGGTCGGATAGCCGAGCGAGGTGCGGAGGAAGAATCGGTCGAGCTGGGCCTCCGGCAACGGGAAGGTGCCTTCGTACTCGATCGGATTCTCGGTTGCGAGTAGAAGGAACGGGTGCGGCACGGCTCGGGTGACCCCGTCCACGGTCACCTGGCGCTCGGCCATCGCCTCGAGCAGCGCGGACTGTGTCTTCGGCATGGCGCGGTTTATCTCGTCGACGAGCACGATGTTGGCGAAGATCGGCCCCTGCCGAAACTCGAAGTCGCGGGTTCGCTGGTCGTAGACGGCAAGCCCGGTCACATCCGTGGGCTGCAGGTCTGGCGTGCACTGGATGCGTGTGCCGACGACACCGTCGATGGACTGGGAAACCGCCCTCGCAAGAACCGTCTTCGCCGTGCCCGGCACGTCCTCGAACAGGACGTGCCCGTTGCATGCGAGCGCCGTGAGAACGAGCCGAATCTCCTCACGCTTGCCCTGCACGACCGACTCGATGTTCGCGAGGAGTCGATCGGCAATATCGACTGCGATGGCCAGGTCGGAAGCAGTCGGCTGTTCGGAGCGGATCGCCATGCGGCCGAGTGTAGACAGGGGCTGTGCTCCCCGCCCGAACGGTACGTTGCCGTCTACCCGCCGTCGACAGGGAGAGCAGGCTTGAGCAGGCTCACTGAGCCCGCCCCGCCATTTCTGACGCCTGCGGGCGGCGGTGCGCCCGTCTCGGGCAAGATCGGAAGGTCGTGCTGCACGAGGGCCTCGCGCCGTAGCGTGCGGATCGAGTCCTCGCCGACACCCGAGGACGTCACTCCGCCGAGCTCGATCGCGGAGCTGCGCAGCGGGACTCCGGGGAGCTCCGATGCGAGCGCAATCGCTCCGGCGACGACGACGACGGAAGCGACCGACGCGAACTGAGCGATCGTGCGCAGCTGCAGGCGCGATCGGTGCCCCGGGGCGGTCACGCTCACGGGCCACGGAACGGGCTCGAGAGGCGTGCTACGGAGAAGCGACGTAAACGCCTCTGCATCCTCCTGGAATGCGCGGCATGCCCCACAGCGCCCGAGATGGGAGCTCACGAATTGGTGCTCGAGGTCGTTCAGCGGTTCGTCGAAACCCGTGGAGACGAGCGAGCGGGCTCTATGACACGAAGTCGTCATGACTGCTGAGACGACGATGAGCCGCGCGAGTTAGCACCGTGTCTCGGATCTGGCACGACGGCCTCCGCTAGATCAGGCTTGCCCTACCGTCGACAATGATTCCCGCGGCGATCAAGGCAGCGCCGAGAAAGATGAACAGCCAGGTCGTGCCGCGGGCATCCCTGCGCTCCTCCACCGTCGCTGTTCGTGCACCGCGACCCGCGATCCCGACCCCGAAGAGATGCCCACTCTCGCCCTTCTCCTCGTCACCGTCCGTGCTGCGCGGCCGAGCGGGGCCTCGAACACCCGAGAAGAAGCCGAGCACGAGGAAGAAGCTCCCGACGACGTACAACCCCGTCGATACCGCCCGCTCGACACTTGTCCCGACGAGCAGGCTCCCAACCAGTGAGCCGAGCAGCGTTACCGCGACGACACCCACGACGATGAGGCCTATGCGGCGTGCGGCCTGCACGTCCGGCCCACCTTACTCGGTGGCGGTGACGACAGGGACGTTCAGGCGCATGTCCATCGGCCAGCGCTCGAGAGGATAGTGGCAGGCGACCTGGTGGTCGGGCGAGACCTCGTCGAACGCAGGCGTGTCCACATCGCAGGTCCCCTCGTGGAATCGGGGGCAGCGCGGATGAAAGTTGCACGCAGACGGCGGGTTGACAGGGCTCGGCACGTCACCCTCGAGCATGACGGGTCGGCGCGCACGTCCCTTCTTCGGGTCGGGGATCGGTACCGCCGAGAGCAGCGCTCCCGTGTACGGATGCTTCGGGTTCGCATACAGCTCGTCCCGACTAGCGAGCTCGGCCGGCTTCCCGAGGTACATCACCATCACGCGGTCGGAGATATGCCGGACGACGTTGAGATCGTGCGCGATGAAGACGTACGTGAGCCCGAACTCCTTCTGCAGGTCCTTGAGCAGGTTCAGGATCTGCGCCTGCACGGGGACGTCGAGCGCCGAAACCGGCTCGTCGCAGAGGATCAGCTTCGGGTTGACCGCCAGGGCGCGCGCGATCCCGACGCGCTGGCGCTGCCCACCCGAGAACTCGTGCGGAAACCGGTTGTAATGCTCCGGGTTGAGGCCGACGACCTCGAGGAGTTCCTGGACGCGGCGCTTCTGCTCGGACGGCGTTCCGATGCCGTGGATCTCGAGCGCCTCGCCGACGATGTAGCCGACCCGCTTGCGCGCGTTGAGCGATGCGTACGGGTCCTGGAACACCATCATCATGTTCCGCCGATACGGCCGCATCTGGCTGCGCGAGAGCTTCGTGATGTCGGTTCCCTCGAAGGTGATCTTGCCGGAACTCGGTTCGAGGAGCTTCAGGATGCAGCGAACGAGCGTCGACTTACCGCACCCGGACTCGCCTACGATCCCTAGCGTCTCACCGTGATGGAGCGAGAACGAAACGCCGTCGACGGCCTTCACCGTCGCGACCTCCTTCTGGAAGATGATTCCCTGCGTGATCGGGAAGTGCTTGGTCAGATCCTCGACGACGAGCAGTTCGTCTCCGGTGACGGTCGTCATACCGCCGCTCCGCTCGCAAGAACCTCGTTCAGCGAGGCAGCCTCACGCTCCTTCGTAGCCGAATCGAGATGGCATGCGTCCTCGTGGGAAGCGTCGCCCACGAGCGGTGGTTCCGCCTCGCGGCACACGGACATCGTGTACTCGCACCGGGGGTTGAACCGACAGCCCTTCGGCGGATTCAGGAGCGACGGTGGCTGGCCAGGGATCTGAACGAGCCGCTCGACGTTGACGTCGAGGCGCGGTAGCGATCCCATCAGGCCCCACGTGTACGGGTGACGCGGCCGACTGAAGATCTCCTGCACCGGGGCATGCTCGACGACCTTGGCGGAGTACATCACGACGATCTCGTCGGCGGTCTCCGCGACAACGCCGAGATCGTGGGTGATCATGATCAACGCAGTCCCGAACTCGTCCTGCAACTTCTTGATGACGCCCAGGATCTGTGCCTGCGTCGTCACGTCGAGCGCCGTCGTCGGCTCGTCGGCGATCAGCAAGTCTGGCGAGTTGATCAGGGCCATCGCGATCATCACGCGTTGGCGCATGCCCCCCGAGAACTGATGGGGGTAGTCGTCGACGCGCCGGGTGGCGTGCGGGATCCCGACGACCTTGAGCATCTCGAGAGACCGCGCACGCGCCTCCTTCTTCGTCATGTCGTTGTGGAGGAGCGCCGCTTCCTCGAGTTGCTTCCCGATCTTGTGCACGGGATTCAACGAGGTCATCGGATCCTGGAAGATCATCGCGATCTCGTTGCCACGAATCTCCCGCAACCGCTTGGCGTCCGTGGTCAGGAGATCCTCGCCACGGAAGAGCACCTGTCCCGTGGAAGTCGCGACCTTCCGGTCGTTCAGACCCATCACCGTGAGGCACGTAACGCTCTTGCCGCACCCGGACTCGCCGACGATGCCGAGCACCTGGCCAGGCTCGACCGAGAAGGTGACTCCGTCCACGGCGCCCACGAGGCCGTCGTCAGTCTTGAAGGTCGTCCGCAGGTCACGGACGTCCAGGAGAGGTGCCATACGCCGCTTGCCCCCTAGGTCAGTCTGATCCGGGGGTCGACCCAGGCATAGAGAAGATCCACGATGAGGGAGAAGATGATGATTGCGACGGCACCGAAGATCACGACGCCCTGCAAGGTGGGTAGGTCGAAGCGGGAGATGGACTCGAGGGCCGTGCCGCCGAGGCCGTTAAGCCCGAAGACAGCCTCGATGAAGATCGCGCCGCCGAGAAGCAGGCCGATATCCATGCCGACCAGAGTGACGACCGGAAGCATCGCGTTACGAAGGATGTGCGAGCGCATGACCTGGCCCTCGGGCGCGCCCTTCGCGCGCGCCGTGCGGACGTAGTCCTGCGACATCGTGTCCATGACCTCGGCCCGCACGAACCGGACGTATGTCCCGGCGACGACGATCGCCAGCGTGATCCACGGCAGAATCATGTGGTACGCCCACTGGCCGAGCCCACCGCAGGTCGAGGCTTCGGGCACGCTCACCACCTCGCAGTAGCCGGCAACGGGCGTCCAGCCGAGTTTGTAGCCGACAATGTACGAGAGCATGAGGGCGATCCAGAAGGATGGCAGCGAGATGCCGATCAGGACGTACGTCATCGCGGTGCGATCGAGGAGCGACCGCGGGCGCAATGCGGAAAGGATGCCAATGGGAATCGCGACAGAGAGGACGATGATCATGGCGCCAAAGACAAGCGATGCAGTGATCGGAGCGGCGCGGAAGATCTCCTTGTTCACCGACTGCCGCGTCACGAACGACTGTCCGAGCGAGCCCTCGAATACGAGCCGCTTCAGGAACGAGCCGTACTGGATGTAGACCGGGTCGTTCAATCCGAGGAACTCCTCGACCTCTCTCACCTTCTCGGGTGTTGCCGACTGACCGGCGGCCAACCGCGCCGGGTTCGCCGGCACCAGGAAGAAGATCACGTAGGTGACAAATGTGACGGCGAGGAAGAGGACAGCCGCCCAGAGGAGCCTACGGATGAGGTAGCGAACCATTGGTGTGGAAGCCTAACTGATCGAGAGGGAACTTTGTAACCGTCTTGGTGGGAGGGGCGCATATGTGCCCCTCCCACCGCAACGGTGATTCCGAGCTTCGATCCTTACTTGACGCAGATCTGCGTGAGCAGGCTGCCCTGGATCGACGTGTAGCCGTAGCAACCAACCTTCTTGCTGGTCAGCACGCGCGCGTTGGTCGAGATGTACGGAGCGACCGGGGCCGCATCCTTCATCAGGGCCTTGTCGAGCGCGGCGTACGCGTTCAGCCGGGGCTGACCCGCGAGGCCGTATGCCTTATCCATCAACGCGTTGTACTTCGGGTCGTTGAAGTACGAGACGTTGACGTTATTGTCGGGCTGGATCCGGCGGCCGTCGAGCAGCACGTTGATGAAGTTCGCGGGATCCGGGTAGTCCATTCCCCAACCTTCGTACGTGAGGTCGAACGGCTCACCCTTGGTCGCGGACTTCTCGTGCTGGACGACACGGTCGAGGAGCTTGATCTCGACGTCGATGCCGATCTGCTTCAGGTTGAACTGGGTCGACTGCGCGATGGGCGGGCCGACGCCGACGTTCGACGTGTACATCACGGCCTTGCCGTCACGCGTCTTGCCATTGGCGAGCGCCTTCGCCTTCGTGTAGTTCGGGCCCTTGAGCGAGTAGATGTCGGCGTCCTTGAAGCCCGGCATCGAGTAGGGCAGGAACTGATCCGTCCGCTTGCCGGCGAGGTAGCCGTGCTGCGCCGTCATGAACTTGCGGTCGAGGGCGTTCGAGACGGCCTGGCGGAGCGCCGTGTTGCCCGTGAAGATCGGGCGGGTCGTGTTCATCGCGATGTACCACAGAACCGACTGCGGCTTCACGAAGAACTGGCCCTTGTTGAGGCCGTACTTGTCGTAGAGCTCCTTGGCCTGCGTGGGGGGGAAGGCACAGAGATCGGCCTCGCCCTTCTCGCACTGAAGGCGCTGCGTGGCCGGGTCTGCGCCGACGATCCAGCGGACCTGGTCGAGGTTGTTCTTGAAGCCGAGCGACTTGAAGGGCTCGACGCTGTTCTTCCAGAACGGGTTCCGCACCATCAGGGCGGACGTCTTGGCGTTCCACTCCTTCAGGTAGTACGGGCCGGCGGAGACGGTCGGAGCCTTGACGCCATCTGCGGTGAACGCCAGATTGGCCGGAACGGCCGCGAAGAACATCATCGACATCCGGGCCATGAAGTCCGGAGCGACCTTCTTCTGGACGACGACGAACGTCGACGGATTCGGAGCCTTCCAGCTCGCGACGTCATCGAGGAACGACGAGGCCGGAGACTGCATGGTCTTGTTGACGCCACGATCGAAGGCACGCTTGAAGTTCGCCGACGTGACGGCCGTGCCGTCGCTGAACTTGAAGCCCTTCTTGATCGTGAAGGTGTAGGTCTTGCCGTTGTTGCTGACCTTCGGCATGCCCTGCGACGCCATCGGGCTAAGACGGCCACCGGCCGCGCCCTCGACGTGCGGGTAGTACAGGAGGGTCAGCTGTGACGCGGACATCATCGTCCACGTGTGGCTGAAGTACGACAGGCCTGGATCGACGTAGTCGAAGTCGCTGCGGCTCGTGATCGTGATGGACCCGCCGGCCTGCTTCTTCGAAGCTGCCTGCGTGCCACCCGATGCCGAACCCGCGAGCATCGCAGCGACGAGCATGGAGACTCCGATCGCGCTCATCGCGACGGAGCTCAGGATGCGTCCCTTCATTTCACTCCTCTCGTTTGTTGGCCGGCGAGCTTCCACCGAACCGGGGCAAGGTGTCGCCCATCACCTTGGACGGACGACGTGTGTGTTTGTTAGCTGTTGCGGAGAAAGTGGCTGACGACCGGCCCTACATCCGAGAGCGCGGATCGAATGCGTCGCGGAGGCCGTCGCCGAGGAGGTTGAACGCAAGCGTCGTCATGACGACCAACACACCGGGCCAGACCATGAGCAGCGGCCGGGTCGTGTAGTACTCGGGGGCGGTCGAAAGCAGGTTGCCCCAGCTCGGCGTCGGCAGCTGGATTCCCACGCCGAGGAACGAGAGCGCTGCCTCGCCGAGGATGAAACCTGCGACGACGAGGGTCGAGTAGACGATGATCGGCGCGACGAGGTGCGGCAGGAGGTGTGACTTCATGATGCGAAAGTCGCTCGCACCCGTCATGAGCGCAGCTTCGACGAACTCCTTCTCGCGCAACGAGAGCACCTTGGCGCGGACGATCCGGGCGGGATAGAACCAGCCAAAGACCGCAAAGACGAGCACGAGCGTGACGACCCCGGGGGCGACGACCCCTCCGAAGGTCACGTCGTTCAACCGGCTGCCGGCGGTGCTCGCGAGCGCGATGACGAAGAGGAGTGCCGGAAACGCCATCGTGATCTCGGTCAGGCGGGACACCACGGTGTCGATGGTGCCGCGGTAGTAGCCGGCCATTGCACCCATCGTGACGCCGATCAGCATCACGAGAATCGTCGAGGCGATCGCGACCTGGAGCGAGACCCGGCCGCCGTAGAGGAGTCGCAGGAACTCGTCGCGCCCGAGGGTGCCGTCGCCACCGAGGATGAGCAGCTGCTTCTCCCCCGTTTCGAAGTTCGTCACCCATGACCCCGGGCCGACGGGGAGGAACCCGCTGTCGAGGCCATCGGTATGGATGTCACTCGGGCCGTGGCCGATCAGCTTCTCGGCGAACCAAGCTCCGGGGTAGGTAACTAAGACGAGAAAGACGAGGAAGAAGATACTCGCGAACGCGACCCGGTCGCGGCGAAAGCGGATCCAGACGCCTTCCCAGTAGCCTCGCGCCTTGATCGCGGTAGCGACGTCGTGCTCGGCCGTCGCGTCGAACTCCCCTAGCGCTTCGAGCTCACCGGGCGTCGAGACCGTGCGACCGGAGAGGTTGTCGACATACTCGCCGCCGCCGTCCTGCAACTCGGCGATGGTCGCCGGGGTGAAATCGTCTGGTCTATTGCTGGTTGTCGACATCGCAGTTCGGGACTATATACCCGCAAACACCCGTTGTACCCGCAAACACCCGTTGTACCCGCATACACCCGTTCGGTGGTCAGACGGCCGGCGAGGCTAATTGTTAGTTCAGCGCCTCGGCGCCACCGACCACCTCGAGGATCTCCTGGGTGATCGCTGCCTGACGGGCACGGTTCATCTGCAGCGTGACGCTGTCGATCAACTCGCCCGCATTCTTCGAGGCGTTCCGCATCGCTGTCATCTGCGCACCCTGGAACGAGGCTGCCGATTCGAGCAGGGCACGGTAGATCAGGGTCTCGAGGTAGACCGGCAGGAGACGGACGAGAATCTCCTCTGGCTCGGGCTCGAAGATGAAGTCGCCGCGCATGGCGTCATCGCGGGCCTCCTGCTCGTCCGTCTCGAGCACATCGGGCGAGATCGGAAGAATGTCGACATCCGTGACACTCTGCGTCAGCGCGGAGACGAACGTGTTGTAAACGAGCACGACGCGGTCGACTTCCTGATCCGTGTAGAGCTGCGCCACGCGGTGAGCGATCGCCTGAGCGTCGGCATAGGTCGGGCCGTCGGAAAAGCCGACGAACGCGTCGCTCGCGTCACGACCGCGGAACGTCAACGTCGAACGGCCCTTCTTGCCGACCGGGACGAAGCGAACCGTCTTCCCCTCGTCCAGGAGTGCCTTCTCGAGATTGAACGAGCGACGGATGACCTGGCCGTTGAAGGCGCCAGCGAGTCCGCGGTCTCCCGTCAGCGGAACGATCAGGACCGTCTCTACCGATTCGCGCTGCTGCAGCAGCGGCAGGCTCCGAACCGATGAGGCTGCTCGACCGACGCCGCTGACGAGATCGCTCATCGTGTCCGCATACGGCCGCATGGCCTCGATCCGGACTTGCGCACGGCGGAGTTTCGCTGCGGCGACGAGCTCTAGTGCACGCGTGATCTTCCGCGTGCTGGTGACGGACTTGATCCGCCGCTGCAGGTCCTGAACGGTTGCCATCAGTGGTCACCGCGGGAAGCTCGGGGCGACTTCCCCGGCGAAAACCGAGCGGGCCGAGGACGCAGGAAGCGCCCATACCGGGTCGTATGGGTGCGACCGAGGACGACGGCATGCGAAGCGTTTGCAGCCGCGTGAAGGGGTGGCGAGGTTCCCGGGGTGCCCACTAGCCGACGAGACCCTTCTCCTCGACGATGTCGAAGCCCTCGACGAACTTGGCCAGAGCGTCGTTTAGCTTGGCCACGGTCTCCTCTCCGAGATCCATCGACTCGCGAATGGTGTCGTAGATGCCTCCGCTCGAGCGGAGCGTCTCGCGCAGGTCGTCCTGGAATCGTGGCACGAGGCTGAGAGGAACGCGGTCGAGATAGCCGTTGTTACCGGCGTAGATCGCGACAACCTGCTCCTCGAAGGGCCACGGCTGGTACTGCGGCTGGTTGAGCGTCGCAACCATGCGGGCTCCCCGACCGAGCGCCTGTTGCGTCGCCGGGTCGAGCTCCGAACCGAACTGGGCGAATGCCTCGAGCTCGCGGAACTGGGCCAGATCGAGGCGCAGGCGACCGGCGACCTTCCTCATCGCCTTCGTCTGGGCGTTGCCGCCGACGCGGGAGACAGATGTGCCGACGTTGATGGCCGGCTTGACTCCCGAGTAGAAGAGTTCTGAACCGAGGAAGATCTGCCCGTCGGTGATCGAGATCACGTTCGTCGGGATGTAGGCCGCGATGTCGCCGGCCTGCGTCTCGATGATCGGAAGCGCCGTGAGCGAGCCGCCGCCCAGCGAGTCGTTGAGACGGCAGGCGCGCTCGAGAAGCCGCGAGTGGAGGAAGAACACGTCCCCCGGGAATGCCTCGCGGCCCGGCGGGCGACGCAACAGCAGCGATAGCTGCCGGTAGGAGTCCGCGTGCTTCGAGAGGTCGTCGTAGATGACGAGCGCGTGCTTGCCCCCGTAGAGGAAATACTCGCCCATTGCGGCGCCGGCGAACGGAGCCATCCACTTGATTGGCGCGGCCTCCTGTGCAGGGGCAGAGATGATGATCGTGTAATCCATCGCACCCTCATCACGGAGCTTCTCGTAGACCTGCGCGACCGTCGATGCCTTCTGGCCGACTGCGACGTAAATACACACCACGTCGCCGCCCCTCTGGTTGATGATCGTGTCGATCGCGACGGCGGTCTTGCCGGTGCCTCGATCGCCGATGATCAGCTCCCGCTGACCACGGCCGATCGGGATCATCGCGTCGATCGACTTGAGACCCGTCTGGAGCGGCTGGGTGACCGGCTGTCGCTGGATGACGCCCGGAGCCTTGAACTCGAGGGGACGCCTCTCGGCTGCCTCGATCGGGCCCTGACCGTCCAGCGGGTTTCCGAGCGGATCGACGACGCGCCCGAGCATTCCCTCACCGACGGGGACGCTCATGACCTCACCAGTGCGACGCACGGGTTGACCTTCCTTGACGAGCTGCCACTCGCCGAAGAGCGCCACGCCGACGTTGTCCTCCTCGAGGTTGAAGGCAATGCCGACGACGCCGTGCTCGAACTCGAGACGCTCGAGCGAAACGCAGTTCTCGAGGCCGTGGACACGCGCAATGCCGTCGCCGACCTGCAGCACAGTGCCGACCTCGGACAGGTCCGTCTCGACGTCGTACTGCTCGATCCGGGTCTTGAGGATCGAGGTGATCTCTTTGGGCCGTAGCTTCACGTTTTCTCCTTCGTTACCTGGTAATGAGTTCGTGGCGGAGACGCTCCAGGCGGCCGCGCACGCTGGCGTCAACGCGCAGCGAGCCGGCCTGCAGGATCATGCCGCCGACCAACTCAGGGTCGACTTTTCGGGATGCCTCGACGGTGCGCCCTGAGGCTTCTTCGATCTGCGCGACGATCGAGGCAGCCTCGTCATCGGACAGCTCGAACGCCGTGGTGAGTTCGACCGCAACGCGTCCCTGCGCGCGGTCGACGAGCGCCTGCAGTTCGTCGCGCATGCCGAGGATCTCTCCCGCCCGCCCCTTTTCGGCGACGAGTCGCAGGAAGTTGTGGACGAGCGGATCGGCTCCGTCGGAGAGCTCTCCGAGGACACCGACCTTGGCGGCGGGCTCGACCTGCGGGTTCGTGAGAAACGCCGTCAGCTCGGGTGACCCCGCGACCGCGTCGGCGAATTCGGAGAGATCCCGATGCACGGCTTCCAGGCGACCCTGCTCCTCCGCCGCCTGGAACAGCGCACGGGCATACAGGCGTTCCGCGACTGCCATCGGGCTAGCGCCTCGCCTCAGGCAGAGAGGCCTCGCTGCCCGAGTGGCTCGCGGACGGCCCAGGCGCACCCGGGACAGGCTGCGCCAGTCCCCTACGGGGGTTCCGGTGGAAGACTTCTGGGCGCATCAGCTTCTCCCTCGCTCGAGCGCGGAGAAGTCGAGGCCCTCGATCGCCTCACCGATCAGGCGACGCTGGTCATCCGAGTCGAGCACCTTGCCGACGACACGCTGCGTCGCCTCGAGCGTGAGGTCCGCGACCTCGCCACGGATCTGATCGATCGCTCGTGCTGTCTCGGCGTCGATCTGCTTGCGGGTCTCCTCGAGACGCCGCTGACGCTCGACCTCGGCCTCGTCTTTCGCCCGCTGAATCTGGTCGTCGGCGACCTTGCGGGCCTCGGCCAGGATCGCTGCGGACTCGGACCGGGCCTCGGCGAGGATGGCACGATTCTGCGCGAGGAGCTCACGCGCCTCGTCCCGGGCGTTATCGGCCTCCTCCACAGCCTCGCGAATGCGATCCCGCCGAGCATCGATGGTCTTCTGGATCGGGCCGAACGCGTACTTCCTGAGCACGAAGAACGTGATCCCGAACGCAATCAGCGTCCAGATCATGAGGCCGGGAACGACCTTGATCAGGTCGTTGCTCGACTCGGCTGCGAGGACGGTGAACATCGGCTCAGACGAGGACGTATGCGAGAAGGCCGCCGATGAGGCCGTAGAACACGACCGCCTCGGTGAGGGCGAAACCGAGCCACTGGATTCCCTGCAGCTCACCCTTCAACTCGGGCTGACGGGCGACGGCCTGGATCATCGAGCCGAAGATGTTGCCGATGCCGACACCGGCGCCGAGGGCGCCGAGACCGATACCGAGGGCCAGGGCGATCGCCTTACCGGCGTCGGCGACGTCGCCTGTGGTCTCCGCGAGGAGAAAGAACGAGGACAGCATTACGGTGATTCCTCCTTAGTGCTCCGGCTCGATGGCCGAGCCGATGTAGATGGCAGACAGGGCAGCGAAAATGTAGGCCTGGATCGAGACGACGATCACGACCTCGAACAGATAGAAGACGGTCGAGAGAAGAACGGAGAACGGGAAGATCCACGGGGTGACCAGGAAGATGAGGCCGATGAACGTGAGGATCAACATGTGTCCGGCGAGCATGTTGGCGTAGAGACGAACGGAGAGGCTGATCAGACGCATGAACTGGCCAAGGATCTCGAGCGGGATGATCAACGGGTAGAGCGCCTTCGGCACATCGGGGATCCAGCTCTTGAGGTACTTCATCAGACCGTTCGCGCGAATCCCCTCGATGTGGGTGAACATCCACGTCATGAACGCGAGCGCGAGCGTGACGGAGAGCGTCGACGTCGCGGCGAAGATCGCGAGCGTCGGCACCTCGACCCCGAAGATCTTCCATTTCTCATCCGAAAGCGGGAGCGGGATGAAGCCGATCATGTTGACCACCCAGATGAAGACCATCAGCGACGCGACGTAGGGGAACCAGCGGCCTATCGCCTTCGTGGGTAGGCCCTGCTCTGCGATCTGCACCTGCGCGACCTCGTAGATCGTCTCACCGAGCGCCTGGCGCTTCGTCGGCTCGGAGCCGACCTTGACGCGCATCAGGAAGATCCCGATCACGCAGGAGACGACGGCGCCGAGCAGGAGGTACGCCACGGCCTTGTTGATCGACATGTCGATCGGCCCGATGTTGATCTCGACCCACGGGTGGAGCGTCCACTCGGAGGCGGGGTTGAATTTCTCCTCCTCGGCGGTCTCCCCGGCCGCGAGCGCGACTGCGGGCAACGCGAGGAAGAGCGCCATGCCGATCGCGAGGAGACGCTTCATGCTTTGGCCTCGGCGCCGAAGAACGTGACGAGCGAGACGGCGAGCTCGAGGGTGTACGCGAGCACGTAGAGGATCGCGGCGGCGGCGCCGACGCGCGAATCGGCGACGGTGACCGCCACCAGAGGTATGCCCACGATGAATGCTCTGAATCCCATGCCGATGCCCCTCACTCCTGAGGCGGCGAGGTTACCCTCATCGAGCGGGAGACGCGTCAGTAGGTAGCCGAGCGCCTGCGCGGCGGCCCAGAGGACAGCGGCGAGGGCCCAGCCTTTCAGCGGCCAGCCGGCGATCGCGAAGACCGGGAGCGCGAGCACGATGAGGCCTGTCCCGGCGAGCATCGGTGCCAGTCGTCCGGGCACCGGGCGAGGCTTCGAGTAGAGGTCTGCGATCACGAAAACACCTTGTAGACGACGAACACTGCGAGCGGGATTCCGACAATGGCGCCGATCAAAAGGCCGAGGCCCGCTGCACCGATGGCCCAGCCGACGAGCGCTCCGACAGCCATCGCGGCGGTGCTGGTGCCGACGAGGAGCCCAGAAGCGGTCGCGAGCGAATGCGGGCTGGTGGGCGTCGTCGCGACCATTCGGCTGGAGCATATCAGGCTGCTTGTGACAGCCGATCGCCGCTGTTTCAGCCAAAAATGAGACCATTCGTCACATGGTCGCGCAGCGCCCACGGATCGTCTTCGTCCACGGCAGCGTGATGGGCGGCCGCCCGACGTGGAGTGGGCAGCGCAGCCTCGGAGATCGCTTCGAGATCGATGTCGTCGAACGACCCGGCTTTCCTCCAAATCCCGACGTCGACCACGTCGATTTCGAGGAGCACGCGGCGCTTCTCGCGGGCAGTCTTTCCGCAGAAGCGCATCTCGTTGGCCACTCCTACGGCGGACTGATCTCGCTGCTCGCGGCGGCCGCCGTACCGGACCGCGTTCGCTCGCTGACGGTGATCGAGCCGCCGGCGACGGGGATCGCCGCGGGAGATCCCGCCGCTGACGCGTTCACACGAGAGGGGATCGAGTGGTGGCAGAATGGCCCGACCGAGGACCCCGATGCGTTCCTGCGCGGATTCCTCACGTACGTCGGCTCCGATTACGTCCCTCCCACGCCCCTGACGAGCCGACTGGCGCAAGGTGCGAGGACGCTGATAGTCGAGCGCGGCCCCTGGGAAGCTGCGATCCCGTTCGACGTGCTCGCCGCAGCGCCGTTCCCCACACTCGTCGTCTCGGGTGCACACCACGCCGCCTTCGATGCGGTGTGCGACGTACTCGCCGCGCGGCTCGGCGCAGAGCGCCTCGAGCTGCCGGGCTACGGCCACACGGTGCAGCAGCATCCCGAGTTCAACGAGCGGTTGGCCGACTTCGTGCTGGGAGCCGAAAGCCTGGCGAACGGGTGAGGACCGCCACCTGCAACCCGGTGGAGGCTTCCTCCGCCAGCGTCACGTAACAGCCCTATGCACTCTTCTGCTCGCTGCGCTCCCGCTCGGCGATCCGGCGCCGGACACGCGGGTTGCCGAGCTTGACGATCTCGAGCAGGTAAATGATGTACACGGAGAACCCGAGCGCTGCAAGGGCGATGGCGACGACGGTGGCCGTCTCCCGCGGATGCCATTCGCCCCCTTCCCGGAACGGGATGAACCGGGTCGCGAGCGCCGCCGCCCCGAGGGTCGCAGTCCAGGCCCACATCGTTACCGCTGCCCGCCGCTGACTGAACCCGATGTTCAGAAAGCGGTGGTGGAGGTGCGACTGGTCGGCCTCGGAGATCCGCTGGTTGTACTTCAGCCGCTTCAGAACGACGAACGAGGTGTCGATGATCGGCACGGCCAGCACGAGCAGCGGAAGGAAGAGCACGACCGTCGAGGCGGTCTTGAGCAAGCCCGCCACCGAAATGGCGGCCAACGTGTACCCGAGAACGAGCGCTCCCGAGTCTCCCATGAAGATCCGCGCAGGGAAGAAGTTGTGCCGGAGGAAGCCGATGCAGGCACCCGCAACGATCGCCGAGAGGATCGCGGCGTCGACCTTGCCGAGCGAGAGCGCCAGCACGGCGAACGTGATGCCCGAGATCGCGCAGACACCTGACGCGAGCCCATCCATGCCGTCGAGGAAGTTGACCATGTTCATCACCGCCACGATCCAGACGATCGTGATCGGCACACCGACCCAAGGGGGCAGGTCGACCGCGCCGAGGAACGGCAGTGTGAAGTGATCGATCCAGACGCCGAACGCCGTCGGAATAGCCGCGGCCAGTACCTGCCCGGCGAGCTTCGGCAGCGGTGCAAGTCCACGAAAGTCGTCGATCGCGCCGACGACGCATGCAACGGCGGCGCCGAGGAGGATCCCGCGCATCTCGCTCGACAGGTCGAGGAAGGCGAGGGACGGCACGAGAATTCCCATGAAGATCGCCAGTCCACCGAGCCGCGGGATCGGCCTCCGGTTGAGCCGTCGCTCGCCCGGGTTGTCGACGACGCCGAGGAGCCGAGCCATGCCGCCGACCGCCGGTGTGAGCAGGACAACGATCAGCAGAGCGATCGCGGCGCCATAGAGGACCTGCGGATCGGCCCGAAGCGCGTCCATCAGATGGTTGATCGGTAATTGGGGTGCGTGTCGGGGAGGGCATGCACCAAGCAGCGTGTTCGGCTCGATCTGCGGTAAGGCGGGCTTGCCTTGGGGTAGATCGAGCCGGACACGATGCGCAGAGTGCAGGCCCCCAACCGCGCGTGCACCAATTGCCGATCGACCATCTCAAGCTACTTCGTGCCGTAGAGCCTGTCGCCTGCATCACCGAGGCCCGGGACGATATAGCCCTTCTCGTTCAGCCCACGGTCGATCGAGGCAACAACGATGGCCACATCGGGGTGCTCGGCGTGAATGCGCGTGATCCCCTCGGGCGTTGCGATGAGGGCGATCAGCCGGATCGAGGTCGCTCCCGCCTCCTTGACCGTGACAACCGCCGCCGCGGTGGAGTTGCCGGTCGCGAGCATCGGGTCGAGCAGGAGGACATCTCGATCGGCGATGTCGTTCGGCAGCTTCACGTAGTACTCGATCGGCTGCAGTGTCTCCTCATCCCGGTACAGACCGATGAAGCCGACGCGGGCCCCCGGGATGAGCGACAGGACGCCGTCGAGCATCCCGACACCGGCGCGCAGGATCGGGCACACCGCCACCTTCTTGCCCGAGATCCGGCGGGCCGCCATTCGCTCGAGCGGGGTCTCGATCTCGACGGCCTCGTCGGTGAGCGTCTTCGTCGCCTCGTAGGTGAGCAGGAGCGTCAACTCGTTGACGAGCTGACGGAACATCTGGGTCGGTGTCGTCACATCCCGGAGAAGCCCGAGCTTGTGACGGACGAGCGGGTGGTCGACCTCGATGACGGAGGCGGTACTCACGTCACGTACGTGGTGTAGCCGCGGAATCCGGGGTAGAGAGGTCTCTTGTCGCAGAGCGCGACGCTGCGCGCTCCGAGCGCCTCGATGTCGGCTCCGTCGGAGAGGGCATCGACGATGATCCGTCCGACCTCGCGGAAGTCATCCTCGTCGAACCCACGCATCGTCGCGGCCGGCGTTCCGATGCGCACCCCGGAGGCAACGGTCGGCGGGCGCTCGTCGAAGGGCACCGTGTTCCGGTTCGTCGTCAGCTTCGCTGCATGAAGTCGTTCCTCGGCATCCTTTCCGGTCCACTCGGTGCGACGGAGGTCGAGCTGGAGGAGATGGGTGTCCGTTCCGCCGGTCAGCACGTCGAGCCCTCCGGCGATGATCTCCGCCGCAAGCGCGTCGGCGTTGGCGCGGACCTGGGTCTGGTACTCCCGGAAGGCTTGAGAGCCTGCGATCTTGAAGCAGGTCGCCTTTGCGGCGATCGCGTGCTCGAGCGGGCCGCCCTGGAGGCCGGGGAAGATCGCGCGGTCGATCGCGCTCGCATGCTCTTCCCGGCACATGACGAAGCCCGCGCGCGGCCCTGCAAGCGTCTTGTGGGTCGTCGAGGTGACGACATCACAATCGGCGACCGGGTTCGGATGCAGGCCGGCGGCAACGAGTCCCGAGAAGTGCGCCATGTCGCACCAGAGGAGCGCGCCGACCTCGTCCGCAATCTTGCGGAACTCCCAGGTCTCGACGGTGCGGGGGTACGCCGAGCCACCACAGAGAATCACCTTCGGCCGGTGCTCCTTCGCGAGCGCCAGCACCTCGTCATATTCGACGAGGCTGGTCTCACGCGAGACGCCGTAGTGCACGATCGTGTAGAGCCGCCCGGAGAAGTTGACGCTGAGCCCGTGCGTCAGGTGCCCCCCGTGGTCGAGCCTGAGCGAAAGAACGGTCTCTCCCGGCTTTATCAGCCCGAGGTAGACAGCCATGTTGGCCTGCGCGCCGGCGTGCGGCTGCACGTTGACGTGCTCGGCACCGAACAGTGACTTCGCCCGGTCGATCGCGAGCTGCTCGATCTGGTCGACGATCTCGCAGCCACCGTAGTAGCGCTTGCCCGGATAGCCCTCGGCGTACTTGTTCGTGGGCACCGATCCAACGGCCTCGAGGACGGAAGGCCAGGTGAAGTTCTCCGACGCGATCAACTCGATCTGGTCGCGTTGACGGGCGAGCTCCTGCTCGAGCAGGCTGGCGATATCGGGGTCGATCTCGCCGAGAACGCCCGTCCGGAGTTGGTCGAGAGACGTCTCCGAAATAGACATGCAACGATGCTACTTCACCGGCCCCTGCAGCCGGTACGTCGAGCGAGCCCACGACGGGAGTCGATGGCGGTGCGGAAGCCGCGAGGCTATTGACCTCTCGTCAGCGGGGCGTGGTCGGGCGGTGATGATTCCATGAGGGCGTCGGCCAGGGTACGAAGGGCCTGCTTCGGGTCACCCGCGCCGGCGCGGAGCACGACTGGCGCAGCGCCGGTGAGATCGATAACGGTCGACGGAGTACCGGGCAGCCCTCCACCGTCGACCTCGAATGCGACCCCTGCGCGGATCTCGGCAGGAACCTCCTCCAGGCGACACGGATCCGGTTCACCAGGGAGGTTCGCGCTCGTCGCAACGACGAGTCCGACATTCCGGACGATCGCGGCTGCGAGACCGGCCAGCGCAGGAACGCGCACGCCGATCGTCTCCGGGCGTGCGGCCGAGAGCCAGCTGAAGCGCTGCTCCGGGTTCGGGACGACGAGCGTGAACGGCCCGGGCAGAAGTGAGCGAATACCTGCTGAGGCGATGCCGCCGAGACCCGGGATGCTTGCGAGCACGACGTCGGTGTCGGCGGCGATCACAGCGGTCGGCTGGATCTCCACGCGCCCCTTGAGGCGGTACAGATCAAGTGCTGCCTCGCGACTGGCTGCGAGGCAGACGAGCCCGTAAACCGTGTCGGTCGGCAGTAACGCAAGAGCCCCGGCCCGGAGATCCGCAGCCATCCCCGCGACGTCGGTCACCGCCAGACGCCCTCGACGACACGGTCGATGCCCCGGAGATCCGGCGTCACGCGAACATCGTGGAGGCCGAGCTTCTCGAGAAGGTCAGCGGTGGTCTCGGCCTGCCCGGCACCGACCTCGAGAACGATCCCCCCGCCCGCGGCCAGGACGTCGACCGCGCCACGCGCGACCGCCGCAACTGCACCGTCTGCCGTCAGTGCCTCGTGCGGCTCCCAGTCACGCACCTCTGGCTCGAGATCCGGGACGTCGGCTGCGTCGACGTAGGGTGGGTTCGAGACGACGAGATCCCAGGGACCGAGAGGGAGACCGTCGAAGAGATCGCCCTCGAGGAAGTCGACCTCGAGTCCTGTACGCGCCGCGTTGTCGGCAGCGAGCGCAAGTGCATCGGGCGAGAAGTCGAATCCGGAGACGCGCGCGCCCGGGCACTCGTCCTTGAGGGAGAGAGCGATCGCGCCGGAACCGGTACCAACGTCGATCACGCGCGGCGCGTCCCTTCCGTCGAGAAGCAGCAGGGCGCGATCGACAAGGATTTCGGTCTCGGGACGGGGTATCAGCGCCCGCGGATCGACGTTGAGCATGAGGCGGCGGAACCCCCACTCACCGAGGACGTACTGGAGCGGTTCGCGTGCGCCTCGGCGTACGACGAGCTCTCGCGCCGAGTCGAGCTCGGACGGCGTCAGTGGGCGCTCGAGCGCCATGTACAGCTCGATTCGCTCGAGGCCGAGTGCCTTCGAGAGGAGCCGCTCCGCGTCGAGCCGCGGGGTCTCCGATCCTCGCGCAGCAAGGTAGTCGGTTGAGCGGCGAAGGACGGTACCGATCGTGCTGGGGCCTTCCGGCGACCCCGACGTCATACGCCGGCGGCCTCGAGCGAGAGGCGCCGATCTTCGGCCTGGATCGCCTCCGTGAACTCGCCGAGGTCGCCGTCGAGAATCTGGTCGAGCCGGTGCACGGTGAGCTTGATCCTGTGGTCGGTGAGCCGGTTCTCGGCGAAGTTGTACGTGCGGATCTTCTCCGCGCGCTCACCGGTGCCGATCTGCGACTTCCGGGCTGCCGAGAGCCGTGCCTGCTCCTTCTCGCGCTCGAGCTCGTAGAGCCGTGCGCGGAGGACTCTCATCGCCTTCTGGCGGTTCTGCAGTTGCGACTTTTCGTCCTGCATCGCGACGACGACGCCCGTCGGCAGATGGGTGATGCGCACGGCCGAGTCGGTCGTATTGACGCTCTGGCCTCCGGGACCCGTCGACCGGTAGACATCGATCTTGAGGTCACTCTCGACGATCTCGACCTCGACCTCCTCTGCTTCGGGCATCACCGCGACGGTCGCAGTCGAGGTGTGAATGCGCCCCTGGGACTCGGTTTCGGGAACGCGCTGGACGCGGTGCGTCCCTCCCTCGTACTTGTAGACGGAGAACGCGCCGTCGCCCTTGACGGCAAAGACGACCTCCTTGAACCCTCCGGTCTCGCTCTCGTTCGCGGAGAGGATCTCGGTCTTGAATCCTCGACGCTCCGCATACCGAGAGAGCATCCGGAACACGTCGCCCGCCCACAGCGCCGCCTCGTCTCCTCCCACTCCCTGGCGGATCTCGACGATCACGTCCTTCGAATCGGCCGGGTCGCGCTCGACGAGGGCCGCCTTGAACTCCTCCTCGAGCCGGGCGATGTCGCCCTCGAGGTCTCCCGCCATCGATGCGAGCTCGGTGTCGTTGCGGACATCCTCGAGATCCGCCCGCGCCTCCTGCCAGGCGACCGCGAGCTTGTAGGGGGTTTCGAGCTCCTTCAGCCGTCGACCGACGTCCGCCGCCTCCCGGTGGTCGTTGTAGACCGCAGGGTCGGAGAGCCGGGCCTGCAGCTCCGTGTAGGAGCGCTCGAGCTCCTCGACGAGTGGTTCGATTCCGGCCATGCGCCGATGGTAGCCGGGCTAGGCGACGGGCTTCCGCCCCTGTGGATTCCTCTAGGCGAGCGAGGCCGACACGCCAACCGTGGCGATCCCACGGATCAGCGCGGAGAACGGGCAGCCGACGTCGGCCGCCTCCGCCGCCTGGGCGAACGTCGCCTCGTCGCAACCGGGCACCTCGCCACGCACCTCGATCTGGGAATGGATGATCTGGTGTCCCTTCCCCTCAACCTCGTCCATCGTGACGATCACCCGCGTTTCAAGGCTTGTGGGGGGCGTCCCGCCTTGCGAGAGCTCGGTCGCAAGGGACATCGTGAAACACCCTCCGTGAGCGGCCGCCAGCAACTCCTCCGGGCTCGTCTTCTCCTCCGGCACGCTGATGCGGGACGCAACGGTGAACGCAAGGTCGGCGAAAGCCGTTGAGGTTGCCGCACTCAACACGCCTCCGCCTCGGGCGACGTTTCCCTGCCACGTTGCTTTGGCCTCACGAACGATTCTGGGCACCCGGACTCCTCCTTCGATCGGATCGTGCGCGCGGCAACAGCCGCTACGCCATTACCTCAACGCGGGACTCGGCCCGCAACGCGTCCTCACTCTCCGCCTGTTCGACGCGAATGACCTCTTCGAGCGCACGGATCGAGACCTCGATCTGATCGAGGTCAGGCTGTCGCGTCGTCAGCCGCTGCAACCAGAGGCCAGGCGCAAGAAGCGACATGAGCACCCGGTTGTCCTGATGCTTGCCCGCGTAGCGGATCAGCTCGTACGCGAGACCGGCGATGACGGGCAGGAGGAGAATCCTGCTGATGATCAGCCAGTACCAGACCGGGCGACCGACGAACGCGAAGACGAAGATGCCGATCACCATTACCCATAGCAAAAAAGCAGTTCCGCAACGTGGATGGATCAAACTGAACTTCTGCACCTTCTCCGGTGTGAGCTCGGAGCCCGCCTCGAGCGCGTTGATCGCCTTGTGCTCGGCAGCGTGGTACTGGAAGACCCGCTTGAGATCGGGCAGCAGGCCGATCAGCACGATGTACAGGATGAAGACGGCCACCCGGATGAGCCCCTCAACGACGACGAACAAGTAGGTGCCGTCGATCGGGAGCCAGCTCGTAAGGAGCGCCGGGCCTACCTTGAACAACATGAGCGCGAACCCGATCGCAAGCACGAACGAAAAGATGATCTGTCCCTTCGAGATCTCGGTCGAGACCTCGGCAGGCTCGCCCTCGGCCCCCTCCTCCCGTTCCTCCTGCATTGCGTAGTTGGCGGAGATCGCGAGCGCGCGAAAGCCGATCGCGAGCGACTCGCCGAGCGCGATGACGCCGCGGATCACGGGCAGACGCCAGACCCGGTGCCGCTGCATCGGGGAGGTGACCTTCGTCGTGACGGCGACGATCTCGCCGTCGGGGGTGCGGACGGCGACGGACCACACTGCGGGGCCGCGCATCATGACCCCTTCGAGTACGGCTTGACCGCCGTACGAAACGCTCATCGAACGTCGCGCGGCAGGAAGAGGAAGGCTAGCCGCGAAACGCCCGATGAAATCTCTCTGGGCGCGCTGCGCGCACGAGGACAGCCTGCCAACACGCGAACCTTAGCCGCGGCGGGGGCCGCCGGACTTCTCGAGCCGGCGCTGGAAGCGCTCGACCCGACCGCCCGAGTCCATCAGCTTCTGCTTGCCCGTGTAGAACGGGTGGCAGTGCGAGCAGACCTCGACGTGCAGCTCCGGCTTCGTAGAACGAGTCATGAACTCGTTGCCGCACGAGCAGGTTACGTGCGCGAGGACGTACTCGGGGTGGATGTCCGTTTTCATCGCCCGGCCAGAATAGCAGAGGCGATATCCGTGCTCACGTTGCCTCCGGAGACGACGGAGACGACGCAACCGCCTTCGACCTTCCCCGCGAGGCAAGCTGCAGCTGCCGCCGCGCCTCCTGGTTCCGCGGCGAGCTTGGCACGCTCGTAGAGGAACCTGAAGCCGGCCCGGATCTCGTCGTCCGTGACGAGCACGACCTCGACGCCTAGCCGGCCGCACACGTCCACGGCGACCGTTCCTGCGAACGGAGCCGTCAATGCATCGGCGATCGTGCGAGGTGTCAGGGGCACCGGCTCGCCGGCGGCGAGCCCAAGGGCGAGCGCATCCGAGTGCTCTGGCTCGACGGCGATGACCCGCACGCCGTGCGGAACACATGCCGCAGCGATCCCGGTGACGAGCCCGCCTCCGCCGCAGGCAACGACGATCGTGTCGACATCGGGGACGTCCTCGAGAATCTCGAGCCCGACGGTTCCGGCTCCCGCGATGACGACCGGATCGTTGAACGGGTGGACGAGCACGCGACCGGTCTGCTCCTGAAGCTCCTCGAGGCGCGCGAATGCGCCTGTGGGATCCGCAGCCTCGAGATCGATCGCGGCCCCGTAGCTCCGGGTGGCGGCGATCTTTGCAGGGCTTGCGCTCGCCCACATGACGAGGAGCGCGTCGACTCCCTCGGTGGCTGCTGCCCACGCGAGTGCCTGAGCATGGTTTCCGGCCGACACGCTGATCACACCGCGCTCGCGCTCCTCGGCAGAGAGCGCCCTCACCCGGTTGAGCGCACCTCGCGCCTTGAACGAGCCGGTGCGCTGAAACAGCTCGGCCTTGAGATGTTGTCTCGGCCCAAGGCTGCGGGAGCTGAGCGTCGGCGTTCGATGAACCGCTCCCCTGATGGTCGCGGCCGCGCGGGCGACGTCGTCGGTGGTGATGACGACCTCTGGCATCAGCTGATCGTAGTCGACCGCTCCACCGGCGAGAATGTGGACATGGAGGACGACCAGCCGCTCCCGATCCGCATCGTCGTCACCGACGATCTCGCGCGATCACGCGTGACCGTCTTCTTTCGACTCTTCCTTGCAATCCCGCATCTTCTCGTGCTCGCCCTCTGGGGAATCGCCGCCCTTGCTGTGACCTTGATCGTGTGGATTGCCCTCATCTTCAGAGGGAAGGCGCCCCGAACCCTGCAGGAGTTCGTAGCGGCATACGTTCGCTACGCAACGCAGGTGAGCGCGTACCTCTACCTCGCGGCAGCGCCGTACCCGTCGTTCGGCGGAGCCCCTGGCTACCCGATCGACCTCGAGATCGAGCTCGCTTCGCGGCAATCCCGCGGCAGCGTCGCAGCACGGCTCGTGCTCGCGCTGCCCGCGCTCCTGCTCATCACGATCCTCGGTAGCGGAATGTCCGGCGGAAGCTCCGCGAACATCACCTCGACGACGTCGGGCGGCGACTGGTGGCTGAACGCCTGGACCGTCGGCGGTGTCTCGACGACGGCGGCCGTTCTGGCGTGGTTCGCAATCCTCGCGCGAGGCCGGATGCCGATCGGCCTGCGCGACCTGCTCAGCTACTGCATCGGTTACACCGCCCATGCGACCGGTTACGTCCTCCTCCTCACCGATCGCTACCCAACGACGGATCCAACTCGCGTCGTTCCCCTCATCGAGTTGCCGACGCATCCTGTGCGACTCGAGCTCACGGACGAGATCCGCCGATCGCGCCTGACGGTGTTCTTCCGCTTCCCGCTCGCCGTGCCACACCTCATCTGGTTGCTGCTCTGGACCATGGTGGTCATTGCCGTCATGCCGTTCGTCTGGCTGATCGTGGTCGTGATCGCTCGCCTGCCCGTGCCGCTGCATCGATTCTTCACGGCGTGGATTCGCTACTCCACGCACGTGATCGCCTTCCTCTACGTGATCGGTGGGCCGTTCCCCGGCTTCACCGGCCGCGCAGGCAGCTACCCCGTCGACATCGCGTTCGATCCACCACGGTCGCAGCGCCGCGTGGTCACGGCGTTCCGGGCGATCCTCGGGATCCCCGCGTTCCTGCTCGCAGGGGCGTTCGGCTCGGTTGCGCTGCTCGTCGGGTTCCTCGGCTGGTGGGCTGCGCTCGTCACCGCTTCGATGCCCGAGGGCCTTCGCAACCTCGGTGCCGTGAGCCTGCGGTACTCGGCGCAGGCAAGCGCCTACGTATTTCTCGTCACCGAGAGCTACCCCTATGCGGCGCCCGCAGTACGCGACCGGCCCCGTGATGTGCAGCTCGGGCTTCCACTCGAGGCTCCAGGCCCCGATCTGACCGCGATGGAGGCGCTCTGAAGCTGAGTCGGACGCTACAGCTAGGCCTTGTCGCGATCGCCGGCGTCGTCTGGGTCTGTTGTGCAGCGCTTCTTCTTCGTACCGCGGTTCCTTCAGACCTTCCAGCAATTCGCGTCGACAGCTCAGAGGTGTTCGGGAAGGCCCTCGTTCGCCGGGCCGAGCACGTCGAGCGATTCTTCCTCGTCGTCTGGGCGCTCTCCCAGATCGCGCTGTTCACGACGCTCTGGATCTATGCCCGCCGCGGCCCTCGCTTCGCTCGCGAGTCCGCCGCCGGGCCGATCGGTACCGGGATGCTCCTTGGGATGCTCGGACTCGGGATCGTCTGGCTCGTGCAGTTGCCCTTCGGGCTACTCAACGTGTGGTGGGCGCGGCGTTACGGCCTGAGTGAAGTCGGCTACCTGAAGTGGGCGTTCGGCGGGTGGTTCGAGCTGGCAGCGGCTTTCACCTCGATCTGCGTCACGTTGCTGATCGTCATGTTTCTCGCCCGCAAGCTCGGCGAGGCGTGGTGGATTCCCGGAGCCGCACTGTTCGTCGTCATCGGGGCCGGGTTCGCGTTCGCGCAGCCGTACCTGCTTCCCGAGACGAACGCGCTCGAGGATGCTGCCCTGCAACGGTCGGCGGCCGAGCTCGAGAGGAAGCAGGGGGTTTCCGACATTCCCATCTCCGTGGAGGACGTCAGTGGGACGACGAGCCAGGCGAACGCCTACGCGGTTGGCTTCGGGCCGACGCGGAAGATCGTCCTCTGGAGCACGATGCTCGACGGGACATTTTCGGAGAGCGAGGTGCGGGCTGTGCTCGCCCACGAGATCGCGCATCACTCGAGCGATCACATCCCGAAGGCGCTCGCCTGGTTCGGTCTCTTCGCCCTTCCTGGCGCCTGGATTCTGATGCGCCTGACGCGGCGTCGCGGAGGGATGGGAGAGGCAGCAGCGATCCCCCTCGCGCTCCTCGTCGTCACCGCACTCCAACTCGCTACTGCCCCCGCGCAGAGCTGGATCAGCCGTCGCATGGAGTCCGAGGCCGACTGGAAGGCGCTCCAGACCACCCGCGATCCGGCTGCCGTACGAGGGCTCTTCCAGGGGTTTGCGAAGACGTCGCTCGGCGACCCCAGGCCGCCTCTGTGGGCTCACGTGCTCCTCGACAGCCACCCGACCCTCGCGCAGCGGGTCGAGATGGCAGCGGCGTGGTCTGCGCAACGGCGTCCGCGCTCGGGCTAGAGTCCGAACGCCTCCTCCGCCATCGCGGCGATCGTCTCGCCGATCAACATCGAAGACGTCGCACCCGGGGACGGAGCATTCCGGACATGCACAACGCCGGGGCGCCGTTCGAGCACGAAGTCCTCGACGAGCAGTCCGTCCAC
>NZ_JBDSNT010000104.1:0-10541 GCF_039915195.1 Gaiella sp.
TGCCCGGCCGCTCCCGGCCCGTAACTTCGCCTGGCACACGCATGAGCTCAGCCGAAGTGATCCTCAGCTCCGACGATGCACGCTTCGGCCACCAGCGTGGAGGCGGTGCACGCTCGCTTGAGGCCCGCGACTTGACCACTCTGGCACCGGACTGCCCGAACCGACAGCCGCCAAACTCTGATCGGCAGCCGCCTGCCGGGCCAATCGCGACAACAAAATACGTGATACCGGGAGCCATTTAACGCCATTTCAAGCCAAAAAACCGCTTGAAATGGGGGAAGCCGACGCGCGGACTCGAACCGCGGACCCCTTCATTACGAGTGAAGTGCTCTACCAGCTGAGCTACGTCGGCGCGCCCCGCATTGTAGGGACTCTCCCGGCCCGCTCGCGCGGTGGCCTCACCCGGTGCGTGTGTACGCGATCTCCCATGCCGGCTCCCACGTCGCACCGCCGTCCTTCGAGCGCTCCCATAGCCAGCGAAAGCTGTCGGCCTCGATCTCGCAGAACACCATCCGCAGCTCTACCAGCACGCCCCCGCGCACGGTCGACATCTGCAGCACGAAGGTGTCGCCGTCGGCGCCGCCCGTGAGCGCGAAGTAGCTGCCCTGGTCGTCGACCCACGTCTGGCGCCACACATCGGCCTCGGCATCGAAGACCGAGACACTGAACCCCGTCAGCTCCATGGAGGGACGCCCCTCGAAGCGCTCGACGACGACCTTGTCGTCGAACTCGCGGGTGATCGTGTTCGTTCCCTCGCCGCCCTCCCACCGGGCATGCCAGGAGCCCAGCCAGAAATCGAGCTCGGAGCCGTTCGCGTTCGTGTCCTATCAGTTTGCGCCATCGCCGGCTACGGCGCCGTGTCGTCGTTCGCCTCACGGAGGGCGCGGATGTCGATCAGATCCTGGTCCCGGCCGGAGAGAGTCTTCAGGTCGATCAGATCGTCGTAGCCGGCCACCCAGACAGTGCCGAAGGGGTAGTGCCCCGGCACCGCGCGAGAGCGAAGTCGCTCGTAGTCCCGTGGCACCTCGAGAGCGCCCGCTAGGTGCTGAATCACGTCGAGACGGCCGTGGGTCGTCCTCAGATCCCAGTTCGCACCGCCTCGCAACGCTTCGGCGGAGAGTTGCACCGGCATCTCCTCACCGCGAACCTCGTCGACCGCGAGCAACTCTGCACCGAGCTCGCCAAGCGCAGCCGACAACCGGGCGAGGTTCGCTGCGTCCGGCGAAGGCACGATGTCGATGTCCTTCGTCGCTCGCGGGAAGCCGTGGTAGCCAACCGCGAGACCGCCGACGAGGAGGAACTCGACCTCGTTCGCGACGAGTGTGGCGAGGATCGCGAACAGTCCTGTCTCGTCGTGAGGCCGAGACGAGCGGCCGCCCTCTGCCTCCTTCGGATTCACACCGCGCGCTCCCGACTCCGCTCGGTGAAAGCGGCGACTCGGCTCAGCTCGGCGGCCTCGCGGACGCGCTCCTCGGGCGTCGTCGCGCAGAAGTTCGCCCGGAGCTCCTGCTCGGAGACGTTCGGACGCGGCAGTGCCGCTACATCAATCCGAAGAACGCGCCTCCCCTGCTGCGCTGGGCTCCAGCCAAGGCGCTTGACGGCCGGCGCGATGCGGCCACCCATCGCGACCCCGTCCGCGGCCATCCGGTACGCCTGGTCTGCGAGCTCGAGAAACCGCCGCGACTCCAGCTCGTGCCGCGACGAGCCCGGGCGCACGACGACCGGGAGGATGCCCCGATCGACCCAGCGGTCGAGTGCGGTGACGCTGATCCCGAGCACTGCAGCTGCTTCGTGTTTTTCACCAACTATTTGGGGATGGAAGGGTGATCCGCACCGTCAAGCCCGCTCCTCCGTCCCTCCCCACGTTCTCGACGCTCGCCGTCCCCCCGTGCGACTCGGCGATCGCCGCCGCGATCGCCAGACCGAGGCCGGCACCGCCGGCGTCACGCGAACGCGACGCGTCTCCCCGGTAGAAGCGCTCGAACGCGTGCGCGAGCTGGTCGTCCGAGAGACCCGGCCCCGCATCGATCACCTCGACGACCGCGAGATCGCCTTCGTACACGACGCGCACGGTTCCGGGGGTGCCGGACGGGGTATGCGCGCGGACGTTCGCGAGCAGGTTGTCGAGAATCTGTCGCAATCGCTCACTGTCCCCCTCCACCTCGACCGGCGACGGCGCCTCGAGGACGAGATCACGATCCGGATCGAGCAGCCTCGCCGCCTCGACCGCCTCGCTCGCAACGTCGACCAGGGCGACGGACTTGCGCTCGAGCGGACGACCCTGATCGAGACGCGCCAGGAGCAGAAGGTCATCGACGAGCAGGCCCATCCTCCGGGACTCACGCTGGATCCCCGTCATCGCGCGCTCGAGATCGTCCGGACGCTCGCGGGCGCCGCGATCGAACAGCTCGGCGTACGCGCGAACAGCAGCGAGCGGGGTACGAAGCTCGTGCGATGCATCGGCGACGAAGCGGCGCAGGCGCTGCTCCGATTCAGTGCGCTCGTCGAACGCCTCCTCGATTTGGACGAGCATCGTGTTCAGCGCTCCGCCGAGGCGGCCGACCTCCGTCCTCGGGTCGTCGTTGTCGACGCGTTGCGAGAGGTCGCCTCCCGCGATCGCCGCCGCCGTCACCTCGATCCGCCCGAGCGGGCGCAGGCCGACACGAACGAGCCAGAGACCTCCCAGCAGCGTCGCGAGGAGCACGGATCCGGCGACCACGATCTCAACGAGCAGGAGCTGATGGAGGGTGTCGTCGACCTCGTCGAGCGGGGCGGCCACGATGAGGATCTGACCGCTGTCGCGGAGTGGCTCGAGTACGACGCGAAAGCGCGTGTCGCCGCTGGCCGCCGAGACCGTGAACGGCTCACCGCCCGCCGCGGCCCCCTTCGCGCTCTCGGTCGAGAGATCCGGTTGCGGGAGTGGCGTCTCGCCGGGCCGTGTCCCGATCGGAGCCCAGCGAATCACATCGCTCGCGTCGATCGAACCGATGTAGATCCCCGGGTTCGCAGCGCCGAGCGCGTCGAAGCTGCCCGGGCCGCGCGGTCTGCCTCGCTCGAGCGAGCGCTCGATTGCATCCGCACCGCCGGTGACGGTGCGATCGACACGATCGACGAGGAACGAGCGCAGCGACGCGTAGGTGGCGATCCCGGCGACGATCAGGCCGGCCGCGGTCAGCGAGACGACGACGGTAAGGAGGCGCGCTCTCAGCGACACGGGTGGGTCACGCAGGGGAGATGTGCGGTCGGAGCGTTCAGACGATCTGGCGCCTGGCTGACGCAAGGCGCCCCAGCACTCGCCGAAGAGCGAGGCTCCGGCGCACCGACGGACAATCCAGGCGCCACAGCTCTACGACTCGCGCAACGCGTAGCCGACGAGGCGTACGGTCTGGATCAGCGGGGGCCCGAGCGGGTCGAGCTTCTTGCGCAGGTAGCTGACGTAGGTCTCGACCACATTCGCGTCGCCTCCGAAGTCGTAGTGCCAGACGTTGTCGAGAATCTGGCGTTTCGTCAGTACGCGCCTGGGATTCAGCATCAGGAAGCGGAGCAGCTCGAACTCGGTTCGCGTCAGCTCGACGGGCTGATCTCCCCGCCGCACCTCGCGCGTTGCCTCGTCGAGCGTGAGGTCGGCGAAGCGCATCGCGCCGTCCGTCTCGCCGCGGGTTCGTCGCAGCACGGATTGCACGCGCGCGACGATCTCGGCCAAGCTGAACGGCTTCGTCACGTAGTCGTCGGCGAGCGCGAGCCCAGCAACCTTGTCCTCGGTTGCATCCTTCGCGGTGAGGAAGATCACCGGGACGCGATGGTTGCCGTCCCTGAGCCGACGCGCGATCGAGAACCCGTCGAGGTCGGGCAGCATCACGTCGAGCACGATCAGGTCGGGCCGGAACTCGTCGATCGCCTGCTCCGCCGCTCGACCCGCGCCGACCTCCATCGTCTCGTAGCCCTCGTAGCGGAGGGCGGTTGCGACCGCATCCGTGATCGAGGGCTCGTCGTCGACGACGAGCACCCGGGCGACACTCGTGGGGACCGATGCGACCTCTGCCATCGCTCGTAGAGTGCCACGGGTTCCTGTGAGCCGCCTGTGCGACGGCTGTGGGCGCGCGAAGAGCGCCGGGATCAGGCGTCGATCTCCGCCGCGACGGGGAGCACGAGCTTCACCGCATCACCCACGCTCACGGTGCCGGGCCGGAGCACGTCGGCGTTCAGGGCTATTCGGCCGCGGAACCGGCGGCCGATGTCCTTCAGTACGTCGGGATCGCGTTCGAGCGTGTCCGGGTCGACGGTGGTCATCGGACAGCGGCCACGCAGCGAGTCGAGCCAGACCACAGCATCGCCGATCCGGAGCTGCGCCCCCTCCCACTGGCGCTCGGCGAGGCCCTCTACTCCACCGATCACGATGTTCGGTCGCAGCCGGCGGACGTCGCGGCCGAACTCCGCCACGGCGCCGTCGGTGGCAACGAGGAGCGGGAGAATGTCGAACCGGGCGAGCCCGTCGAACGCGACGAGTTCCGCGTCGTCTCCCGCCGCAGCCTGAACGAGCGCAAGCGCCTCCTGAGAGTCCCACGCATGTCCGTCGATGAGCGGCCGCCCGGTGGGATCGAGCGTGCCGTGCAGGCCGAGGAGGTGGTGCTGGCGGCGCGACGTGCGGACCCCCTCCGGGCCGCGAACGTGGACGATCCGGTCGCCGGGGATGCCGTTCTCTGTCAGCTCGGCCGTCTCGAGCCGCTCGCCTGCGAGGGTCTTCACGGGATACCGCCAGAGCTGCTCGACGAAGAGGTTCATTGCGACGCCTCGATCAGAACCGCAGCAGCATCACGTGCCGCAACGATTGGCTCGCATGAGCGCAGCACCGCGGCCTCGACCATGCCTCCGTCCAGAAGGACGCCGATCATCCGGCCGAGCCGCTCTGGCTCGGCGTAGCCTCCGTCACGGGCGAGTGAGATGAGATAGGCCAAGAGGCTCTCCTTATGGGCGGCGATTATTCGCCGGTGGGTGTCGTCGATCTCGACCGTTTCGGCGGCGGAGTTGACGAAGGCGCAGCCGCGATAGCCGGGCGACTCCGCCCATTCCGCGATCGCATCGAACGCGGCAAGGAGCGGCTCCTCGCCGGCCATGCTGCGACGATCGACCGACGACGTGAACCACTCCATCCAGGTCGTGTGCCGGTCGGTCAGCCACGCGGCAACGAGCTCGCGCTTGGAGGGATAGAGGGAGTAGAGCCGGCGAAGCGAGACGCCCGAGTCGTCGCGAATGTCCGCCATGCCGACGCCCGCGATCCCCCGCGCGTAGAAGACCGCGTTCGCCGACTGGAGCACGGCTGCACGAGCCTCGTCGTTGTCGATCGTGGCCGCGGGGCTCACTGGAGCGGAATTCCGCTGTCGTCACCTTCAGCCCGTGGGCCATGAATGCGTCTCTCGGCCGCAGTGATCGCGAGATCGTTGATGCTCGCCTCGCGGCGGCGCATCAATCCGTCGGCGTCGAACTCCCAGAGCTCGTTGCCGTAGGAGCGAAACCAGTTCCCCTCGGCGTCGTGCCACTCGTACTGGAACCGCACCGCGATCCGGTCGTCGCCGAACGTCCAGAGGTCCTTGCGCAGGACGTAGTCGAGCTCCTTCTCCCACTTGCGCGCGAGAAAGGCGCGGATCTCTTCGCGGCCCGCGACGAACTCGTCGCGATTGCGCCAGATCGAATCGATCGTGTACGCAGCGGCGACGCGATCGGGGTCGCGGGTATTCCAGGCCGCCTCGGCGGCGAGCACCTTCTGACGGGCGGTCGATGCCGTGAAGGGTGGGACGGGTGGACGGGGTGTCATCAGAGCTCCTGGTATGAGAACAACGATTCTCACTATAGGAGAACGACCATTCTCATGTCAAGTCGAGACGGTTCAGACGAAGGCGCGTCGCAGCTGCACGAACAACGCGTCGAGCCACAGGCTCGGATTCACGTTGAACTCCTCGGCCGAGCGCCAGGACTCGCGCACGAGAGCAGCCGCGCGCTCGGGCTTCCGGCCGAGCTCGAGTGCGACATCGGCCCTCAGCTCCGCGAGGTGATCGGCGTGGGTCACCGTCGTCTCCGCCCCGTTCGCGACGACGACGAGGTCTCGGTACCACGCAGCAAGCTCCTCGAGCTGGGCGAGCATCTCCTCGCGTTCGGCGCCGCGCTGCACACGCTTGACGCGCTGCTCGGCGTCCTTCGAGTTCAAATCGAGACCGTCGACGACGGTCTCCTCCGCCTCTTTCGCGGCCGCGCCGCTCAATCCGATCGCCTCGAGCAGCACGCTCGCGGCCTCGTTGGAGTAGTACGGAGTCTGGGAGTACGGGCCGCGCGCGGCCGCGATGATCGCCGAGCGCCGAGCGCGAACTGCCGGATCGATCAGCCGCGCCGCACGATCGAGACGCCCGGCGGCAACACGGGCAATCGCCGTCGCCTCGCTCTCGGAGAGCTCGGGTGCGCGCTCGTCCAGCCAGCCCCGTACCGCGCGCCCGGAGAGACGCCGGAACGGCACGAGCTGGCAGCGCGAGCGGATCGTTTCCGGGATCGGCCCGAGCTCGTCGGCGACGAGCACAATCGTCGCGTACGCGGGCGGCTCCTCGAGGTCCTTGAGGAGCGCGTCGGCCGCGTCCGGATTGAGCCGGTGCGAGCCGAGCAGGAGGTAGACACGGCGATCCGCCTCGAAGGGCCGGAGGTGAAGGTCGTGATGCAACTCGCGGATGACGTCGATCCGGATCATGTCGCCGAGCGGCTCGACAACCCTCAGGTCGGGATGCGTGCGCTCGGTAACCCGGCGCGGGTCTCCCAACAGGGCGCCGGCGAACGCGAACGCGGCGGCCTCCTTCCCGACTCCCGCAGATCCATGGAAGAGAAATGCGTGTGCGTCTCCGTCGGCGAGCGCCGAGGAGAGCAGGCGTTTAGCCTCGGCCTGTTCAGGAATTCCCGCGAATGGCTCCATAGATCTCCTCGGCGATCAGCTCGGGCGCGACGGTTCCATCGACGGTCACGTAGCGCTCGGGAAAGCGCGCGGCAAGGTGCCGGTAGCCATCGGCTGCGCGCCCGTGGAAACCGTCGTCCTCGCGCTCTATCCGGTCGCGCTCGTCGCTCATCCGAGAGACGGCACGACCGGACTCGATGTCGATCAGGATCGTGCGGTCGGGCATCAGTCCGCCCACGGCCGCAAGGTTGAGCTCGAGCACCCGCTCGAGGCCGAGGCCCCGGGCAATCCCCTGGTACGCAACGGACGAGTCGACGTATCGATCACAGAGCACGGTTGCTCCCCGGGCGAGCGCGGGCCTGATCAGCTCTTCGACGTGCTGTGCCCGGGAGGCGGCGTAGAGAGCGGCCTCGGCCCACGGTGCCATGTCCCCGCCGTGCAGGACGAGGTTACGGATCTCCTCACCGAGCGGAGTTCCTCCGGGCTCGCGCGTGATCACGACCTCTGCGCCCTCTGCTTCGAGCCGTGCGGCAAGGAGGCGTACCTGGGTCGTCTTACCGGAGCCGTCGAGTCCTTCGAAGGTGATGAACATCTGCCAGTACATTACGGCGATGGCGGTCATCGTTACCGGAGGTGCCGGCTTCATCGGCTCGCACGTCGTCGAGGCGCTCCTCGAGCGCGGCGACGAAGTGCACGTCGTCGACGATCTCTCGACGGGCTTCCGCGAGAACGTTCCCGCCGGAGCGCCACTTCATGTGCACGACATCCGTGAGCCACTTGACGACATCGTCCGGGAGGTGGACGCGCGCTCCATCGTCCATCTCGCAGCGCAGGCCGACGTGCGCGTCTCGGTCGAGGAGCCGTACCGCGATGCAACGATCAACGTCCTCGGCTCGGTGAACGTGCTCGAAGCTGCCCGCCTCGGCGGCGCTCGCGTGGTCTTCGCATCGACCGGCGGCGCGATCTACGGCGAGTGCCCGCGGCCGGCCCGCGAAGACGATCCCTGTCTGCCGCTCTCCCCCTACGGTGCCGCAAAGCTCGCCGCCGAGGGCTACCTCGGTGCTTTTGCCCGACTCAACGACGTCTCCCATGTCGCGTTGCGCTTCGGGAACGTCTACGGCCCGCGGCAGAACCCGCACGGCGAGGCCGGCGTCGTCGCGATCTTCCTTGGACGACTCCAGGCCGGGCAACAATGCCGCATCTTCGGGGACGGCTCGCAGAGCCGCGACTACGTCTACGCGGGCGATGTCGCCCGCGCGACGGTCGCGGCGCTCGACTGCGACGTGGGCGGCGTGTTCAACGTCGGCACGGGGATCGCGACAACCGTGCTCGAGCTCTACGACGCGTGCCGACTGATCGCCGGCTCGGACGCGGTGGCCCTGCACGAGGCAGAACGGCCGGGCGAGCTCCTCCGCAGCGTGCTCGACGGGGAGCACGCCGCCGCGACCCTGGGCTTCCGCGCCGAGACACCCCTCGCTGCCGGTGTGACCGCCACCTGGGCGGCGCTCCCACAGCCGGGATAGCTCGGGAAGAAGGAGCGAGCCAGTCCCGGGCGAAGGATTCCGGCGTGGAAGTCTCTTTCCATCACAACGAGCAGCTCGTGCGCCCCTGGCGCACGGCGGCCTTCGCCGCCGCCGCCGTGGCAGCCGTCGAGCTCGTCGTTCTGATTGTCGTCGGCGGCGCACTCATCGCCAAAGCTTCGACCGGTACCTCGGCAAAGCCCGTCCAGAAGGCAGCCCTAACGAGGACTGCTGCTACGAAGACCGGATCGAGCTCCGCCGGCGCGAACCCCCGTCGCGCTGTAGTCCCGGCCGCCCGACTGCCTCGAAGCCGCGTCTCCGTCGTCGTGTTCAACGGCGGCACCAGGCAGGGCGCAGCAGCAGCGACGGCTGCGAAGGTCTCGCGGCGCGGCTACCGCATCGGCAGCGTCGGGAACGCACCGAGCTCTGACTTCACGCGAACGCTCGTGATGTACCGCAAGGGATTCGAAGGCGAAGGCCGCCGGCTCGCGAGCGACCTGAGCATCAAGATCGTCGGGCCGCTCGACGGGCTCCGCACCGCACAGCTGAACGGCTCGCACGCAGTCGTGATCATCGGCGGCTAACCCGCTCTCACCGACCACAGGCAGGATTCTCGGTGTCGTTGACGGCGTCACGAGCACGATCCAGCTCGCTTCCGCGATAGAACAGAGTGCTCTTCGGGTCGAGCGTGTAGGCAGCGTTCAACGCGAAGTACGCGCCACAGAGATCGCCCTTGATGTAGCGAAAGAGGCCGAGCTCGTACCAGGTGGCCGGATTCTCGGGCTGAAGTCGTGTCACCTGAACGTAGAGCGCATCGGCTGCGGACGCGTCGCGGACTGCTGTGGCAACGGTCGCCCGGGCGTAGAGCGGCTCGGGTGATAGCGGGTTCAGCCTTTGCGCGCGACGAGCGGCCGACGCGGCCGCGTCGCTCCGGCCCTCACTGACCTTGGCGTAGGCGCGCTCCACCTCGCGGGTCGAGAGCGCAGGTGCGACGACGACCCAGAGAGCGGCGGCCGCGGCCGCGGCGATGCCAGCCGTCGCGAGCCCTCCTACCCTCGCTGCGGGCGGACGCCCGGCACCGAGGAGGGTTGCGGAGACGAGCATCGTCGGGCCCGCGACGGCGAGCAGGTCGAGATCAATGTCGACGAGAGCGTGCAGGCCGAACGCGACGGGCAATGCGACGACCGCGGACGCAGCGGCGCGCTCCTCGCCCTCGAGCCGACGAAACGTCGCGCGGATCCCGAGTGCGACTCCGATGACGAGCGTCAGACCGAGGAGGAACCCCGGAAGCCCCGTGTCCGATAAGAGCTGCAACGGGACGCTGTGGGGCGCGCTGACATTCTGGGCATTCACGCGCACGCGCTTGCGCGCGATCTCGAACGTCGAGGCCCCTGTTCCACCCGCTGGGCTCGCGCTGAAGATCTCCCACGCCTCCCCCCACCAGACGGTCCGGCTGTTGGTCTCCAGCTGGCCGAAACGCCCCGGGCCATTGACGACCTCTCCCGAGCTCGAGAGCTGACCCGAGGCCCACGTGACCGGATTCCCCACCGCTGCGACGAGACCGAGAAGGCCGGCTGCGATCAGCACCGCGGAGCCGCCGAGCAGTCCGCGCATGACCGCGCGGCGGCGCGTGTCGACGAGTCGCACCACGGGCACCTTGTAGACGGCGACGATCACGACAACGGCACCGAGCAGTGTCAGCACACCGAACATGGTGCCGCTCGAGGCACGGTCGGGCGACGCGACCCCGTCCTCCACGAGAGCGGACTGCGTGAGGGCCCAACCCGCAACGAGAAGGCCGGAACCGCATGAGATCATCCCGAAGAGCGCCGCCTCGATCCGATTCGTCGTCAGCGCCAGAACGAGGGCGAGGACGGCCAGGCCGGCGATGACCCCGGCTCGAGACTGCGTGAGCAGAATCACGAGCGTTGCGACGTACAGGAGAAGTGCACCAGCGGGACGCCCGAAGCGATCGCGGACCGCCGCGACGAGCCACAGTCCGAGGCCGAGGGCGGCATCCGCGAGGAGCGCGAGCGCATTCCAGTATCCGATCGATCCGCGTAGCCGCGCTACGCGACCTGCATCGTCCGGGC
>NZ_JBDSNT010000106.1:0-5684 GCF_039915195.1 Gaiella sp.
CGAAGCCACGCGGCCGCGTCCATCCGCTGGCCACCATCCGGCTGAACCTCGAGCGGCTCGAATGCGCCGGCCTCCCCTATCCGCGCTCTCCAGATCGTCACGGGCCTGCCGTGGAGTTCGGCGCGAGCGCCGATGTGAGGTGACAGGGCGCGGACGCGACGGACGAGCGCGACCGGGTCGTCGTCGAGGTCGAGCTTGCGATCGTCACTAACGATCTTCTCGGCATAACTGACGCCCTCGGTCGCCTGGGGGACGAAGTGGGGCGAACTTTCTGCAAGAACGTCGTCGAGCAGTTCAACGGCGAACCGCGCCGCCTGCGCGAAGATCGCGGCAGCATCGTCCCCGTCTCCGATCGGAAACGCCCGCTGAGCCGCAATCGGGCCTGCATCGAGCTCCTTCACGGTCTCGTGAATCGTGACCCCCGTCTCGGTGTCCCCTGCGAGGATCGCACGCTCGACGGGCGCCGCGCCGCGCCAGCGGGGCAGGAGCGACGGGTGGACATTGAGCCACGCCCGCTCACCGAGAAGGTCTTCGGGGATGAGGAGACCGTACGCGCACACGACGACGGTGGGTGCACCCAGCTCGAGCCCCGACTCGGGTTCGTCCGGCTGGAGGACGGGGATGCCGAGACGCTCGGCCACGAGCTTCGCGGGAGGCGGTGCGATCCGTCGTCCGCGGCCCTGCCGCGCGTCGGGACGTGTGAGGAGGGCGGAGATCTCGTGGCGTGCGGCGAGCCGCTCCAGCACATCCGCTCCGAACGGCGCCGTTGCGGCGACCGCGATGCGGGCCACTGCTAGGGGTCTCTCCGGGAACTCCGGTGCTGCCTGCGCGAGCGAAAACCGAGCTGCGCGAGGACGCAGAGAGCTCCGATATCGGCGCATATCGGAGCGACCGAGGACGAAGCGATGCAATGCTCTTGCAGCCGACCGAGCGGTACCGAGCTCCCCGAAGCGACCACTCTCACCTCGAAAGAACGAGCCGCGGCCGCAGCTGCGCCATTGCCTCACGCCGCGACTCGGGATCGGTCCGATCGATGATCAGCTTCCCGTCGAGATGGTCGAACTCGTGCTGCACGACGCGGGCCGGCAGGCCTTCGAGCTCGAGGCGCAGCGGCAGCCCGTCGATTCCAACCCCCTCGATCGTCACCTCTACCGCTCTCTCGACCGGCATCCGCACCGGCCCGAGAGAGAGGCAGCCTTCGGCGTCGGACTCGACATCTCGGCCGGTCTTCGCGATGACCGGGTTGACGACGGCCACGTCGTCGCCGTCGTGGTTGAACACGAAGACGCGCTTGACGATCCCGACCTGCGTCGCTGCGAGCCCGACGCCGTCGGCGTCGTGCATGAGCAGGAACATCCTCTCGACCAGCATCTGTAACTCGTTGTCGAAGCTCTCCACCTCGTTGGCGCGCATCCGCAGCACAGGGTCGCCGTACTGACGGATCTGTGACAGTGCTAGCTGCCGTCGCGCGCGCGCCTCGGCATCCTCCTGTGCGGCGACGTCGGCCTCGAAGTCGACCTCGACGTCGTCGGAGCCGTGCTGATAGTCGTTGTCGTGATCGTGGGCGGTCATGCGGGCGAGTCTAGCCGCGACGCGCAAGCGAGCGCCCTCCTACAGGGACTGGGGATCGACGTCGACGACAGCCGTGAGACCACGCCGACGGAGCTCGGGGCTCGCGGCAACGAGGAGCGCTGCAGCGCGGCGCGCGAACGCCCGCGGCTCGTCCGTCTTTGCCACAAGCTGGGCGCGGTGACGACCCCGAAGTCGCAGTAGCGGTGCGGGACCGAGAATCGTGCCTCCGACGTCCTCGAGACCTGCGCGCACCTCGCGGAGCACCTGGGCAACGCCGGCTGCATCCGGCCCTGAGGCGACGATCGAGATCAGGTGACCGACGGGCGGGTAGCCCAACGCGGTTCGGCGCTCCAGCTCCTCGGTGAGGAAGCCGGTCACATCGTGCCGCTGGGCGAACTGAAACGGCATCGCGTCAGGCTGGAACGTCTGGACGAGCACGAGGCCGGGCGCGTCGCGGCCGCTTCGCCCTGCGAGTTGCGTGACGAGCTGAAACGTTCGCTCCTCGGCGCGGAAGTCGGGAATGGCGAGCCCCGTGTCCGCGTCGACGACGGCGGCGAGGTCGACGCCGGGAAAGTGGTGACCCTTCGCGACCATCTGGGTGCCAACGAGGACGGCGCGGTCGGCGTCTCTGAATCGCTCGAGCGTTTCGCGCAACGCACCCGGACGGGCGGCAGTGTCCGCATCGAGCCGGATGCGCTCGAGCTCGGGGATGCTCCGCTCGAGCTCCTTCTCGAGGCGCTGCGTACCGGCTCCGATGTGCGCGAGCTCGACCGAGCCGCACGCGGGGCACGTCTCCGGGATCGGCTCGCGATGGCCGCAGTGATGGCAGTGCAGGCCCCCGTCGCTGTGAAGAGTGAGAGCGACGTCACAGCTCCCACACCGGCGCGACAACCCGCACGCGCGGCAGTGGATCGCGGGCGTCACGCCGCGCCGATTCAGGAGCAGGATCGCCTTGCCGCCTCGCTCGGCGATGCGACCGAGCTCGGTCAGAAGTGGTGCCGAGAGCGGATAGCCGCTCTCGCGGCGCAGGTCGACGATCCGCACGCGCGGCATCGGGGCGCCGATCCTGGCAGAGAGCACGATTCGTTCGAGGGTTGCCCAGCTTTCGGGGCGCGGCGTCGCGCTCCCGTACACGGCAACGGCCCCCTCCAGTGCTGCGCGCTTCGCTGCAACGGTGCGGGCGTCGTAGCGCGGATCGGACTCCTGCTTGTACGAGGAGTCGTGCTCCTCGTCGATGATCACGAGCCCGAGGTCTGTCATCGGAGCGAAGATCGCCGAGCGCGCGCCGACGACGACGCGAGCTTCACCACGCGCGACCCGGTCACGCTCATCGCGGCGTTCTGCTTGCCCGAGCGCCGAGTGGAGGATCGCCACGGTGTCACCGAACCGCTCACGGAAACGACCGACGGTCTGCGGGGCGAGCGAGATCTCGGGCACGAGCACGATGGTGCCGAGACCGCGGGCGAGCGCGGCTTCGCACGCCTGCAGATACACCTCGGTCTTGCCGCTTCCCGTCGGCCCGACGAGCAGAAGGTGGGCCCCGACCCTCTCGTCGAGACCCTGGACGACGCGCGCCACGGCTACCGACTGATCCGCAGTCAAAGCCGCCGGACTCGGCTCTCCCGGGAGCGATTCCCGTTCGGCGGGGGACGGCCGCTCGCCGCGTGGGGCCCGCCGGACTGGCGCGACGAGCTCGAGGGCGCGGGCTGGCGTGGTGCCGTAGTAGTCGGCGATCCAGAGCGCCAGATCGACGAGAACTGGGGGTATCCCGTCGAGCACCTTCCCGATGGCGGCGAGCTTGATCCCCGAAGGTGCGTCGACGTCGACGTCGACGACCACGCCTCGTGTCACGCTCCGACCCAACCTGACCTGCACGATCGATCCTTTGCCCACTCCGTCCGGAATCTCGTAGGTGAAGGAGCGAGCGACGGCCCGTGACGAGACCAGTGGATAGACGGAGGCGAGACGCACCGATCGAGCCTAGCTCCGAGCCCGGCCGCGGCCACGCCACGCCCGCGCACGAGACGATGGCAAAACCGACGGACCGTCTGTAAGGTTGTCCTTACATGGATTGCTCGATGATCGCACTGGAGGGCGTGACCCGGCGCTTCGGGAATGTCGAGGCAGTCACAACGACGTCGCTCTGTGTCGATCGCGGCGAGGTCGTCGCGCTCCTCGGCCCCTCCGGCTGTGGCAAGACGACGCTCCTCCGCCTGATCGCCGGCTTCGAGACGCCGGATGCCGGGAAGGTCACCGTTGCCGGCGAGAACGTTGCGGGCGCGGGCTGCTGGGTGCCGCCCGAGCGAAGACGCGTCGGAATGGTCTTCCAGGACTACGCCCTTTTCCCGCACCTCACCGTCGCGAAGAACGTCGCCTTCGGACTTCCCCGCAAGGATCGTGGGGCACGCGTCCCGATGCTGCTCGCGCTCGTCGACCTCTGCGGGCTCGGCGACCGCTACCCCCACGAGCTCTCCGGGGGGCAGCAGCAGCGCGTGGCGCTCGCCCGCGCGCTCGCTCCCGCTCCGGAGGCGATCCTTCTCGACGAACCCTGGTCGAACGTCGATCCCCACCTGCGCAGTGAGTTGCGAGACGAGGTCGCCGCGATCCTCCGACCGCTCGGCGTCACCGTCGTGCTCGTGACCCACGATCGCGAGGAGGCGTTCTCGCTCGCCGACCGAATCGCCCTGATGCGCGACGGGACGATCGTGCAGCAGGGAACGCCCGAGGAGCTGTATCAGGCCCCCGCCTCACGGTGGGCCGCCGAGTTCGTGGGTGCGGCAAACTTCGTTTCCGGCACCGTGGCGGACGGCCGCGTGAACACCTCTCTCGGGTCGTTTCCGGCGAACGGCGCGTCCGGCGCGGTGAACGTGGATGTGCTCGTGCGACCCGAGCTCCTCGAGCTCGCGCCCGATCCGGCCGGTGCCGGCGAGGTCGTCGCCCGGGAGTTCCGGGGCCACGACGTCTTCTACCGGGTTGTCCTCGACGGAGTCGAACTGGTCTCGCAGCGCCCGTCCAACGAGGTCGTTCCACTCGGTTCACGTGTCTCGATCACGGTGCACAACGGTAAGGTGCCCGTCTTCCACTGACGGTTCTTGTAAGGCAGCCCTTACACAGAGTGTAAGGTGACCCTTACAACACTACGCGCACCTAACGGGGGTCACCACATGAAGCTCGTCACACTCCTTACTCTCTTCTCCACGCTCTTCGCGGTCATTGCTCTCGCAGGTTGCGGCGGCGACTCGAAGAGCGAATCGCTCACGATCTACTCCGGCCGCGAGGAAGAGCTGGTGCAGCCGCTGATCGACATGTTCGAGGAGAAGACGGGGATCGAGGTCGATGTTCGCTACGGCGAGAGCGCCGAGCTCGCTGCAACGATCGCCGAGGAAGGCGACAACTCCCCTGCCGATGTCTTCTTCGCTCAGGATCCGGGCTCACTCGGGGCGGTCGCGGGCAAGTTCGCCGAACTCCCGCAGGAGACCCTCGACCGCGTTGCCGAGCGATTTCGGGACTCCGGCGGCAAATGGGTCGGCACCTCCGGTCGAACCCGCGTACTGGCCTACAACACCGACGCTCTGACCGAAGACCAGGTACCCGATTCCGTGTTCGATCTCACCGGCCCCACGTGGAAGGGGAAGGTCGGCATTGCCCCGACCAACGCGTCGTTCCAGGCGTTCGTGACCGCCATGCGTCTCGCCGTCGGCGAGGAGAAGACGAAGCAGTGGCTGATCGACCTGAAAAGGAACGAGCCGAAGACATACGAGAAGAACACGCCGATCGTCGAAGCCCTCGCCACCGGAGAGATCGACCTCGGGCTCGTCAACCACTACTACCTGTATCTCGTCGAGGAAGAGCAGCCCGACGCGCCGATCGCGAACCACTTCCTCGCGAAGGGTGACCCGGGCGCACTCGTCAGTGTCGCCGGCGCAGGCGCGCTCGCAAGCGCGGGCAACAAGGAGGACGCAGAACAATTCATCGACTTCCTGCTCTCCGACGAGGGGCAGCGGTTCTACACGGAATCGGCCGACGAGGCCGAGTACCCGTTGGTCGCCGGCATCGGCGCCAAGGAGGGCCTGCCGCCGCTCGACTCGCTCGAAGGGCCGAGCGTCGACCTG
>NZ_JBDSNT010000032.1:0-60989 GCF_039915195.1 Gaiella sp.
GCACTCACTGGCGCAGGCGACCGGTCTCGCTTCCGGGTGAGGCTCACGAGCGACCCCATTCCAAGGGGCCGAGTAGCATTCTGCACACTGTGGATTTCGTGATCCGTTACGCGAAGCCTGATGACGACGGACCCGTCGGCGACTTGCTCGTGGAGGCATACCGCAGCCAGTACGCGAGGCAGCGAGAACGTATCAACCTTCCTGTGGTATCCCGATGGCTCGAGCGTCGAGCTCGTCAACAACAACCGGTGTCAGGCAGAAGTCAGCTGAATTCCCACTGATCCCAGTCGGCCACCGCTTCGTAGCCGATCCTGGCGTAGATCGCGTTCGATGTCGGGTTCGCGAGGTCGGTGAAGAGGAAGCAGAACGCGAGGCCGGTTGCGAGTCGCTCGACCGTGAGATCCGCGACGAGAGACGTGGCGTAGCCGTGACCGCGATGCTCCGGTGGCGTGTAGACGGGCCCGACCCTGGTTCCGGTCGGGGTCGGATTCCCGTAGCCAGCGAGAGATACAGGCCCGTTGTCGTCCCAGAGGAGCCAGGCGCCGTCCGGGTCCGCCTCACGGCGCCGGTATGCGGCTTCGGCCTCTTCACGGTGCGGCGCCTCTCCGAGTGCCTCCTCCGCGAAGCCGTCGAGCCAGTCGAGCACCGTCGGAACATCGTCCGGACCGGCTTCTCGCATGGTGCCTGGCGCGCGGGCAGTCTCGTACACAGCGGAGGCCGCGTGGACACGCTGCCTGACTTTGAGGTGCGCTCGCACGCCTGTCAGCTCGGACCATGCCGATGCGAATCGGCCGACGACATCGGCCGGGCCTACTGCACCGGGGAGCCCGGGGTGCATGTCGAGGACGGCGTCGGCGACGCGATCCACGGCCTCGAGTGATTCGAACCGACTCAGGATGACGCCGTAGGGAGGCGTGCGGAGAAGGCAGCCAACGACACTTCCCGCGTCCTCCGCGATGACGAAGGCCGGGTCGAAGCCGTAGAGCCGCGGCTCGTCGAGCAGACGGCCGAGCAGGCCGAGCGGCAGGTTGTGCTCGGGTTCATGCGCGCTGAGGAACGGACCGGCTCGGGCGAGAAACCCCTCTGCAGTGTCGATTCGGCGTAGCTGCGGCATCGCTGTCGCGGCGGTCGGCCGTGCCGCTAGCCGGCCTCGTCGGCGACCAGTTGGTCGTACGCGGGCAACGTGAGGAACTCCACATAGTCGGGTCGCGTGGCGATGCTCTCGAAGATAACGCGCGCTTCGCTGTAGCCCTCACCGAGCGACTTCATCTCCTCGTCCGTGATCCGGAGCACATCGTCGGCCGTAAACCGGCCGTGGTGCAGCCACTGCCAGATCTGCGAACGGCTGATCTCCGCCGTCGCGGCGTCCTCCATGAGGTTGTTGATCGCGACTGCTCCCGAACCATGGAGCCACGCAGCGAGATACTGGATGCCCACCGAGACGTTGTTGCGCAGACCGTCCTCCGTCGCCTCCCCGGGTGTGGCGGCGACGTTCAGGAGATCGGATACGCCGACCGACACGTCGTCTCGCTGACGTTCGATCTGGTTCGGCCGGTCGCCGAGCACCGCGTCGAACGCCTCGTACGCTGTCGGGACGAGATCCGGATGCGCGACCCACGTGCCGTCGAAGCCCTGTGAAGCCTCGCGCTCTTTGTCCTCGCGCACTTTCGCAAGCGCGACCGCGTTGACGTCGGCATCGCGTCGTGAGGGGATGAAGGCGGCCATGCCACCCATGGCGAACGCGCCGCGGCGGTGACACGTCTTCACGAGTAGCTCGCAGTAGGAGCGCATGAAAGGCACCGCCATGGTCACAGCGCCTCGATCGGGCAGCACCATCTCAGACCGGTGCCCCAGCTTCTTGATCACGCTGAAGATGTAATCCCAGCGGCCTGCATTGAGGCCCGCTGAGTGGTCGCGCAACTCGTAGAGGATCTCGTCCATCTCGAAGGCGGCGAGAATCGTCTCGATCAACACGGTCGCCTTGATCGTTCCCTGCGGCACTCCCAGGCACTCCTGCGACCACACGAAGACGTCGTTCCAGAGCCGCGCCTCGAGGTGCGACTCGAGCTTGGGCAGGTAGAAGTAGCGGCCGTTGCGGCCGTGGTTGCGGAAGAAGTACAGGCCGAAGTCGAACAGAGAGCCGGACATCGGCGCACCGTCGACCTCGAAGTGCCGCTCTTCCAGGTGCCAGCCGCGTGGGCGCACAAAGAGGACGGCGGGGTTGTCACCCAGCGTGTACTGCTTCTCGCCCGTGTCGAGTGAGATCGTTCGCTCGAGCGCATCGGTCAGGTTGCGCTGCCCGTCGATGCAGTTGAACCACGTCGGCGAGTTGGAATCCTCGAAGTCGGCCATGAACACCCTCGCGCCCGAGTTGAGCGCGTTGATCACCATCTTGCGGTCGACCGGCCCCGTGATCTCGACCCGCCTGTCCGCAATCTCGTCAGGCGTGGGGGCGACGCGCCAGTCTCCTGCGCGAACGGCGGCCGTCTCGGGCAGGAAGTCAGGCAGCTCGCCGGCGTGCAGGCGCTCGAGGCGCGCAGCCCGCTGTGCCAGAAGGTCGATCCGCCGCTCGCCGAATTGGCGCTCCAGATCGGTCAGGAACGTCCGGGCCTCCGGGGTGAGGACGTCTGTCGTGTCGATCATGGCGCGATCATCGCAGTTGTTCGGCTGCGAGCGTTGCATCGAGTTCCGCCGCGACCCGGTCGGCGTGTCTCTCGGAGAACACGAGCGGGGGCCGGATCTTGATCACGTTGCCGCGGGGGCCGGTCGCGCCCACGAGCACTCCGCGACGGCGAAGCCCGTTCGTAACCGCTTTCCCGATGTCGGAGCGGCCCGTTGACTCGTGGTCGAGCTCGACTCCGATGAAGAGGCCAGGCCCGCGTACGTTCGTGATCACGGAATGCGAGACAGCGACCTCCTCGAGGCGCGCTCTCAGATAGGCGCCGACGCGCTCGGCCTGCTCGGCCAGCCGTTCGCGTTCGATCACGTCGAGTACCGCCGTGCCTACTGCGGCGGCCACGGGTGATCCTGCGAACGTCGAGAAGAAATGCCAGCGCTCGGCGAACTGCACGGCGATCTCGGGGGTCGTGACGACCGCTCCCATCGGGTGTCCGTTCCCCATCGGCTTACCGAGCGTGACGATGTCCGGCCGCACCCCGTCCTGGGCGAAGCCCCAGAACGCCTCGCCGACCCGACCGAAGCCGGCCTGCACCTCGTCGGCGAGGCAGAGCGCGCCGACCGCGCGCGCCCGCTCGTAGGCAGCGCGGAGGTAGCCCGGAGGCACCGCGAAGATCCCGTCGCTCGCGAAGACGTCGTCGAACACGAGCAGCGCTGGATCGTGGCCGCGGCCGCGCAGACGCCCGAAAGCGCCGTCGACCTCTCCGACCACGCGGCCTGCAGCATCCGCCGACCCGAGCGTCGCCGCGCCCCCGATCCGCGCCACCCACGGCTCGAGCGCGTCTGGGCCAAGCTCCTCCGGCGACAGGGCGGCCGTCGCGGCCGTCGTGCCGTGGTAGGCGTGCTCGGTGATCGCGACCCCTCGGTTGCCGGTGACTGCACGGGCGATCTGGATCGCGACGTCGTTCGCCTCGCTTCCCGAGTTGACGAACATCACGACCGAGAGTTCCTCGGGGAGGAGTGCCGCGAGGCGGTCGGCATACACGGCGACCTCATCCACGAGGTAGCGCGTGTTTGTCGTCAGCCGGCGCGCCTGGGCCGCGAGGGCGGTGGTGACGCGAGGATGGGCGTGTCCGACCTGCGGCACGTTGTTGTAGGCGTCGAGCAGGCGGTTGCCGTCGACGTCCGTGAGCCAGACACCGGTGCCGGACTCGAGGCGGACAGGTTTGTCGTAGCTGAGGCTCAGGGCGGGGCCGAGGCGCGCACGACGGAGAGAGAGGCTGGCGTCGAGCGAGGAGGTTCCGCGTCGAGACATGCCGCACGCGGCCGCGAGCTCCGACGCGAGTGTCGCCGGGCCGCGGTCGTCGATCCGGGCGAGGGTTGCGAAGCAGTCCACCTGGTCGGCGAGGACGTAGGTGATGTTGTCCGGGTGAAGCTCTGCCCGCCACGCGGAGATGAGCACGGACTGCGTCATGCGGGCGGCCGCGAGTTCGGGAACCAGCAGTACCTCGGCGCGGGTCAGAGGGCGAACGGCGTGATAGGCGGTGATGACGTCGACGAGCGGATCGAGCGGATCGTCGGCACCGAACGCCTGGTACGCGGCGGCGATTGCGGGATCGATCACCGACCGCGCGTGGACGAGATCGCCGAAGTCGACGACTCCCGCGACGCGATCGGGGTCGTCACGATCGGCGAGGAGATTGTCGGGATTGACGTCGCCGTGGATCGTCGAGGCTCCAACGAGCTCGAGCGCCGGCGCGATCACGGCATCGAAGCGGTCGAGCCAGCGCTCCACGAGGGTGCGGTGCTCGGCAGGAATGTGATCCAGCCTGGGTCGGAGCTCTGGGAGTCGGGTGACGTCCCAGGCGATCTTCCGGTGCGCGAGTGGGTGGATGAATCCAGCCAGCGCCAGGTCGATGTGTGCGACCGCGGCGCCGATCGCACGTCTGGCGGTGGGGGGGAGCGGGCCGGGTGGGAACGCCGTGCCGTCGACCAGGCTGACGAGTTGAACCGCGTGGTCGACGCCGCCGATGTCGACGGCGCCCGTCGGCCTGCGATCGATCGTGCGTCGCGGTCGGGGAATCGGAACCGTCGGGTCGGCCCGAATCGCGTGCTCCATGGCGAGCACCTGCATCTCGACGACGTCGGCCGGGTCGGCCGGGTTCCCGACCTTGAGGACGAAGGAACCCTCGGCTCCGTCGATCCGGAAGTTTCGGTCTCGCTCGCCGTCGAGTGGCGTCGCATCGCCGTCGACATCGAACACGCTGCGAGCGATGTCGACGGCGAGCGCCACCGGGACTTCAGGGGGGCGCGCTTCGAGGACGTTGTCGCTCACCGCGCATCACGATAACGGTTGGGCGCCGTCGGATCCCGTAGGGGAGACGGCGCAGCCTCTCCCGGGAACGAGAACGGTGATGACCCGCCTCAGGGACAGACGGGCGGAACGGTGTGAGACACCGTCCTAGTCCACCTCGTGATCGCGCTCGCAGTGCTCCGGGCAGTTGCACTCCACGGTCTCCGAACGCGTCAGGAGGACGGGGCGCTCGGTCGAGCAGGCCCGCGTCGCTTCGGGGCTCCGCGAGAGGACCTCGGTCGTCTGAACGGGTGTCATGCTGCGCTCCTCTCGATCTCGGGGGTGTCCGTCTCGAACTGCTCTTCCTCGGTCGAGCCATGGAGCGCCAACGTGGATGCGTTGCCGCCGGTGATCGTTTGCAAGACCTGGTCGAAGTAGCCCGCGCCGACTTCGCGCTGATGGCGGGTCGCCGTGTAGCCCTCTGCCTCGAGTTCGAACTCGCGTTCCTGAAGCCGCACGTAGGCGGGCATCGCCTCGTCGCCGTAGCCCCGGGCGAGCTCGAACATCGAGAGGTTGACAGCGTGGAAGCCGGCAAGGGTGATGAACTGGAAGCGGTAACCGAGCTTCGCGAGGTCGCTTTGAAAAGTGGCGATCTGCTCGTCGCTCAGGTGCTTGCGCCAGTTGAACGAGGGCGAGCAGTTGTAGGCGAGCAGCTGATCCGGGTGCTTCTCGTGAATTGCGGCCGCGAACTGCTCCGCCTCGGCCATGTCCGGCGTCGAGGTCTCGCACCAGATCAGGTCGGCGTAGGGGGCATAGGCGAGGCCGCGTGCAATCGCGGCATCGATGCCGTCCCGGACCCGGAAGAACCCTTCGGGAGTTCGCTCACCCGTGCAGAAATCGCGGTCGATCTCGTCGATGTCGCTCGTCAGGAGCGATGCTGAGAGTGCGTCGGTGCGCGCGACGACCAGCGTCGGTACGTCGGCAACGTCGGCGGCGAGTCGGGCCGAGATCAGCGTGCGCACGTGCTGGGCCGTTGGCACGAGCACCTTGCCCCCGAGGTGGCCGCACTTCTTCTCCGAGGAGAGCTGATCCTCGAAATGCACTGCGGCTGCACCGGCCTCGATGAACGACTTCATCATCTCGTAGGCGTTCAGGGGGCCACCGAAGCCGGCCTCGGCGTCTGCGACGATCGGCGCAAGCCAGTGCGTCGAGTCGTCGCCCTCCGCGTGGGCGATCTGGTCGGCGCGTAGGAGTGCACTGTTGATTCGCTTCACGAGCGCCGGCGCACTGTTTGCCGGGTACAGGCTCTGATCCGGATAGGTGTTCCCGGAGAGGTTCGCATCGGCCGCGACCTGCCAGCCGGAGAGATAGATCGCCTTCAGGCCCGCCTTCACCATCTGCACCGCCTGGCCGCCGGTCATCGCACCGAGTGCAGGCACCCACTCGTCCTCGACGAGCAGCTTACGAAGACGCTCCGCACCGAGGCGGGCGAGTGTGTGCTCGACCGTGACGGTGCCACGGAGGCGTTCGACGTCGGCCTGGCTGTAGGGGCGCTCGATGGTGTCAGTCGGGGTCATGCGGGCTCCTTTGGATCCATAATAGGCTATCTCGGATCCTATATTACCCAGCAATGTCATCTCCGGGGATGAATATACGCATTTCGGATCCCAGACGAAACCACTTTGTGTGCGCATCGCGTTCCGTACACTGCGAAAACGATGGCCACGCTCTCCACGAAGGCCGACGACATCGCCCGCGTCCTCGAGGACGAGATCGTGGGCGGAGCGATCGCGCCCGGCACGGTCATGCGCCAGGAGCAGCTCTCCGAACGCTTCGAGGTGTCCCGGACGCCCGTGCGGGAGGCACTTCGCCGCCTGGCGGCGCTCGGGCTCGTCACGTTCGAGCCCAACCGCGGCGTGCGCGTTCGCTCGATCTCGCCGGGGGAGCTGCGCGAGGCGCATCTCGTGCGCGCGGAGCTCGAGGCACTCGCGACCGAGGTTGCAACGCCACGCATGACCGCGGCCGATCTCGTCTTGCTCGATGAAGCGGAGCAGCGGTTCTCGGAGCTAACGCTCGAGCTCCGCGACCAGGCCAGGCGTGGGGAGGCGAGGGATTCGTCGCTCTTCGTCGAGTGGATGCAGGCGAACTACGCCTTCCACGACGTGATCTACACCGCCGCCGCGATGCCACTCGTCGAGCGTCTCGCGAAGAGCGCGCGTAGGACATTCATCGGAGACCGCGTCTGGAGTGCCCGCGCCGAGCTCGACGAGCTCTACGCCAAGAACGATCTGCAGCACCGGGCGATCCGTGAGGCGATCTCGGCGGGGAGCGCCGCGGGAGCGAGGCTCCTGGCACGTGAGCACGTGCTCTCGTCCGGCCGGTTGATCGAGGTCGTGATCGAGGCCCTCGGCAGCGGCGGCAGCCGCGATCCCGGCTGGGGCTCGTAGGGGCGGGACCTGTCCCGCCCGGCGCTCGTTCCTCTCTTACCGAAGCGCGACGTCAGCGAGCGTCGTCATGTCGGGCACGATGAGATCCGGCGTCGCCGAGGCCACGGGTGTCGCTCCGAATCCAGGTCGGTCGTGGCGGCGGTCGACCCACGCGGTCGTTAGCCCGAGTTGCTTGCCGGGAACGTGGTCGTGGAACAGGCTCTGGGCTGCGTGGAGGATTCGGTCGCGGGGCACGGCGATCGTCTCGAACGCGAGCTCGAACGGCGGGAGGCTCGGCTTGTAGGCACGGGCGTCCTCCGCGGTGACGATCCAATCGAACGTGACGCCGAGGCGGCGGTTCGAGAGAGCAAAGAGATCCCGGTCGCAGTTCGTGATCACGCCGAGCTTGAACCGCGCCTGCAGACGTCGCAACGCGGGCGCGGTGTCATGGAAAGCCGGCCAGGCGCCGAGATTCTCCGCGAACACGCTCGCCTCGTCGTCGGCTATGGCGAAGCCGAGGTCCTTACCGAGCCCGCGTAGCGACGCGCCCAGCACCTGGCGGTAGGGCTGGTACTCGCTCGCCTCGAGCGCCGCCTCGTGCCGCGCGTAGCGCTCGAGCAACTCGTCCTCCGTCAGGTCGATCCCTCGCGTCGCGAGTACCGGCTGGAGCGCATTCAGGATCCCGCGCTCCCAGTCGATCAGCGTGCCGTAGCAATCAAACGTGATCGCGTCGAAGCGGCTGAAGTCGATCGCCTCCATCAGGCCCAGAACGCCTCGAATGCGGCCGGGTCGCTCGGCAGTGCGAGGACCTCGTGGACGAGCCCGTCCTCGATCCGAAACAACAGCACCTGATCGAGCTCGAGGTGCCGGTCGTTGCGGTCGCCGCTTGCCCGATACAGCGCGGCCGCTCTGTCATCGGACGCGAGAACGTCGATCAGCGATGACGAGTACGTGCCGTCGGTCTCTTTCGGCAGCCGCCCGAGGAAGCCGAAGATCTCCTCGCGCCCGCGGAACGTTCCCGCCATCGTGCCGCTACCCGGCACGATCCAGGTCGCGTCGTCGGCGAACGCATCGCGGAGCGCGAACCCGCGCTTCTCTGCGAATGCGGCGAAGATCCGCCGGACGAGCGCCTCGTTCTCAGCTCGCGCCACGGCTTGCCTCCCAGCGGTCGATGAGTCCCTCGACATGCCGTCGCTGAGCTTCGCCGAAGGGGTACCGCGCGAGGAGTCGACGCGCCTCGGCGGGGTCGTCGTTAGCCACAGCGGCCTCGAGCCGCTCGCGCTCGGGTGTCGGCTGGCGCAACTGTCGCCGGAGCCAGCGGAGTAGGCTGACGGTCTCCTGGTCGGCCGGTTGCACCATGCCTTGAGCTTACGCCGTCTCCACAGCAGGAGCGGCGTCACAGGCTTGATGTGGGTTGGAAGCACGTCTGGATGCGGCCCTGCACGCGGCGCTCCTCGGTGCAGAACCGTCCCAGCCGCACTCCTGACCCACATTAAACCTCTAGGCTTGATTCGTGGATCTTCTCCTCGCTATCGCCAGCCGTCGGGACGAGCGCGGGACACTCCGGGATCCGTTACCGAACGAGATTGTGCTCCGGCTGCTCGATGCCGGGAGACTTTCCGGGTCGTCCAAGAACGGGCAGCCCTGGGTGTTCGTCGTCCCGGACAGCCGCGCCCGGATCGAGGAGCTCGCGACCGCTGTGTTCGTCCCGGACAACGTCCTCAACGCGGGCCTCGTCGTCGCGATCCTCGTCGCGGGCAAAGGCCCCGTCTCCTTCGACGCCGGTCGCGCTGCCCAGAGCATCCTTCTTGCGGCGTGGGCCGAGGGGCTTGCGTCGTGCCCGAACGGCATCGCGGATATCGATGCAGCCCGACGTGCGCTCGAGGCGTCCGAGGACGAAACTCCCGTCATCGTTCTCTCGTTCGGGCTCCCTGCAAAGCCGCGCGACCCGACCGCGCGATCCGCGGCCGAGTGGAGCGAGAGAGCGAACCGGAAGACGATCGAGGAGGTCGTTCGTTGGCTGGAGTGACGCGGATGCGGGGCGGACTCGACCTTGGCGGCACGAAGATCCAGGCGGTCGTGACCGACGGCGAGGCAACGGTTCTCGGCAAGGCGCGGCGCGAGACCCCGCAACGGGGCGGGCCCGAGGCGGTCGTGCTCGAGCTCGCGGAGACGCTCCGCGAGGCCCTCCTCGACGCGCGCGTCGAGCCGATGGGTCTCGCTGGAGTCGGGGTTGGCGCGCCGGGTGCGATCGACACCGAGACGGGTACCGTCATCCAGGTTGCAAACATCGACGGGCTGAAGGCGCCGTTCCCGCTCGGCCCGGCGCTCACCGAGGAGCTCGGTCGACCCGTAAAGATCGGCAATGACGTGAACGTCGCCGTCGAGGCCGAGCGCCGGTTTGGCGCCGGCCACGGTTTCGACTCGTTCCTCGGTGTCTTCTGGGGAACGGGTGTCGGCGGCGGAATTGTGATGGACGGAAGACCGGTGCACGGGCGCGGTTCGGCGGGCGAGATCGGTCATGTTTGCGCGAAGCCCGGCGGTCGCCGCTGCAACTGCGGGCTCGACGGATGCGTCGAGGCATACGCGGGGCGCGGCGCGCTCGAGGCGCGCGCACGCGACCTCGCGAAGGATCGTCCGACCGTGCTCTTCGAGCTGATGGAGAAGCGAGGCCGCGATCGTCTCACGAGCGGTGTCTGGTTGCGGGCACTTCAGGCGGGTGACGAGGTTGCGGAGGAACTCATCCTGCGGGCGGTCGAGGCGCTCGGTGTCGGGATTGGCTCGGCTGTGACGCTGCTCGACGTCGAAGCGGTGATCATCGGCGGAGGGCTCGGTGAGCGCCTCGGGCCCGACTGGCTGGATCGGATCGAGGTCGCAGCGGGTCGCCACACATTTTTTACCAAGCCTCCGGTCTACCGTCTCGCAAAGCTCGGCGATCTTGGCGGGGCGATCGGCGCCAGTCTCCTAGGGGTTTGATGTGGGTCAACGCCCTCACATGAGAGTCGCCGTCGTCACCGGTGCCGGGCGCGGGATCGGAGCTGCCGTCGCGCGACGGCTCCACGCCGACGGCTGGTCACTCGTACTCGGGGACATCGACTGCGACGCCGTCACCCTGCTCGCGGCGGAACTCGGGCGCGATGCCGCTCCCGTCCTGCTCGACGTCCGCGATCCGGCAGCATGGGATCATGCTGTAGCGATTGCGAGGGAGGTGGGCGATCTTGCGGCGCTCGTGAATGTCGCAGCCCGCACCGACATCCGCGATCTCTTCGAGATCACTCCGGAGGAGTGGGACGACGTGCTCGCAACGAACCTTCGCGGCCCGTTTCTCGGCATCCGAGTCGTCGGGCCGTTCCTCCGCGAGCGTGGCGACGGGCGGATCGTCAACATCGCATCCGACTCGGCATTCCGCGGGCGTGGCGTCACGGGAACGCACTACGCCACGTCGAAGGCCGGCCTTCTCGCTCTGACACGACGCGCGGCCGCGGCACTCGCACCGAGTGGTGTCACGGTGAATGCCGTCGCGCCCGGAACGATCGACGGCGAAACCGTTCGGGAGCTCGCGGGAGAGCGGATCGAGGAGCTGGCAAGCGATGTTCCGGCCGGGCGGCTCGGTCGACCGGAGGAGATCGCGGCGCTCGTCGCCTGGCTCCTGTCGGACGAGGCGGCGTATGTCAACGGTGCGACGATGCTCGTCGACGGCGGCGCAGCGCTGTAGGGGCGATGCGCACCCGCGCGGTAGCGCGGGGGCGTCGCCCTTGTCGATGCTTCGCCCTGATCAGCTCTGCATCAGCTCGCTTGGCGCCTGCCGGTAGCGGATTCGCTCGGCGATCACCGCGAGTACGACGATCGCCGTCACGGTCGCAAACAACGCAACGCCGGGGATCGACGGGAGGACGGCGACGGCCGCGAGCGTTGCAGCCGCTGCAATGGCTCGCTCCCAGCCGATGGTGCGAACGATGCGGTAGCGAGAGAGGAGAAACCCTGCGAAGTACAGCGCAACGCCGAACCCGAGGGCGGCCCGGCCCGGACGCGAGAGAGCGTCCTCCGGATGGGCGACCATCTTCTTCGCAGCCACGGCGAAGTAGACGATCCCGAGCACGATCGGGTAGTGGAAGATCGTGAAGACGTCACGCGCGAGCGCCCCACGCTTGTTCGGGAGCGCCCTCTGCAGCGCGCGCTCGACTGCCCCCGAGACGAAGCCGAAGTAGGCGAACCACAGCGCGGCGACACCCGCGAACGCGATCAGGACGGAGAGTGCGAACGCTGCATCACGGGGGATCTCCTCGACGCTCGTTCCGATGGCGACAATCGACTCGCCGAGCGCGATGATCACGATCAGCGCGTAGCGCTCGGCGAAGTGTGCCGGCGACACGCGCCAGTCGTTGTCGTTCCCCGTAGCGAGGACACCTCCGACGGCAACGACCAACGCGGCGACCCACAAACCGCTGCGGAGCGGAAGGCCGTCCACGAGGCCCCCTACGACAACGAGCGCGGGGGAGAGGAGGAAGAACGGCACGAGTCGCTTGAGCGCAGCGAACTCGGCCGGACGATCCTTGAGCCCCCAGCCGTAGAGCGAGATGTTGAGCACGCCGATGAACAGGTACGCGCAGCCGAACCAGACTCCCTGGTCGGAGTACGCGTGTGGGACGGCGAGCGCCATGAAGAACGCACCGGCCATCCCTGCAAGAAAGAGCAGCTTCGTCACCTGGCTCTCGATGTCGATCGCGTTCGTCATCCACGTGAATCCGGACCACGCCCACCAGACCAGTGCGAGGACGAGCGCCGCTCGGGCAAACCCGGCAGCGCTCGTATTCGAAAGAAGGAGGAGTGTGACCTGGGTAATCGCGAAGACGAAGACGAGATCGAAGAACAGCTCGAGGTAGCTCGTTCGGCGCTCCTCCTCGGATTCGCTCGGGCCGCTTTCTGCCGGTAGGTCCGCGACGCTCAAGAAGCCTCGAATCGGTAGACGAACGGCCCCTTACCCTGTCGGTAGGCGATGCCGATCACGAGGCGGGCGAACGCCTCGAGATCTGTGGCCTCCACGTGGCCGCCAGCGTCGAGGGGGTCGAAGCCCGCGTCCCGGATCAGTCCCGCGACGGTGTCCTTCGCCGCCTGATCGTCACCAGCGAACACGAGCGTCGGCGCGGTTGCCGGTGGGTGGGCGAAGAATTGTGCAAACACCGTGTTGAACGCCTTGACGGTGTCTGCGCCTGGCGCCATGGCCGCGATCTCGGCCCCGTCCGGGCCGCCCGAGAGGTTGTTGGTCGCGTCGATCAGCACTTTGCCGTCGATGTCCCCGGCGGCCGCGATCACCTCGGCTGCTGCGGTGCAGGGGACAGCGAGCAGCAACACATCGGCGCTCGCGGCGGTCTCGAGGATCGTTTCACGGGTCGAGATGGTGACATCGTGACCGGCGTTCTTCCAGCTTTGCGCAAGGGCGCCGCCTACACGGCCGCCACCGAGGATTCCGATGTTCATGAGGTCTCTCTTTTCTACTGGTTGTGGAGGACGAACCGTGTGAGCGAGATCGCTCAGACCCCGAGCGCCTCGATCACGAACCGGGCAGCCGCTGCCCCCGAATACTGCTGCTGGCCCGTGATCAGATTCCCGTCTCGGACAGCGAAGGGCTTGAACATGGAGTTGACGACGAAGTTCGTGTTGTCGAGTTCGCGTGCCTCGTCCTCGATCCAGAACGGCTGGATCTTCTGGCCCACGAACTCGTCCGCGAACTTCTCCTCGGAGGTGGCGAACCCGGTCCAGGTCTTCCCGTCGACGACGAGTGCGCTCGAGGATGTCCTTGCCTTCAGGAGCACGCAGGTCGCGTGACAGACGACGGCGGTCGGCTTTCCCGACTCGAAGAAGGCAACGACGAGGGCGTGAACCTGGTCGTTGTCGACAAACGTGACCATTGGTGCCTGCCCGCCCACGAGGAAGACGGCATCGAAGTCGTCGACGGAGAGATCCGCGAGTCGGGCGGTGTTCTCGATCAACTGCGCGTGGGTCGGGCTCTTCTTGAAACCAAGGCTGATCAGGTCATGGGCGGAGTAGCCTGATGCGTCTTCGGGATCGCTGAAGCCATCGGCGACGAGCGCACCACCCTCCGGGCTTGCGATTGTCACCTCGTAGCCACGTTCGACGAACTGCCAGTAGGGATGCGTCAGCTCGGCCCACCAGAAACCGACGGGCCAGCCGGTCAGTGTCGAGACCGAAGGGTTCGAGGCGACGATCAGGATGCGCTTCGGGCTCTCGGGGTGCAGAACATCAACGGCTCGAGACACGGCGTAGTCCTTTCGTGCGTGAGGGAACTCGGGAATAATACAATACGATACAGTACCGTATCAATTATCGTGTTACGCTTGGCTCGTGCTCGGACGCCCACGTGATCCGGAGATCGACGAGCGTGTGATGGAGGTCGCACGCCGCCACCTGGCGCAGTACGGGTACGACGGGATGTCGCTCACCGCGATCGCCGACGACGCCGGCACCACGCGTCAGGCGCTCTACCGTCGCTGGCCTACGAAGGCCGATCTCGCGACCGCCGCCGTTGCGGCGATGTCACGAACCGCCGAGCGGGCCCCTACCGAGGACCCGTACGCCGATCTCGTGCGGGAGCTCGACGCCTTCCGGCGCGGCATTGGCCGGCCGGACGGCGTTTCGATGGTGGGGACGATGCTCGCGACCTCCACCGACCCCGAGCTCGTCACGTTCTACCGCGAGCGGATCGTTGCGCCCCGGAGAGCGGCGCTGCGCGAGATCCTCGAGCGTGCGAGAGATCACGGACTGCTCTCACCCGACGCCGACATCGATGCGGCGCTCGGCATGTTCACGGGGAGCTGGTACGCGCGGTCGCTCCAGGGCGTTCCGCCCCTGCCCCGGTGGGCGGAGCGAACCGCTGCCGTCATCTGGCGCGGCCTCGGCGGTACGCCGTCCTAGAGCTCTTTCGGGAGCGAGCGACGGAGAAACGCGAGCAGGTTGCCGCTGCTGATTGCGGCAATGTCGGCGTCTCCCCACCCCTGCGCCTTCATCCTGGCGAGAAGCGCCGGGTAGTCCTCCGGCCCCTGCAGCCCTTCGATCCCCGCTCCCGGAGCGAGACCGACGGGCATCAGGCCGTCAGCCGATTCGGGGAAGGTCGGAAGCACCTCGCTGAGTCGGGTCGTGAAGTCGCCGCCGAAGCAGACTCGGTCGATGCCAATCACGCCGATCGCGTGCTCCAGGTGGTCGACGACCCGATCGAGAGTGCGGACGTCGTGCCCGATGGCGAGCGGATGGAGCATCAACCCGAAGACGCCGTCGGCGGCGGCGAGCGAGCGCAGCTGGTCGTCTGTGAGGTTGCGTGGGTGATCGTAGACCGACCGGCACGCCGCGTGCGAACAGATCACGGGAGCGCCCTTCAGTCGCGAGACGATCTCGGCAAACGCGGCGGGAGAGGCGTGCGCGAGGTCGAGGATGACGCCGAGCTCGACGAGCCTGTCGACGAGCGCGCGCCCGAGGCGGGAAAGGCCACCGTCCTCAGCGGCTCCGTCGGAGTACGGATTGCGTCGGTTCCACGTCAGCCCCGCCATCCGGACTCCCAGCTCCCAGAACGTCTCTGCCGGCCAGAGCTCGTAGCCGAACTGCTCCACACCTTCGAGGGAGAGCATCAGCCCGAGTCGCTCGCCGCGCACGACGGCGTCGAGGTCGGCGACCGATCGGACCTGCAGCACTCGGTCCGGGTTCTCGCGGACGGCGCGGAGCAGGCACGTCGCCTGGCCGAGGGCCTCACGGAGCGTTCCCTCGGGCTGCCGCTCGAGCTCGACGAAGACCGGGCACACCTGCAGTCCGACGCCCCCGGCCTCGAGAAGCGGTAGCCAGGTGCGGGCAAACGTGTTCGACTCGCCGAAGCGGAGCTCGCGGTAGCCGAGCTCGAGGAGCAGGTCGACGTGGGCGTCGGCGATCACGGGCTGCAGTCTACGACGTGACCGGGGGGTGGATCAGGTGCTGGCCGAAGTCAGGCACCATCGTGATGGTGGCGCCGGCGTCCGGTTGAAGTCGGCACCGGCGTTCGGGGCGCGGGCGTCGAACCGGCTGCCTGACCCCAGCCGGGAAGCGGAAGGGAAACGGGGCGCATTTCGTGTCTCCAGATCTTGACATTCGTCGCGCGCCAGTTTAGTTTGTGCGACGGCCATACAAAACCCGCCGCTGGGTTGAACACTTCTCTGCTGACATCCTCCCCTTCAGGAACCCGCGCATGAGTTTCGAGCGCGCTGGAAACGCTCCCTCGCGTTCCGACCAGACCACCGTCCGACGGGCGAACCTCGGCGTGGTTCTGCAGCAGATCGCGGGCGGCGAGCCGCGCTCCCGCGCTCGTGTCGCAGCCGAGACCGGCCTCACTCGCGGAACCGTTTCGAGCCTCGTCGGCGAGCTGATCGAGCTCGACCTGCTCCGCGAGACGGGCGAGGATCAGCGCTCGGGTCGCGCCGGCCGTCCGGGCCTTGCCCTGGAGGTCAGCGACCGGGTTGTCGCAGTCGGACTGGAGGTGAACGTCGACTATCTCGCAGTCTGCGTGGAGGATCTCGCTGGCAACGTTCGCTACCAGAAGCACGTCCACGCGGACAACCGGCGTAGCGCGTTCGGGCCTGTGCTCAACCGACTCGCGCGACTTGCACGCGGAGCCGAAAAGGTGATCGCAGCCGAGGGTCTCATCTCCGCCGGCATCGCCGTCGCGCTCCCCGGGCTCGTCGCGGCCGAGTCCGGAAGGCTCCTCCGCGCACCGAATCTCGGGTGGTCAGACATCCCCGTTGCGGATGAAGTCTCATCGCGGCTCGGCGGCGTCCCTGTCCGGGCCGACAACGAGGCGAACCTCGCCGCGCTTGCCGAGCACTGGCAGGGAGTCGCGCGCGGCCTCGATAACTTCATCTGCGTCTTCGCCGAGGTCGGCGTGGGCGCGGGGATCTTCATCGGTGGCGATCTGTTTCGTGGCTCACACGGCTTCGGAGCCGAACTCGGCCACATCACGGTCGCGCCAGGCGGACTGCCGTGCCAGTGCGGTGCTGTCGGCTGTCTCGAGACGATCGTCGGGCAGGAAGCGATCGCACGTCGCGCCGGCATCTGCGAGGACGACAAGCGTCGTGCTCGCAACGTGACCCGCGAGCTCGTGCGTCGCGCCGAGCAGGGCGATGAAGCGGTCATCGCGAGCGTCGCCGAAGCTGGCCACGCTCTCGGCATCGGCCTCGCGTCGGCTGTGAATCTTTTCGATGTCGACGCCGTCGTGCTCGGTGGGTGCCTCGGGCCGCTTGCCCCCTGGCTCGTCGCTGATGTGCGGGAGGCGCTCGGCGTGCGTGTCCTCTCGGCCGGCTGGTCCGGGTGCGAGGTCCTCGTGTCGGAATTCGGAGAGGGCGCCGCGGTTCGCGGTGCCGCTGCCCTGACTCTCCGGTCGGTGCTCGCCGAGCCGTGGCTCGTTGCCGAGCGGAGCATCTCTGTCCGCGAAAGGGTTTCCTGATCATGCGAGTCCGGCATCGGCCAGGGGTCTGCCGCCCGTCCAGCACTCGGCTGGAAGAGCGGCTGGTCAGCGCCGGAACGAACGACGAAGGAGGTGTCAACAGCGCACGACCGTTCGTGAATCACCTTCCCTGACGGAGTAGTGGTACAGGGCCGCTCGGTCTTGTAGTGTTGCCCCGCCGCAAGTAGACATATTCACCAGGAGGAGAAGAATCGTGAAGAAGATTGTGATCATGCTCGTCGTCGCTCTCGCCGCAGTCAGCGTGGCAGTGACGGCAGCGTTTGCGCAAGGCTCCGCCAACAAGGACTTCTGTGTCCTGTTGCCGGACTCGAAGTCGTCGATCCGCTGGGAGACCCAGGATCGCCCCTCGCTTGTCAAGGCGTTCAACGCCGCAAAGGTCTCGTACGTCATCACCAACGCGGACAACGACGCGCAGAAGCAGAAGACGCAAGCTGACCAGTGTCTCGCGAACGGTGCAAAGGTCGTGATTCTCGCGCCGCTCGACTCCGGTTCTGGGCTTGCGATCGAGAAGGCTGCCGCCGCAAAGGGCGCAAAGGTCATCGAGTACGACCGCCAGGTCAACGGCAGCAAGGGCGTCGTTTACGTCTCGTTCGATGGAGCGAAGGTCGGTGTGCTCCAGGGCAACGGTGTCGTTGCGGGGCTGAAGAAGAACGGCAAGTACAGCCAGAAGCCGGTCGTCGCCGAGCTCAACGGTGGCCAGACCGACCCGAACGCGTTCCTCTTCAAGAGCGGGTACGACTCGATCCTGAAGCCGCTCTACAAGAAGGGTGTTTTCGTCAAGGGTCCGGATCAGTTCACGCCGGGTTGGGATAACCAGAAAGCGCGCCTGATCTTCGATCAGATGCTCGCGAAGACGAGCAACAAGATCGACGCTGTCGCCGCGGCCAACGACGGCCTCGCGAACGCGGTCGTCACCGCCCTCAAGGCGAAGAAACTCAAGCCGATCCCGCTCTCCGGGCAGGACGCGACAGGCCCCGGTGTCCAGAACATCATCTCGGGCTGGCAGACGATGACGGTCTGGAAGGACACCCGTCTTCTCGCAGCCAAGGCTGCGGCGTTCGCGATCGCGCTCTCGAAGGGCCAGACACCGAAGACCAACACGGTCGTCAAGAACGGCTCAGCGAAGCAGGCGGCATACATCTACCCGCCAGTTGCGATCACGAAGGCGAACTTCAGGCAGCTGTTCAACGGCTACCTGAAGAAGAGCGAAGTGTGCGTGGGCGTGTACGCCAAATACTGCGTCAAGCCTGCGTAAGTAGCCACGTGACTCGGGAGCCGCCTGCAGGACAGGCGGCTCCCGAGTACACTTGCGAGCCCGACCACCATGACGACGGACACTACGACACCCACCACCGAGCCTCTTCTCGAACTCCGCGGAGTCTCGAAGAACTTTGGTTCGGTACAGGCGCTCACCGATGTCGACTTCGAGGTGCGCGCCGGGGAGGTGATGGCGCTCGTCGGCGACAACGGCGCCGGCAAGTCGACACTGATCAAGTGCGTGTCAGGCATCCACGTTGCGGATGGCGGCGAGATTTTCTTCGACGGCGAGCTGGTCACGATCAGTAGTCCAAAGGATTCGGCCGCGCTCGGCATCGAGGTCGTTTACCAGGATCTTGCGTTGTGCGACAACCTCGACGTCGTTCAGAACATGTACCTCGGTCGCGAGGCCCACGATGTCTTCCAGCGGCTCAAGGAGCCCGAGATGGAGCGGCGCACCGCCGAGACGATGAAGGGTCTTTCCGTCACGACGATTCGCTCGATCCGGCAGCCCGTCGCAACTCTCTCCGGCGGGCAGCGGCAATCTGTCGCCGTTGCGCGCGCGGTGATGTGGAACTCGCGCCTGGTCATTCTCGACGAGCCGACGGCGGCGCTCGGCGTTGCCCAGACAGAGCAGGTGCTCGCGCTCGTTGCGCGACTCGCCGAACAGGGACTCGCCGTCGTGCTGATCTCTCACAACCTCCACGACATTTTTGCCGTCGCAGACCGGATCACGGTTCTCCGACTCGGCCGAAATATCACGATTTACAATCGGCGCGAAACGACCCAGCAGGAGGTCGTCGGCGCGATCACGGCCGGCGTACTGACAAAGGTCTCGGGTATTGAGATGACCGCACCTGAGGAGGCCCTGTGACGACCGGCGCCGACACGTCGACACCCGGCCCGGCCTCCGACGAAGGCTTCGTCCAGCGCATCAGGGCCAATATCAGCGCTGGCAATCTCGGCAGCTGGCCGGTAGTCATCGGCCTGATCATCATCGTGCTGTTTTTCTCCCTCAAGGCCGACAACTTCTTCACGCCGGGTAACTTCACCAACATCCTCACGCAGATGGCGGGCGTGACGATGCTGGCTTACGGCGTCGTCTTCGTCCTTCTAATCGGCGAGATCGACCTCTCGATCAGCTACGTGAGCGGGATCGCCGGGGTTGTCGTCGCGCAGCTCACGCTTGCGGGGAGCTCCCATGCGATCCCGGGGATCCTTGCGATCGCGGCTGCAATCGGCGTCTGCGCGCTCATCGGGTTGTTCCAGGGCTCGATTGTCGCGCTGATAGGAGTGCCCGCGTTCGTCGTCACGCTGGCAGGGTTCCAAATCTGGCAGGGCGTGATTCAGAAGTCGATCCCACAAGGTGTCCTCTCGATCCAGGACAACACCGTCAACAACGTGGCGAACTACTTCTTCTCTGAGAAGGCAGGCTGGGCGATGGCGATCGTAGTGTCGGCAGTCTACGTCGCGAGCACCGTCGCGGGCATCGTCTCGCGACGTCGCCACGGCGTTGCGATCCGGAATCCGGTCATGGTCGTTCTCAAGCTCGTCGGGATCGTCGGCGCGTCGTTCATCGTGGTGGCGATCTGCAACAAGGATCGCGGCGTGCCGTTCGTTCTGCTTCTCATCGTCGCGATGCTCCTGCTCTGGACTTTCGTCGCAAAGCGCACCACCTTCGGCCGTCACGTCTACGCGGTTGGCGGCAATGCGGAGGCCGCTCGCCGGTCGGGAATCAACGTTCCCCGAGTGCGCATCATCGTCTTCATGATCTCGAGCGGTATGGCTGGCCTCGGCGGAGTCGTGCTCGCAGCCAGGCTGAGCAGCGTCGACCTCAACGCGGGAGGCGGCACGCTGTTGATCGACGCGATCGCCGCGGCCGTGATCGGCGGCGTCAGTCTCTTCGGCGGCCGCGGTGAGGTGCGAGACGCACTCTTCGGCTCGCTCGTGATCGCGACGATCGCAAACGGCCTCAACACGCTCAACCTGACGCAGGGCACGATCTACATCGTCACCGGTTCCATCCTGCTTCTCGCGGTCACACTCGACACCATCCTGCGGCGCCGCCAGAAGAAGGCCGGGCGCTGACGTTCGTAGTACCGGTGTCAGGTCTTGCGATCACGCACGAGGATGCGAGATCGCAAGACCTGACACCCTTTTTCCCTAACGGTAGGTGACCGTCTCGCGCTGCCCGTTCGCCCCCGAGCGCACGATCGCGTCGCACACCTCGGCGGCCCGGTAACCGTCCTCGAACGTCGCCCCGTAAGGCGCGACATCCGTGCCGTTCTTGATCGCTCCGAGGAGATGGTGAATCTCGTGGACGAATGTCTCTCCCCAGCCGATGATGTGCCCCGGCGGCCACCAGAACTCCCAGAACGGGTGGTCGGCCTCCGAGACGAGCACCTTCTTGAAGCCACGGGCCCGATCGCCGTCGGCGCGGAAGACGTGGAGCTCGTTCAGATTCTCCATGTCGAAGGCCAGTGAGCCCTTTGAGCCGTTGATCTCCCACTGGAAGGCGTTCCGGCGACCGAGCGCGAATCGCGTCGCCTCGATCGTCCCGACGGCGCCGTTCTCGAACGCGACCGCTGCCTCGACGGCATCGTCGACGCTGCGCCCGGGGAGGAACGTCTGCACGAGCGCCGAGACCGTGGAGATCTCGCCGACGAGGAAGCGCGCGAGGTCGATCACGTGCGCGCCGAGGTCACCGAGTGCCCCGGATCCCGCGGCGGTCGCGTCGAATCGCCACGTGTCGAGGCTCGGGTCGTCGCCCCAGTCCTGCAGGTAGCGGCCGCGGAAGTGGCGTATCTCGCCGAGGTCGCCTGCATCGATCATGTCCCGCGCGAGGCGCACCGCAGGTACGAAGCGGTAGTTGAAGGCGCAGAGATGCTTCACGCCGGTCGCTGCGACGCGCTGCCAGATGTCGTAGCTCTCGTCGGCGTCGCGGCCGAGCGGCTTCTCGCAGAGGACGTGCTTGCCTGCCTCTGCTGCAGCGATCGTCGGTTCGGCATGGAGCGAGTTCGGACCGCCGTTGTCGAAGAGCCCGATCGACGGGTCGCTGACGATGTCGCGCCAGTCGGTCGTCCAGCGCTCGTAGCCGTAGCGTTGCGCGGCTCCCGCGACTGCGGCCTCGTCTCGGCCGGCGATCGCTACGAGCCTCGGCTTGAGCGGCGGTGGCCACGTCATGTACGCGATCTTCCGGAACGCATTGGAATGGGCCTTGCCCATGAAGGCGTAGCCGAGCATCCCGATCCCGATCTCGTCGATCTCTCCGATCGCCGCATCGCTCACCTTCGCGCCGATCCCCCTTGCGTTTTCGCTCACGCGTTCGCTCCTTCCATCTAGTACGCGGTATCCGGTCTGTTCTCGGGTGGGCGCCAAAGCCGTGTGACACGATTTTCCGTCATTCGGCGGCGGCGCAACGCCCCGTGTATTTCGGAGATACTACGAGTCACCCCCTGACCGCGAGGAGAACCAGCAGATGAAGACTTCCCTAGGTATCTGGGCGCTCGGTCCGATGATCACTCGTTTCGTGCCGATGGGCTACCAGCCCGAGCATACGAACGAGTCGACGGCGACCAAGGTGCGTCGCGCGGTCCAGGGTCTCGGCGACCTGATGGACGACTACGAGTTTCACTATCCGGGCGAGCTCAACCCCGACAACCTCGACGAGGTGCGCGAGGCGCTCGGCGGGCACGGGATCGCGGCGGTCTGCACGGGGCTCCACACGGATTCACGCTTCGGGCGTGGTGGGTTGACGGCACCGGACGCTGCGACGCGCGCTGAGGCACGACGATTGACCCGCGAGACCGCCGACCTCGCTGGCGCCGTGGGCGCGAACATGATCTGCTGGCCTGGCATCGAGGGCTACAACTACCCGTTCCAGACGTCCTACGCGCAGGCGTGGGAGTGGTTCATCGAGGGCATCGCCGAGGCAGCCGAGACGTGCGCAAAGCATGGTGTGAAGTTGTTCCTCGAGCACAAGAACTCCGAGCCGGCGATGAAGATCTTCATGCGCAACATCGGCATGACGCTGCACGTGATTCACACGCTGCGGGCACAGGGGATCACGAACGTCCAGGTCAACATGGATTGGCAGCACCTGATCATGAACGGCGAGTCGCTCGGCGAGTACGCCGCGATGCTCGCCGCGGAGGGCCTGCTCGGTCACCAGCATGCGAACTCGGGCTGGGGCACCTTCGACGACGACAACATGGTCGGTGCAACTGCCTTCATGGAGACGATCGAGTTGGCACTCGAGCTGCGCCGCGCGAACTATGGCGCGAACGGCGAGTACCTCGGCTTCGACCTCTACCCGTACACCGAGGACGCCGTCGCCGCCGTGAAGCGATCGGTGCTGCAGTGGAACTTCATCGACTCCGTGGCAGCGAAGATCGACGATGTGGCCCTCCGAGAGGCCCAGAGCACGAAGGACGCGGTTCGTGCCTATGAGATCGTGTACGCCGCGCTCGGTGCGTAGCGTCCTCGACGACCTGGCGGAGTTGACGGGACGACTCGTCGCAATCGAGTCGACGAACCCCGATCTCGTGGTCGACGGCGTCGGTGAGGCGAAGATTGCAGCGTTCGTCGCCTCATGGCTCGAAGCTGCGGGTCTCGAGGTCGAGCTCTACGAGGCGGCTCCAGGTCGACCCAATGTCGTCGGGGTTGCCCGGGGGAGGGGCGGCGGGCGCTCGCTGCTGCTGAACGCGCACATGGATACCGTGGGGGTCGCGGGCGTCGCGAACCCGTTCACTCCGGTCGTCCGTGGCGGTCGCCTGCACGGGCGTGGTGCCGGGGATATGAAGGGCTCTCTCGCGGCGAGCATGCTCGTCGGAGCCGCCGTCGTTTCGGAGGGATTGCGAGGTGACGTGATCGTCGCGGCCGTAGCCGATGAGGAGGTGGGCAGCCTCGGCACGGAAGCGCTCGTTCGACAAACCTCCGCCGACGCCGCGATCGTCACTGAGCCGACGGACGAGGTCGTCGCAATCGCTCACAAGGGTTTTGTCGCCTTCGAGGTCGAGACGGTCGGGCGTGCAGCGCATGGATCGCGCCCCGACCTCGGAGTCGATGCGATCGCGGCCATGGGCCCAGTGCTCACAGGCATCGCGGCACTCGACGCACGGCTGCGCGGTGCGGGCGGTCACAGACTCCTCGGAACAGGCTCCGTTCATGCCTCGGTGATCGAGGGAGGGCAGGAGTACTCGAGCTACCCGGCGGGTTGCCTGCTGAAGGGCGAGCGGCGGACCGTTCCGGGCGAGACGCGGGCCGACGTGCTTGCCGACCTCGAGGAGCTCGCGGCGGGAACGGGAGCGATCGTCCGTGTCCCATTCCACCGCGGCCCGTTCGAGACTGCCGTCGATTCTCCGGTCGTCGCCGCGCTGCACCGGCATCTCGGTCATGAGGCGGTGGGGGGCGTCGCCTTCTGGGCTGACTCCGCCCTGCTCGCGGACGCGGGCATTCCCACGCTCCTCTTCGGCCCGATCGTCGGCGACATTCACGGTGTCGACGAGTGGGTCGACCTTGCTTCGCTCGAGCGTTGCCACGACGCCTATCTCGCGGTCGCGCGGGAGCTGTGCGCGTGAGAGCGCTACTCGAGCTGGAGTGCTTCGCCGAGTCGCGCCCCCGCCTCGGCAGTCACCGGCTCACCGTGCGAGACGAGCACGCGCTCGACGGGCAAGTCGAGCAGCGGCTTCAGCGCCTCCCGCACCCTGCCGGGAGTGACGCTCGCAGGCAGCCACGAGGCGGGACAGAGCCGGAGGCCGCCGTTGTCGGCACCGACCAGAACGTCTCCCGGCACGATTGCTCGATGTTCGGGAATCCAGTACGCAACCTCGGTGGAGCGGCCTGTTGCAAGGGCCTCGATCCCGCCCGGCAGCCGGTCACCCGGCCTGAACACCGAGGGGGCGACCCCGGTGCGTTTCTCGTTGGCCGAGCGCGCCCGGCTCGGCGCGTGCAGTGTGCCGCGATAGCGCCGGACGATCTCTCCCGCGCTGCGCGCGTGCCAGAAGACCGTGATGTACACGTGGACGGCCGTGTTCACGCGCGAGACGTCGCGGTCGAGCGCCTCCCAGAAACGCGTCGCCTCGGACGGATCGGCCGGCACGAGCGGATCGATCAGGACGATCGCGCCGGGGCCTTCGTAGTAGACGCAACCGACCTCGTCGCGCCATTCCTCGTGGTACGTGGTCCAGCGCCAGAGACCGTCGGCGAAACGGGTCACTTCCATGTCGGCTGACGCTATCACCGTGATCGTCGGCCTCGACATCGGCACGACCGGTGTGAAGGCGATCGCCGTCGGCCGGGACGGCGAAATCGTCGCGCGGGCGGAGCACGGGTATCCGCTTTCGACTCCGAGGCCGGGCTGGTCGGAGCAGAACCCCGAGGACTGGTGGGGTGCAACGCGAGCCGCGATCGCCGATCTCGGGTCGCTCGAGATCGCGAGCATCGGCCTCTCGGGGCAGATGCACGGCCTTGTGGCGCTCGATGAGGCCGGCCAGGTGATCCGACCCGCAATCCTCTGGAACGACCAGCGAACAGCCGCCGAATGCGCGGAGATCGAGGAGCGCATCGGGCTCGAGCGCCTGATCTCCCTCACGGGTAACCGTGCATTGACGGGGTTCACGGCGCCGAAGCTCCTCTGGCTCCGCCGCCACGAGCCTGACGCCTACGCCCGGATCGCGCGAATCATGCTCCCCAAGGACTACATCCGGCTTCGGCTCACCGGAGAGTGGGCGACCGACGTCGCCGATGCGTCGGGAACGCTCCTGCTCGACGTCGCTCGACGTCGCTGGTCGACCGACGTGCTCGACGGTCTCGACCTCGATCCCGCGATCCTGCCGCCACTGCTCGAGTCGCCCGAGGTCTCGGGCATGACGATTGGTTGTGGAATCGTGCCACGAGGCATTCCGGTCGCGGCCGGCGCGGGGGATTGCGCTGCGGCTGCCCTTGGCGTCGGGATCGATCGTCCTGGGCCGCTCTCGATCGTGATGGGCACGTCCGGCGTCGTCTTCGCGGCACTCCCCGCATTCGCCAGCGATCCACAGGCGCGCGTGCACTCTTTTTGCCATGCCGTGCCGGGCCAGTGGCACGCGATGGGCGTCATGCTCTCGGCCGCAGGCTCACTGCAGTGGCTGCGCGACCGGCTCGCGCCCGACACGCCCTTCGGCGACCTTGTTGCGGAGGCGGAGGCGTGGGGGCCCGGAGCCGACGGGCTGCTGTTCGCTCCGTACCTCGCGGGGGAACGGACGCCGCACGCCGATCCGTCTGCACGTGCGGCCTTCACCGGTCTCGAGCTCCGGCACGACCGCGGCGCCCTCGTGCGCGCCGTGCTCGAGGGCGTAGCATTCGGCCTCCGTGACTCGCTCGAGCTCGTTCGTGCTCTCGGTGGGCCGTGCGACCGGGCAAGGGTCTCGGGCGGTGGCGCGCGTGGGCTGTGGCTTCGCATCGTCGCCTCTGCGCTCGGGCTACCGATCGAGCTGACGGCGGTCGAGGAGGGCTCGGCGTTCGGAGCCGCTCTGCTCGGAGGAGTGGCGGGCGGCTTCTTCGACGACGTGCCCGATGCGGTGCGCCGGTGCGTCCACGTGCGGGAGACCGTCGAGCCCGATCCCGCCTGGCAGGCAGTCTACGAGAACACCTACGCGCGCTTCCGTGCGCTGTACCCGGCCCTCGACGCAGTGAAGGAGAACGCACGATGAAACGACCAGTGAAGTGGGGACTTCTCTCGACCGCTGACATCAACGGCAAGCTGCTCGCGGGCGCCGCGGAGTCGGACGAAGTGGAGATCATCGCCGTCGCGAGCCGCACGCTCGGGCGCGCCGAGGAGTATGCGCGCGAGCGGGGCATCGAACGTGCCTACGGAACGTACGACGAGCTTCTCGCGGATCCAGACGTCGAGGCGATCTACAACCCGCTGCCGAACACGATGCACACCGAGTGGTCGATCCGGGCCCTCGAGGCCGGGAAGCACGTGCTCTGCGAGAAGCCGTTCAGCCGTCATATCGGCGATGTCGAGGCGGCGTTCGATGCCGCCGACCGGACAGGGCTTCACCTCGCCGAGGCGTTCATGTACCGCCACCACCCGCAGGCTGCACGACTCGTCGAGCTCGTAGCCTCCGGCGCGATCGGTGATCTTCGCGTCATCCGGACGGCGTTCAGCTACTCCCTCTACGACGCCGAGAACATCAGGCTGCGCACCGATGTCGACGGTGGCGCGTTGATGGATGTCGGGTGTTACTGCATCAGTGGTGCTCGTCTGCTCGGCGGTGAGCCCGAGTCCGTCGTTGGTTCCGCCTTCATCGGCACGAGTGGCACCGACTGGGTCTTCAGCGGCCAGCTGCGATTCTCGAACAACGTCACCGCACTATTCGATTGCGGAACGTCACTCCCGAACCGAGACGAGCTAGAGGCGATTGGGACGGAAGGATCCATCTTCCTCGACGACCCGTGGCACTGCCAGAACCCGGTGATCGAGCTGCGGCGGGACGGCGCGGACGAGCTCATCGAGGTGGAAAGGGCGAACCCGTACCGGCTCGAGCTCGAAGACATGAACGCTGCGATCCGGGGCGAACGCGAGCCGCTGCTCGGCCGGGCGGATGCGCTGGGACAGGTACGCACGATCGAGGCGCTGTTTCGCTCCGCGGCCGAGAATCAGGTCATCGCGCTGTGAAGCCTGGCAAACCGTCCGACGGCTACGCTCGTAGTAGTCGTATGCAATCACCTACAGACCGAGGAGAACGATGAAGCGGATTGTCGTCATAGGGGCACTCGCGACTGCGCTAGCAGCCGCTCTGCCGGCCGTCGCCGCGACGCCGGTTTTCAAGGGTACTGTCGGCCCGGGATTTACGATCTCGATGGTTTCGAAGCCGAAGGTCGCGGGCCTGACCAAGATCGTGATCAATGACAAGGCGAATAACCATAACTTTCACCTGACGGGGCCGGGCGTCAACGTCAAGACGAGCGTCTCGGCGATCGGGACGAAGGCGTTCATCGTCAGGCTGAAGAAGGGCACCTACAAGTTCGTGTGCGATCCCCACCTCTTCATGAAGGGCTCGTTCACCATCAGGTAGTCGTGGCTCTCGTGTGTCGGGGCGAACGTTCGTCCCGACACACACGGCGCCTTCAGGAACCCGTGAGAAGGACCGGGGCGATCGCCCCACCGTCGAGGATGCGCCATGCCGCGAGCTCGTCGGTGCGCACGGTGTAAATCAGATACGGCTGACCTGCCCACAGGCCGATGTTCTGCACGTCGGTTCGGGAGGGGCGCGGGGGCGAGGAGATGTGCGAGTGGAAGACGGCCTGCGTGACGTTGCGGTCGTTCAGATCGGCCCAAGCGAGCGGGTCGATCTCGAGCTCGAAGTGATAGGGCGAGGGAGATGCGTTGCGGCCAGGAACGTACTCGACCGCAACGTCGCCTTCGAACAGTACGAGTCCGCATGCCTCGTTGGGCAACTCAGCCGTGGCGTGGGCAACTAGCGCAGCGCGCACCGAGGCGGGAACCATCATCGGGACACCCTCACCGTGAAAACTCCCATTTCTATGCTGCTTCCCCCGACGGCACGCCCGCGGCCCGCACCAACCTTTGCTCGGGGGAAGCAGCTACCACCAGATCGTGCGTTCCATGGACTCCTCGAGGTCTCCGTCGGAGGCCTCCCAGAAGTCCGCGGAGAGGTACTTCCAGCCGGCGTCGGCGAGAATCGTGACGATCACGCCCCCGGCCATCTCCTCGGCGATCTTGCGCGCGACGTGGATGGCCGCTCCGCACGAGACGCCGGCAAAGATCCCCTCGAGTTCGAGCAGCGCGCGTACGGCCCGCACCGACTCGGCATTCGAGACGAGCACTTTCCGGTCGAGCTTCGAGACGTCGAGGATCGGAGGGACGTAGCCGTCCTCGAGCGAGCGAAGCCCCATCACCGAGTCGCCCGGCAGCGGCTCGGCTGCGGCGATCACGATGTTCGGGAACGACTCGCGCAGCCGCTCGCCGGCTCCCATCAGCGTGCCGCCTGTTCCGAGCCCCGCGACGAGCACGTCGATGTGCTCGAGCGCCTCTGCGATCTCGGCGCCCGTCCCCTCGTAGTGAGCACGCGGGTTCGCCGGGTTCGCGTACTGGAACGGCATGAAGTACTTCGGGTCATGCTCCGCGAGCTCGAGGGCGAGCCGAACAGCCCCGTTCGAGCCTTCGCCTCCGGGCGAGAGGACGACCTCTGCGCCGAAGAGGCGCAGCAAGCGCTTGCGCTCCTCGGTTGCGTTCTCGGGCATCACGACCGTCAGTGGATACCCCTTGAGCTTCGCGATCATTGCGAGCGAATGCCCGGTGTTGCCGGAGGTCGGCTCGAGGAGGTGACGGCCCGGCTTGAGCTCGCCGGAGGCCTCGGCGGCCTCGATCATCGACTTGGCAACCCGATCCTTGATCGAGCCGGTCGGGTTCTGACCTTCGAGCTTCGCGTAGATTTGCACCGACGGCTTCGGGGAGATCCGCGGCAGCTCGACGAGCGGCGTGTTGCCGACGAGGTCGAGCAGCGAGGGGACGACCGGCCGCGAGCGTGGGGGCGTCGAGCCGCCGGCCATCGCCGGCAAGAGGATCACGGTCTGGCCCGGCGTGACGTCGGTGTCGAGGCCGTCGAGCGTCCGCACGTCCTCGCCGCCGAGGTAGACGTTGACGAAGGTCGCGATCTCACCGTCGCTGAAGATCTGCGAGCGGAGCGCGGGGAACCTGGCGACGAGATCTTCGAGCACGGCACGAACCGTCGCGCCGTCGGCCTCGACCTGACGCTCGCCGCCAACCTCGCCCCGCAGCGTGGGAGGAATGCGAACCGGGGTCATACGTGTACCGGGCCCTGACAGAACTCGACGTAATCGATGTACTCCGAGATCGTCGGCGAGTCGCCGCAGACGGGGCAACCAGGATCCTTCTTTACTGCGACCTCGTCGAAGGTCGTGTAGAGCGCATCGAAGAGCAGCAGCCGGCCCGTCAGGGTCTCGCCGGCACCGAGGATCAGCTTCAACGCCTCGCTCGCCTGAAGCGACCCGACGATTCCGGGCAGGACTCCGAGGACGCCGCCCTCGGCGCAGCTCGGTGCTAGCTCCGGCGGCGGTGGGGTGGGGTAGAGGCAGCGATAACAGGGACCGACATGAGGACGGAAGACGGTGACCTGCCCTTCGAAGCGATAAATCGAGCCGTGGACGACCGGGATGTCGTGCCACACCGAGGCGTCGTTGACGAGGTACCGCGTCGGAAAGTTGTCCGCCCCGTCGACGATCACGTCCCACCCGTCGGCGAGGATGCGCTCGACGTTCTCCGAGGTCAGACGCTCCTCGTAGGGGACGACAGTGACATCGGGATTGAGCGCCTCGATCGCCTTCTTTGCAGACAGCACCTTCGGCTCGCCGAGCGTGTTCGTCGAGTGGACGATCTGGCGCTGAAGGTTCGAGTCATCGACGATGTCGGCGTCGATGATTCCGAGCGTTCCGACGCCTGCCGCGGCGAGGTAGAGGGAAGAAGGGGAACCGAGGCCACCCGCACCGATCAGGAGGACACGGGCGTCGAGGAGCTTCTGCTGCCCGACCTCGCCAACCTCCGGAATCAGGATGTGACGTGAGTAGCGCGCGCGCTGCTCCGGGCTGAGGGCGCGCGGGGTCTCGAACGTATAGCCGTTGTGCTTCCACTCCGAGAAGCCGCCGGACATCGAGGTGACGTCGGCATAGCCGAGCTCGTGGAGCGATTTGGCGACGAACGCCGACCTGGCCCCGGCGGCGCAATAGACGATCACCTCGCGAGACTTGTCCGGAATCACGGATTCGATCCGAGCTTCGAGGTTCCCGCGAGAAATGTGGATGGCGCCAGGGAGGTGCCCCTCGTCCCACTCGTCCTGCTCCCGGCAATCGAGGAGCAGGGGTCGGTCGCCGGCCGCAAGCCGGTCATGGAGATCCGGCGAGCCGATCTCGTCGATCTCGGACTTCACCTGGTTGAGGAGCTCGCGGTAGGTTGCCATTACTTCCAAGAGTATAGCGTGCAGGCCACTTCTGGAAACCGGCCCCGAGCGCCGCGCGGCTACCGTTCGGTCGTGACCGTGCGCAGGAGAACAACCCTCGTCGTTGCCGCCCTGGCGCTCGTCGTCGGTGGTGCCGTTGCCGGAATCACCGCCGCCTCGGGTAGCGAGCCCACGGGCGCGGCTGGCGAGAGGCCCAAGCTCCGGGAGGGCAATCCGCCGCTGTCACTCGACCTGGGAGTTCGCGTCGACCGGGAGGCCCGCGACCTCCGCGAGGCGCTGCGCCTCTACGGGGCGGGGAGCAAGGCCGAGGCCGGGGAGCAGTTCGCCCGCCACGACTCGCTCGAGGCGCGCATCGGTCGGGCAGTCAGCGATTGGCCGAAAGACACATTGGCACGGCTGACCGAGCTCTCGGGCCTGCATCCGACGAGTGCGGCCGTCCAGCTCAACCTCGGGATCGCACGGTACTGGACAGGTGAGGCCGACGCCAAGGCGGCGTGGCAGTCCGCTGCCGAGCTCGAGCCGGACACGGCGTACGCCGTGACCGCCGGGAATCTACTCCACCCCGAGTTTGCCCGGAACCTGCCGCTCTTCGTTCCGGTCGAGAACGTGCCTCGGGCCGTCCGAGCGCTTCCGGCGGCGTCCCAGTTCGCCGCCCTCGAGCGTCGTGCAAGAGGAGGTTCCGTTGCTGACCAGCTCTTCTACGGTGTCGCATTGCAACGGCTCGGGAGGCAGCGCTCCGCGCAACGCATCTTCGCCCAGGCGGCGCGGCTCGATCCGAGCAATCCCGAGGCGCGCGTCGCTGCGGCAGTCGGTCTGTTCGACAAGGCTCGCCCCGTCGACGCGTTTTCCCGCCTCGGGCCGCTCTCGCGGAGGTTTCCTCGAGCCGGAACGGTTCGCTTCCATCTCGGGCTCCTGCTCCTCTGGTCGGGGCAGGTGAAAGAGGCCCGCCGGCAGCTCGAGCTCGTTGCCAGAGTCGAGCCGGACTCGCGGCTCGTCGCGGTTGCGAAGCAGTATCTCGAGCAGCTGCGCGCCGCTGGCATTTGAGCGGAACGGACGTAATCTTTGACTTGGAGGCTGTCCGACGGCTACCGTCAGGGCTGTTCGGTCGCCAAGGGGGATGTTCTTGAGTGCAGCTGATTCGAGCGGTACGGCAGCAGCCCCTGTCAACGCAGGAGTCCTCGACCTGCTCGAAGTCCGGACGCTCTACGAGGCCGGCCGGGGTGCCGGCAAGCTCGATGCCGAGGAGATAGCCCTCGCGCTCGACGAACTCGATCTCGATACCGCCCAGCTCGACGAGTTCTACACGGCTCTCGAGGAGGCGCAGGTCGACGTCGTCGGCACCGAGCAAAGCGAGGCCGAGGCCGAGAAGGAGTGGGCTGCCGAGGCCGAGATCTCCACGGATACGCTGCAGCTGTTCCTCAAGGACATCGGCAGGGTCTCGCTCCTCACGGCCGCTCAAGAGGTGGAGCTCGCAAAGCGGATCGAGCTCGGCGATCACAGTGCGAAGCAGGCGATGGTCGAGGCGAATCTCCGGCTCGTCGTCTCGATCGCGAAGCGCTACCGCAACCAGGGGCTTCCGTTCCTCGACCTGATCCAGGAGGGGACGATCGGGCTCGTGCGGGCCGCCGAGAAGTTCGACTATCGAAAGGGCTTCAAGTTCTCCACCTACGCCACGTGGTGGATCCGGCAGGCCGTCGCACGCGCGATTGCCGACAAGGGGCGCACGATCCGGATGCCGGTGCACGTCGTCGAGAAGCTCAACAAGATCCATCGCAGCGAGCGCAAGCTCCGCTCCGAGTTGGCGCGCGACCCGACGATCGCGGAGATCGCGCACGATCTCGACTTCACGGTGGACGAGGTCGAGCAGATCCTGCGCTCGGCCCAGACCCCGGTGTCGCTCGAGAAGCCTGTCGGTGACGATGATGAATCGGAGTTCGGCCACTTCCTCACCGACGTGACCGCGCAGCTGCCCGACGAGGCGGCGGAAGTGACCCTGCGGCGCGAGGCGCTACGCTCGATTCTCGGGTCACTCTCGCCGCGAGAGCGGGAGGTGCTCGAGCTTCGTTACGGCCTCAACGGCCAGCAGCCCCAGACGCTCGACGAGGTCGGCCGTGCGTTCAACGTGACGCGTGAGCGGATCCGCCAGATCGAGCATCAGAGCCTGAAGAAACTGCGCGCGCTCGCCGAGGCCGGCAACGTGCGCGACGTCGCGTAGCGACTCGTTCATCTGTCCACGCCTCGGGTGGAACCCGAAGCCGGGAACCTACGGTTCCGCGTAACCCCTCCCTTCTCGTGGCTGTTGACGCGGCGTGGCTAGACTGCCCTCGCCGTGGAGATGCCGCCCCTCGACGCATTGATCGCTGAGCTTTCCGAGTTCATCGCGATCCCCTCTGTCAGCGCCGACCCGGCGCACCAGGGCGACGTTGCCGCGGCGGCGGAATGGGTGGCCGAGCGCGTGCGGCGCGCAGGTGGCGCCGCCGACGTGATCCCTTGGGGCAAGCGACCGCTCGTCATCGGGGAGGTCCGGGCCTCTCACAACGCCGACTCCGCGCCGACGATCCTCTGCTACGGCCACTTCGACGTACAGCCGCCCGACCCCCTCGATCTCTGGTCGTCGCCGCCGTTCGATCTCGTCGACCGCGACGGCTGGCTGTACGCCCGCGGAATCGCAGACGACAAGGGACAGCTCTACATGCTCCTGAAAGCTGCGGGGCTTCTCGCAGCGGCGGGTGAGCTCCCCGTCAACCTGCGGATCGCCTGCGACGGGGAGGAGGAGATCGGTGGGCACTCGATCGTCGACTGGGTTGCGGCCGACGAGCGCGGGGCAGACGCGGCGATCGTCTTCGATAGCGGCATGATCGAGCGAGGCGTCCCGGCCTTCAACGTCGCAGTGCGAGGCCTCTGTTACTTCCACGTCACTGTTCGCACCGGAACGCGCGACCTCCATTCGGGCATGTACGGAGGTGCCTCCCTGAATGCGATGCATGCGCTGATGCAAACGCTCTCGGCGGTTCTCCCTCGAGACGGACGCGTGCCCGAGGAACTGCGAGTCGGCGTCGTGCCACCTTCCGACGCCGAGGTGGCGGGGTGGGCGGCCCTTCCAGCCGGCCGAGCGGAGATCGCCGCCGCCGGTTCGGTGCCTGCTGACCCCGGGGCTGCCGATGAGTTCTACCTCCGCACCTGGGGCGAGCCCTCGGTCGACGTGCACGGCGTCCAGGGCGGCTCGCCCGTGCTGCAAAAGACCGTCATCGCGGTTTCGGCCGAGGCCAACGTCTCGATCCGGCTCGTCGGCGACCAGGACCCGGCCGTCATCACAGACGCCTTCGAGACCCTCCTTCGCGAAGCGGCTCCCGCAGGTTCGGAGCTCGAGATCACCCGCCTGTCTGCTGCGCCGCCCGGACTGATCCCATCGGACGCGCGTGCCATCGTCCTCGGCCTCGACGCGTTCGAGGAGGTTCTCGGCGTCCGACCTCTGCTGATTCGATCCGGCGGAGCGATTCCGCTCGTCTCGGCGCTCGCGTCGCGCGGCGTTGCGACGGTGCTGACGGGGTTTTCTCTCAACGAGTCCAACGTCCACTCCCCGAACGAGCGCATCCCGACGTCGTACCTTCCGCTCGGGATCGAGGCTGCCGCCGCCCTCTACCGGCATCTAGCTGACCTTGGCTAGCGCCCCGTTCTCCTCGCCGCTCGCCGCGAGGCTCTCGGACGACGTCCTACAGCGCTTTCTTCGCTACGTCCGGATCGACACGCAGGCGCAGGAGGACTCCACGACCTATCCGAGTACCGCGAAGCAGCTCGACCTCTCCCGTCTCCTCGTCAGCGAGCTCACCGAGATCGGACTCGACGACATCGAGCTGACGGAGCACGGCTACGTCTTCGCGACTCTGCCGGGAACCGAGGGCGCGCCCGTGATCGGCCTGATCGCACACGTCGACACGACACCGGAGTCGCCCGGGACGGGAGTCTCGCCGATCGTGCACGAGAACTACAACGGTCAGGCTCTCACGCTGCCCGGCGATCCGAGCCAGGTCATCGACCCGGCCGAGGAGCTCGCGCTCGCCGAACGCGTCGGCCACGACATCGTCACGAGTGACGGCACGACGCTGCTCGGGGCCGACGACAAGGCCGGTGTCGCCGAGATCATGGCGGCGATGGCACATCTGATCGGCACGCCCGAGCCGCGCGCCACCGTGCGTGTCGCGTTCACGGTCGACGAGGAGGTTGGGCGCGGCACCGATCACTTCGACCTCGAGAAGTTCGGAGCGGAAGCGGCGTACACGCTCGATGGGTCAGGCCTCGGCGAGCTCGAGATCGAGACGTTCTCTGCCTTCCAGGTGCGCGTCACGTTCCGTGGTCGCGGCGCGCATCCCGGCTCGGCGAAGGGGAAACTCGTGAACGCCGTGAAGCTCGCAGCCCAGTTCATCGCCTCGCTTCCCCTTGTTGCGTTGTCACCGGAGACGACGGATGACCGGGAGGGCTTCATCCATCCCTCGCGGATCAGCGGCGGTGTGGAGGAGACCACGGTGGTGCTGATCGTCCGTGATCACGATGACGCTCTACTCGACGAGCACACTGCGCTCGTCCGTCGACTTGCCGAGGCTGTCGGGGAGCGCGAGCCGCGGGCGCGCGTGACGGTCGAAGTGCAGGAGACCTATCGCAACATGCGCCCGGTGATCGACACGCACCCTCGCGTCATCGCGGCGGCAGAGGACGCGATCCGGCGGGCGGGAGTCGAGCCCGTGCGCGCGCTCATTCGCGGCGGGACCGACGGTGCCCGTCTGTCGGCGATGGGCCTACCGACGCCGAACATCTTCACCGGCGGGCAGAACTACCACTCCACCCGCGAGTGGGCGAGCGTGCAGGACATGGCCGCTGCAGCCGCCACGGTCGTTGAACTCGTCAGGGTCTGGGGAGAACCGGAGACCCGGACGACGGGCTGACGCTCGCCAGACCTGACCATCGCTTGGAGCGATGGGTCACGGGGGACCTAGGTTCCCGCCCTCAGGATCACGCGAAGCGTGCAGGCAGGAGCACCTCACGCACCGTGCACCCCGCAGCCGAGCCAGTCGTGGCCGAAGTGGCGCATCTCCGCAATCAGCGGGAGAAGGGCAGCTCCCTTCTCTGTGAGCTCGTACTCGACGCGGGGAGGTGATTCGGCGAAGCTGCGGCGGACGACGATCCCTTCCGCCTCGAGCCAGCGCAGCCGCTCGGCGAGCGTTCGCGGGCTGATGCCGGCGCATGAGTGCTCGATCTGCGTGAACCGCCGCGCCCCCTCGGAAAGCTCGTGAACGATGAGGACAGTCCATTTGGCCCCGATGATCTCTGCAGTCGCAGCCACCGAGCACGTCTCGGACTGGTGCACCTGGAGCATCGTTCGAGTAGCCACGAGACCAAGCATACCGGCAGAGTCGGTCAATCCCAGGGCGGCGGATTGTGGACCCAGCGGCCCCCGACCATCGTCGCGACGACCTCGACCGATTCGAGCTCGTCCGCTTCGCAGAGGAAGGGGTCGCGTGAAAGGACGACGAGATCGGCGAGGAAGCCGGGCAGGAGCTTGCCACGGCGGCGTTCATCGCCTGCGAGCCAGGCGGGGGTCACGGTCGATGCGAGGATCGCCTGCTCGACGGTGAGCGCCTGCTCCGGATGCCAACCAGGTCTCTCGTCGATCGTGCGAAGGACGCCGGCGCGGATCCCTGCGAGAGGGTCGAGTTCCTCGACGGGCGCGTCCGAGCCATTGACGACGACGGCACCCGAGTCCCAGAGGCTGCGGAACGCGTACGCACCCTCGGCGCGGTCGCCCCAGTAGAGGTCGGCGAGGTCACGGTCGGAGGCGGCGTGGGAGAGTTGCACGGAGCACGCGATCCCGAGCTCCGCGAAGCGCGGCAGATCGGCCGCATCGAGGCACTGCGCATGCTCGATGCGATGCCGGAGTCCGCGCGGCGCCCAGGCGTGTCGCGTCGCCTCGAACGCGTCGAGCGCGTTCCGGTTCGCCCTGTCGCCGATCGCGTGCACTGCGACCGGCCATCCGGCCTCGGTGCCGCGGAGGATGATCTCCTCGAGCTCCGCTCGGGTTGTGATCTCGACCCCGGATCCGTCGAGCATCAGCGCAGTCTGGGAGCCGAGCGTGCCGTCCATGAAGGTCTTGAGATAGCCGAGGCGGAGGAAGTCGTCGCCGATCCGCGCCGGTAGTGGAAGCCCTGCGACCTCGTCGAGCCGGTCGGCCGGGATCGACTGCCATACGCGGATTGAGAGGCCCTCGCGCTCGTGGATCCGGGAAAAGAAGGACGCTGCTCCGAGCCAGCCGTCCTTGTCGTGAATCGCGCCGACCCCGCGGGCGTTCGCGACGCGGATCCCCTCGCGCGTCGCCTCGACCCACTCATCCTCGGTGATCTCGACGAACCGTTCGCGGAAGCGCCACGCCGACTCCTCGCGGAGAACTCCGGTTGGGATTCCCTGGGAATCCCGTTCCACGACGCCCCCGCGCACGTCCAGGTCGCCGCCAGCGACGGCGAGCGCGGCCGAGTTGAGCCAGAGGGAGTGGTAGTCCTTCGACCACAGCGCGGTCGGCGTCGACCCTGTCACCGTGTCGAGTGCTGCAGCGGTGGGCCGATCGGGCCAGGCTGCATCCCGCCAGCCGGTACCCCGGATCCAGCTGCCGCGGCGAGGATGCGCGGCGACGAGTGCGAGTGCCGCCCCAACGGACGCAGCCTGCTCGAGTCGTACGTCATGGCGCGCGAGCGCCCACGTCGGGAAGTGCACGTGGGAGTCCGTGAACGCCGGGAGGACGCAGCGCCCTGCGAGGTCGACCCGCTCGGGAGTCGGCAGCATCCACTCGTGGGTTCCGACGCCTCCAGCGACGATCGGCCCGGCGATCGCGAGCGCCCCGGCCCTCGGCAGCGACGGGTCGAGAGTCCGGATGACGCCGTTGTCGAGGATCACGGGGGCAGCTTACTGCGACGAGAACCTCCCGAGCCCCCGCGGCGGCTCGCTCGGGAGCTCCGTCGGGAGATCAGCGTGTGGGAACGATGGCGTAGACCTTGCGTGCGGTCTCGCTGATGTGCCAGGTACCCGACCAGCCGTCGGGTGTGATCAGGACGACGCCGGGTGCGATTACCGTCGTCGTGCCGTCGTTTCCGACGATCGTGCCGCTGCCCGAGATGAAGTGCATCAGCTCGGAGATGCCGTCCTTAACGGTCGTGAACGAACCGGGCGTGATCTCCCAGACTCCGACCTGGAGCGCATCCTCGGTGTAGATCTCGTGCACCGATTCGATGGGGTTGCCCTCGAGCGTGTTCGGCTTCGGGCCAACGGCGGTGAGTGAGATTCCAAGCGGGTCGGGAACGCTGATTCCGGCGACGACGACGCTCATGGGGCCAATCGTAGACGAGTCAGGAACGCAGTGACGAGGTGTCGACGACCTCGAAGGCCGACCCGGGAACGCTGCCGAGGGAGTGAAGATCGTCGTTCGACCAGCGCTGGTCGGGCGCGCCCGAGACGTACCAGTCCGAGCCATTGTCGGCGACGATCATCCCGTACTCCTTGAGGGCCCGGAGGATGACACGTGACTGCCGCGGAAACCCCGAGATGTCGAAGTCGCGCTTGAGGCGGACGCGGGCGCCCATCGCCGGCAGCGCGGGATCCGTGAGCGAGCTCGCGTGATGCCGTGCAGGCCACTCGTAGGCACGGCGAGTCCTCGAGACCGTGAAGCGCAGCGCGTGGTCGATCCGCCCTCGGGCCACCTCGTCGTATCGAGCGAGGCCGGGCAGGATCGGCAGTCCCGCCGCGTCGGCAGATGTCCAACCGGCGGGGCGAAGCTTGTTGGAGCGCAGGTTCCAGATCGCTCCCGAGCCGGCCGTCCAGCGCGCGCCCCGGCGACGGAGGTTGTAGAGCTCGTACAGCCGACACGCATCGCGGTCGACGATCAGGGCGTGTCGATCGCCTCTCGAGGAAGGTCCGCCTTCGATGCGAACGTCGGGCGGGATCGGATATGGCCCCTTGTCGGACTCGCCCGCATACTCGAACGTCACCCTGCTCTTGCGTTGGGCCTTGCCGACGACGGTGATCGGGATGCCGATGGGGCCACCATTCCAGAGACCCGCACCGAAGTCGGCATGCATCGTCTTCGTTCCGCCGATCGCCGCCACCGTCGCACTCGAACCCGACCTCACGAGAAGGGTGTCGACACGGCGGTTCCACACGTTGTCCGCGGGGAAGAGGGGGCACGCCTTAGCGGGAGGGAGCGGCGACCCCCACGCGGCAGTGGCAGCGATCGTTGCGACGACGGCTGCGCCCACGGCGATGACCCTCACCGAGAAGGTCTCGGCATCGGGCGGCGGCTGCTCATCCCTCGTACGGAGGGGGCGTCGTCGCGGGGTAGCGATTCCGCACCTCGTCGACGAACGCAGCGAGAAGATCCGCGATCGTGGAGTCGTGGATCTCGAGTACGTTCTCGGCATTGCGCTCCCCCGAGCGCGAGAAGTTGAACGATCCCACGAAGGTGACGTCGTCGGCGACGACGACCTTCGCGTGCATGAAGTCGTGAAGTGACTCCGGCGTCCAGCGCGTCGAGGGTTTACCCGAGAATGGAGCTCCCGTCAGGATCGTGCGCAGCAGCGGGATCTTCCACGCGCTGACGCCGTTCGTCGCCCACTGCCGGAACACCTCATCGACCTGCGTTTCGTCGATCACACCGGCGATGTCACATCGGCCCTCGTTCACGACCTCGACGAGCGTGCCGAGGATCGGGCCGGACGTCACCACGGGGGAAGCGATCCGGATTCGCCTCCTCGCTCGGCCGAGGAACTTCGCCACGCGGTGCGAGAGAGTGTCCCCGTACTCCGGGGTGAACCAGGCGCGAACCTCCGTCCCTCCGTCGACGGTCACGGGCCGCGGCTCGACACGGCCCGTGTTCTCGACCTTGCCCGTGCTCCAGAGCTCGTCGAGGTTGAGAGCGAACGCCCGGGCGAGCGCAGGCGCGCCGAGCACGCGCACGATCACGTTCTCCTGTCGGCTCCAGGAGTCGTCAGTCCAGTTGGTCGATCCCGACCACACGTCGGTGCCGTCTCGCACGACGTACTTGTGGTGCATCAGGTCGGGAATGCCGGCGATCCCGCGCGTGGGTACAGGAAGCGCTTCGATCGCGGCGGGGGTCATCTCGGGCGGCGGCGGCACCGGGATCGGGCCGGGGTGGTCGACGTTGTAGACGAGACGAATCGTGATCCCGCGCTGCTTCGCGGCCAGGAGCGTCGCCAGCACGAGTGCGCCGGCATCGGTCTCGAAGCGGACGTCGTACAAGGCGAGGTCGAGGCTCTCGTGTGCCCCGGCGATGAAGCCGGCGACCTCACGGGCTATCTCTGTCGCAGTCTGGCCGCCGTCCGTGAGCGTTCGAAGCTCGATCGGCATCGGTCAGGTCGATTCCTTCGCGCGATACGCCGCTTTGCGCGCACGCTTTGCAGCCTGGTACTCGGCGAGTGCCTCCGGCGAGTCGACATCGCCGAGGCTCTCATGCGTCGGGGCGAAGGCTTCCCATCCCTCCGGCCGCACGCCGAGGCGCTTCGCGAGCACGCCCATCATCGTTCTTGCCTTCATCTCGCCAATGCCCGGCAGCTCGAGCAGTCGGCGCTCGAGTTCCGCGCCGTCCCTCGCTCCCTTCCAGACCGCTGCGGGGTCACCGCCGTAGTCGCTGACCAGGAACGCACAGTGCTCCTGGACGCGACGCGCCATGTTGGCGGGGAAGCGATGAAGCGCAGGCTTCTCGCGGAAGGCCTCCACGAGAGCGTCTGGATCCATGGCCGCAATCGCCGTCGCATCGAGCGCGCCGCCGAGGCGCTTCGACAGCTCGAGAGGGGACGAGAACGCCTTCTGTACCGTGATCTGCTGATCGAGCACGAAACCGATCAGAAGTGCGAGTGGGCTTGCTGCGAGGAACGCATCTGCCTCTGGGTCGCCCGTGAAGTGGAGTGCCTCGGCTTGCGGCATCCCTCGATCCTATCCCGGCCAGCCCGGCATGAGAGCGGCCCGTTACGCTTGTTGGATGGATCCGCTCGCCGCCTTCACGCCCGCGACGAGAGCCTGGTTCGAGCGCGTCTTCGCCGGGCCGACTCCCGCCCAGCAGGCAGCGTGGCCGGTGATCGCGACCGGCGCGAACGTCCTCGTGCAGGCGCCGACCGGCTCCGGCAAGACCCTCGCCGCGTTCCTCACAGGGATCGACCGGCTCAACGCGAGCCCGGGTGAAGGGCTGCGACTGCTCTACATCTCGCCGCTCAAGGCGCTCAACTACGACGTCGAGCGCAATCTGCGAGCTCCACTCGTCGGTCTCGCCTCGACGCTGAGCGTCGGCGTCCGAACCGGCGACACAGACCAGCGCGAGCGGCGCCAGATGGTGCGCAACCCACCCGACATTCTGATCACCACGCCGGAGTCGCTGTTCCTCCTCCTCACGTCGCAGGCACGCGAGATGCTGCGCGGAGTCGAGACGGTGATCATCGACGAGGTGCACGCGGTCGCCGGGACGAAGCGCGGGGCACACCTGGCCCTCTCGCTCGAACGACTGGAGCACGTGACGACGCAGCCGTTCCAGCGCATCGGCCTCTCGGCGACGCAGCGGCCGCTCGAGGAGATCGGACGATTCGTGGGTGGGGGGCGTCCGATTCAGCTCGTCGACGCCGGGTCCCGCAAGGAGCTCGACCTCGAGGTCGTCGTCGCGCTCGAGGACATGCGCGAGCCTGGCTCGAATCCGGCTCTCAGCCAGCATGTCGTCGAGGACGACGTCGCGATGGCCGCGGGCTACGAGGCTACGGCGCGGTCGATCTGGCCGTCGATCTATCCCGCGGTTCTCGACCTCGTGCAGCAGCACCGGTCGACGATCGTCTTCGTGAACAACCGGCGCCTTGCCGAGCGGCTCGCGGTTCGGCTCAACGAGCTCGCTGAAGCGAACATCGCGCGCGCGCATCACGGCTCGCTCGCGAGGGAGCAGCGCATCGAAATCGAGGAGTTGCTGAAGGCGGGCCAGATTCCTTGCCTCGTCGCGACCTCCTCCCTCGAGCTCGGGATCGACATGGGCGCGGTGGACCTAGTGATCCAGGTCGAGAGCCCGAAGTCGGTTGCGCGCGGACTGCAGCGCGTGGGTCGCGCGGGTCACGATCTCGGCGCGATCTCGAAGGGCCGGATCTTTCCGAAGTTCCGTGGCGACCTCCTCGAGTGCGCGGTTGTCGCGAAGGCGATGCGCGAGGGGCTGATCGAGGAGACGCATATCCCACGCAATCCCCTCGACGTCCTCGCCCAGCAGATCGTGGCGATCTGCGCCGATGACGAGATCTCCGTCGACGACCTCCACCAGCTCGTGCGTGGGGCGTATCCATTCGCCGACCTCGCCCGTGCGCAGCTCGAGAACGTGCTCGACATGCTGGCGGGCCGCTACCCCTCGGACGAGTTCGCGGAGCTCCGGCCACGGATCGTCTGGGACCGTACCGCGGGCGTCGTCAAGGGGCGCCAGGGGGCACGACGGCTGGCAGTGACGAATGCGGGCACGATTCCCGATCGGGGGCTGTTTGGCGTGTTTCAGGTCGAGGGCGGCGGGCGCGTCGGCGAGCTCGACGAGGAGATGGTCTATGAGGCACGGCAGGGCCAGACGTTCATGCTCGGCGCCTCGACCTGGCGGATCGAGGAGATCACCCGCGATCGCGTGCTGGTCTCGCCCGCGCCGGGCGCACCCGGCGCCGTGCCGTTCTGGAAGGGCGAGGGCGTGGGGAGGCCGTTCGAGCTCGGCGAGAAGATCGGCCGCGCCTCACGCGAGATCGTGGCCCTGAGCGACGCAAAGGCGCTCGCGAGCCTCGGCACCGACTATCACCTCGACCAGCTCGCCGCGAAGAACCTGCTCACGTATCTCAGAGACCAAGCTGCGGCGAACGGCGGCGTCGTCCCCTCCGATCGGACGATCGTGATCGAGCGCTTCCGGGACGAGATCGGTGACTGGCGTCTCTGCATCCTGACTCCGTTCGGCGCCAGGGTTCACGCGCCGTGGGCGATGGCTCTCGGTGCGCGCCTGCGGGACTCGCTCGGGCTCGAAGTGCAGTCGATCTGGTCGGACGACGGGATCGCCTTCCATCTCCCCGAGGCCGATCTTCCCCCGCCGATCGCCGACCTCCTCCTGACGCCCGAGGAGATCGAGGATCTCGTCGTCCAGGAGCTGGGGCAGACGGCGTTGTTCGGCGCTCGCTTCCGGGAGAATGCGGGACGCGCCCTGCTCATCCCGCGCCGCCGCCCGGGGCAGCGAACGCCGCTCTGGCAGCAACGCCTGAAGGCCCAGAGCCTCCTCCAGGTCGCCCGCAACTACGGGTCCTTTCCGATCGTCCTCGAGACGTACCGGGAGTGCCTGCAGGACGTCTTCGACCTGCCCGCGCTGAAGGGAGTCCTGCGTGGGCTCCAGACCCGTGAGCTCGACCTCGTCGAGGTCGAGACGGCGTCGGCCTCGCCGTTCGCCTCGTCGCTGATCTTCGCCTACGTCGCGACCTACATGTACGAGGACGACACGCCTGCCGCGGAGCGGCGCGCCCAGGCACTGTCGCTCGACCGTGACCTGCTGCGGGAGCTGCTCGGCCAGGAGGAGCTGCGCGACCTGCTCGACCCCGCGGCGCTCGCCGACGTCGAGACGCAACTGGCGGGCGACCCACGATCCCCCGACGAGCTGCACGATCTCCTTCGTCGTCGGGGCGATCTCCGTGACACCGAGGTCGACGCCGCGCACGCGGCCGTGCTGGAAGCCGAGCGTCGAGCGCTACGCGTTCGCCTAGCGGGGGAGGAGCGGTTGATCGCGATCGAGGACGCGGGCCTGTTTCGGGACGCACTCGGTGTGATGCCACCAGGCGGTCTCCCCGAGGCGTTCCTCGGCACCGTGCCCGACGCGCTCGGCGTCCTCCTCGGGCGCTTTGCGAGGGCGCGCGGCCCGTTCACGACGGCGGAGGCGGCCGATCGCTACGGCCTCGAGCTCGCTGCTGTCGAAGGCTGCCTCACATCGCTCGAGCAGGCCGACAGGCTCGTGCGTGGCGAGCTCCGCCCCGGCGGCAGCGAGCGGGAGTGGTGCGACCCCGACGTGCTTCGAAGGCTCCGCCGAGCCTCACTCGCCGCGTTGCGTCGCGAGGTCGAGCCGGCGGAGCAGGTGGCGTTCGGACGCTTCCTTCCCGCCTGGCACGGGATCGACCGCCGCGCGAGCCTCCGCGAGGCGCTCGTCCCGCTCCAGGGCCTGCCTCTACCAGTCTCGCTGTGGGAGAGCGAGGTGCTGCGTCGCCGCGTTCCCGACTACCTGCCGGCGTCGCTCGACGCGCTCTGTGCCACGGGCGAGGTGGTGTGGGTGGGAGCGGGGCTCGACCGGGTTGCTCTCTACTTCAGGTCCGACGCCTCACTCCTCGGTGCGCCTGCGGGCGCCCCGCCGCCCGAGGGCGAGGCGGCGCAGGATCTGCGTGAGGCCCTCGAGCGCTCCGCCGAGTTCTGGCCCGATCTCCTGGCGGGCACCGGACTCGACGCCGAGGTGGCGCTACCGGCGCTCTGGGAGCTCGTCTGGGCCGGGGAGGTGACGAACGATGCATGGACGCCACTGCGGGCAGCGCGCCGGTACGGGACACCAGTCGCAGACCGGCGGCCGCGGCGGTTTGCGCGTACGCGAGCTGCCGGGTCGACGTCGACTCAGGGCCGCTGGTCGCTGACGTCGCGACTCTTCCCGACCACGGTCGATCGCCGCGCTCTCGCCGAGCTGTTGCTCGAGCGGCAGGGCATTATCGTGCGCGACGGCGTCCGCGCGGAGGGCCACGCCGGAGGCTACGGTGCCGTCTACGGCGAGCTCCGTGCCCTCGAGACGATCGGCGGTTGTCGCCGCGGCTACTTCGTCGAGGGCCTCGGTGGTGCCCAGTTCGCGCTCGCCGGCGCCGTCGAGCGACTCCGCGAGCTCCGCTCGGGTGGGAACGAGGACGCGCTCGTCCTCGCGGCGGCCGATCCGGCTCAGCCATACGGCGCCGCTTTGCCGTGGCCACGTCGGGCGGGTGCGCGAGCAGCCAGGGTTGCGGGCGCACACGTCGTCCTGCTCGGTGGGTCGGCCGCGCTGTTCGTCGAGCGGGGCGGACGCACGCTCGTGCCGCTCCGTGAGCCCGAGGAGGCGTGGCTGCGTCCGGCCCTCGGTGCACTCGCGGACTGGGTGCGCGATGGGCATGCGAAGCGCCTTGCGGTCGAGCGCTTCGACGGTCTCCCGGTTGCGGAGACAGAGGCCATGGCGTTGCTCGTCGAGGCCGGATTCCTGGCAGGGCCGCGGCGCGCGGTCCTCAGGCCCTAGTGCGGCTAGATCGAGACGAGGACGCCGAGCACGACGCCGAAAAGGAGATGCCGGAACGTTGCCTGCGCGAACGCCCGGCCCGATCTCGACATCGCCGGCAGCTCCGGAGCTCCCCGGGCCGGATGGAAACGGTCGGTGAGCACGGTCAGGGGATACGTGACGAGATGCTCGACCATTGCGAACGCGACCGCGAACCAGAAGGCATTCGTCCCGATCCACTCGAATAGTGCCCAGAACACGAGTCCTGCGACCGCGCCGTTGACGATGTGCATCGCCCAGCCGGCCGCGCGCCAGTGCTCCCCCCGAGTAGCGAACTTGCCGAGGATCGCGATGTCCGAGTACGGGAATCGGAACCACTTCTGATCGAGCGGCTCGACCAGACCCCAGGCTGTGGCAGCTACGGCGCCTGCGAGGCCGGCCTGGATCCAGGGACTCACGCGCGGGCCAGGCGGCGGAGCCGGGTCACGGCGGCACCGAGGTCGCCGCTGACGTGGGTCGCACCGAGCTCCCGCGCGAGCTCGGGAGTGGATGCACCTCCTCCGATCACGATCGGGACGTTCGACCTACTCGTCGGCGTGACGAGAGAGACGCGCAACGCTTCGAGCGACGCGTCCCGCGCCGCGCTGAAGCAGAGGATCGTCGCGCCGATCTTCTCTGCGAACTCGATCGCCGTATCGGCCGGAGTGTCGGCACCGAGGTACTCGACCCTCCAACAGTCTGCCCGGAGCGCAACCGCGAGCATCAGTAGCCCGAGATCGTGGAACTCGCCCGGACCACACGCGAGTACGGCGAGACCGCGCACATCGGCTCGAGCGTCCGCCATCAGGCTCGTGAGATGCGCGCGAACCTTCGCGCTGATTGCATGCTCCTGCGCGATCGAGATCTCGCCGCGATGCCACGCCTCGCCGATCCAGTGGAGAGCCGGCGTAACCACGTCGTTGAGGGCTCGTTCGAGCGGCAGCACCGCGAATGTCTGGTCGAGTGTTGCGGTGATCGAACCCAGATCGACTCCACGGATCGCTGCGATCAGCGTATCGCGCAACGCCACGGGGTCGTCGAGGGCGGACGACTCGGCATCGAGCATTCGTGCTGCTTCACCGATCCGCCACCCCTCGGCGATGCGGTCTCGGAGCCACTCGACGCGCTGGACGTCCGCCTCGTCGTACCGGCGCTGGCCACCCGCGGTGCGGCTCGGGCGGAGGGCGCCGTAGCGGCTCTCCCACTTCCGGAGCGTGTCCGGGGCGACGCCGGTTCGCCTTGAGATCGCTGCGATGTTGAGGAGGAGGTCGGTCATTGGACGAATCCTGGACGAATGGTAGATGATCACCGGGTCGTCGGGCTCGTTGGAACGCGGGACCCTGCATGATCGGCAGGACGCGAGCACACGAGGTGCATGTCCCTGAAGCGGTTCAAAGCGAACGAAGCTTGCACGTGCAACCTCGCTTCAGCGGCCATTAGGCTAGGTTGCCGATGCCCGAGGGTGACTCTCTCCACCGGATCGCGGCACGGCTCCAGCCGCTTGTCGGCCATGTCGTCAGCGCGTCGTCCCCGAACCCGCGCGGGCGCGTGACGGGGGTCGCCGCCGCGATCGACGGCCGACGACTCGAGTCGGTCGAGGCCGTCGGCAAGCATCTGATCCTCCGGTTCGACGGCCGCGTGCTTCTCCGCAGCCACCTGAGGATGACCGGGCGGTGGACGATCGGCCCGGCCGCCCAGACGCGGCGAGGTTCGCCGTGGCTCGTCCTGCGCGTCGGTGCGGTCGAGGCGGCTCAGTGGAACGGGCCCGTGCTCACGCTCGAGGCGCGTGTCGTCCGAACCCTGGGCTCGGACCTCCTCGCCGACGCAACGGAGCCGGTGGCGCTCGTAGCTCGTCTCCGGCGCGGATCCTCTGGTCGATTACTCGGCGAAGCCCTCCAGGATCAACGACTCGTGGCGGGGATCGGGAACATGTGGATGTCGGAGACCCTCTGGCAGGCCGGTCTTTCTCCATGGCTGTCGGTCGAGTCCGTCGACGACGGGGAGCTCGTTGCCGCGCTGACCTGGGCTCGAGACTCGATGCGGGCGGCTGTCGTCGACGCGCGGCCGCAACGCGCGGTGTATCGCCGTACCGGACGTCCTTGCTCGCGCTGCGGTGAGGCCATCCGCGCCCGCGGCCAGGGCGACGAGAACCGGACGGCGTACTGGTGTCCAGGATGCCAGCGGGGACCGTCGCCGGTGGCGAGATAACAGGAGTTCACCGTCGGAAGGCGTAGACCGTTGCATGGCTCCTCGAGCTCCTCAGCTCTACTCGTCACTGCGCGGCTTCGTTCTGGGAGCGTTCGCGTACCTGCTCCGCGAGCTCGACGACGGCGCCGACCTCCCGATCGCCTTCGTCGAGCACGAACACGGAGCCGGGCCTGCCCTCTACGAGTACCGCCCGCTTGTTCGCTCGTTCGTCGAGGAACGAGTGCCGCAGCTGCGCGGACGTGATGACGCGCTCATCGCGCTCGAGGAGCTACAGCGCGAGCCCGCTGCCGCGATCTATGCGCGCGCCCACGTGGGCCGGAAGCCTTCCGAGGACGAGGCGCTGTTCCGTACGATTCTGGTGGGGTTGCTCGTCTCGACTGCCGAGGCCTGCGGTGGATTCGACTGGGACGACGACGCGTTCGATCGGGCCTATGCGGAGCTCGAACGCTCCCTCTACGGCGAGCGGCGGACGTACGCCGCGATTGCACCTCTCGTCGGGCTTTCGATGTCGGCGCAGTTCGAGCTCGCACCGGGCTTGCGGGCTCGGCCCGTCGCTGACGGTGAGCTCGCCCGCCACTGGCCGGAGGCCGCCTCGATGATGCCGAAGGACTTCGGGAGGGAGACCGATCGCTTCTGCGTGCTCGAGCTCCGAGCCGCTCTCGGCGCCGACGAGGATCCGCCGGACGCTCCAGCCGAGATCGCCGACGCCGTCAGTGCAATCCGCCTTGCCACCGCGGCGCCGCTCTCGGCGGGCCCCGTGCTGTTCGAGACACTCGACGGACGCCCGTTCGGGATCAGGCCCGTGCTTCCGATCGCTGCGACCCAACCCCCCGGCGAAGCTACACGCCTCGACTCGTTCCGTGGAGCGCTCGCCGGCGAGCTCCTCCTGCGGCTCACGCTGGCCGATACCGACAGCGCTCTTGCCGAGGCGCTCGACCGCTGGGAGCTGTCGCTCTTCCAGCAGGAGCCCTTCCGATCCGAGCAGCTGCGTGCGACGTTTGCTGCTGCGCTCGGCGAAACGTGGCCGCTGCGCGCCGCCGTCCTGCTCGAGTCGGATCCGACCGAGCGCTCGCTCATGCATGCCGATCTCACGAATCTCGCTGCCGGAAACGACTGCACTCACGCGGTCGCCGATGCCGCCCGCTGCGTGCTCGTCGCAACACTGCAACACGGTGATCGTTGCGGGCTGCTGCGGGAGCTCGACGAGGCACTCCTCGGCGTGCGCGACCGGCGTGGCCTCCGCCTCGCCGTCTGATCGCCTGACACCCTGCGACTAGACTGAGGCCATCGCAACCGGGCGACTTGTACTTCTCACGGGTGCCACCGGCTATGTCGGCGGCCGCTTGCTCCATGCGCTCGAGGCACGCGGCGAGCGCGTGCGCTGCGTCTCTAGGCGACCGGAGTACCTGAGACCGAGTGTCGCGGCCACAACCGAGGTCGTGAAGGGTGACGTCTTGAAGCCGGAGACCATCGTTGCCGCTCTCGAAGGCGTCGACACCGTCTACTACCTCGTGCACTCGATGAGCTCGAGTCGCCCCTTCGCGGAGGAGGATCGCGTCGCCGCCGGGTCGTTCGGCGAGGCGGCGCGGGCGGCAGGCGTCCGGAAGGTGATCTACCTGGGCGGACTTGGCCACGGCGACCTCTCGCCGCACCTCGCCTCGCGCCAGGAGGTCGGAGAGATCCTCCGCTCGTCGGGCGTTCCCACGATCGAGTTTCGCGCTTCGATCGTGATCGGCTCGGGTAGCGCGTCGTTCGAGATGATCCGCGCACTCGTGGAGAAGTTGCCGGTGATGGTGACTCCGCGCTGGGTTCGCGTCAGGGCGCAACCGATCGCGATCGAAGACGTGCTCGCGTACCTGCTCGCTGCTCTCGACTTCGATCCAGAGGGGGCCGAGGTTTTCGAGATCGGTGGCGCGGATCGCGTGACGTACCTCGAGCTGATGCGAGAGTATGCCGCGCAGCGGGATCTTCATCGCACGATGATCCCGGTGCCGGTTCTGACCCCGCGCCTGTCGAGCCTGTGGCTGTGGCTCGTCACACCGGTGTACGCCGGAGTTGGTCGCAAGCTCGTGGATTCACTCCGGAACGAGACTGTTGTAAAGGACGCTCGTGCGCTCGACGTGTTCCCCGTGATTCCCCGCGGTGTGCGCGACGCGATCGCGCGCGCGCTCGTCTTCGAGGATCAGGCGATCGCCGAAACGCGCTGGTCCGACGAGGTGTTCGCCGAGAGGCCGCCTTACGGAGGTGTGCGTCGCGGATCGCGTCTCATCGATTCGCGCTCGGTTGTGGTCGGCACGACAACGTCGGCAGCGTTCTCCCCGATCCAGGCGATCGGAGGACGGACGGGCTGGTACAAGGGCGCGCTTCTCTGGCGGCTGCGGGGGCTGCTCGATGTCCTTGTCGGAGGTCCGGGCTTGCGCCGTGGACGACGCGACCCGGTCGGCCTTCGGGTCGGGGATACCGTCGATTTCTGGCGGGTCGACGCGATCGAGCCGGACAGGCTGCTTCGCCTGAGCGCAGAGATGAAGGTGCCCGGGCGCGCCTGGCTGCAGTTCGAGGTCTCGCCGACCGAGGACGGTTCTGGGTCCATCATCTCCCAGACCGCGATCTTCGATCCGGCCGGGCTTTTTGGTCTCGCCTACTGGTACGCGCTCTGGCCATTCCACGGGTACATCTTCGGAGGGATGCTGAAGAACATCGCCGCCGCCGCCGACGCGGCACAGGACTGACACACAGGCGAAACAGTCACGGCACAGGTTCCCCCGTAGCCTCTTCGACATGGAAGAGGCGCGCAGAGTGATCGAACGGCTCGAGCGGATCGAAGCTCTCGATCGCTCAGCGGCGAGTCCGGCACAACTCCTCGAGGAGGTACGAGGATTGCTCCGCGATGCCGAGGCATGGGTTCGGGTCGAAGGAGGTGATTCCGCCGACGACGCCGTCGTCCGGCTCCGCGCGGCGCTCGCGCGCGATCCCGTGGCGGTCTGATCCCCGGCCTCTCGGAGGGCGGACCCTCCAGGCGACCGCCGGTCACCTAGACTGGGAGGGGTGATCACCGACTGGCATGAGATCGAGGGCAGCCAGAGGGAACGCGGTCACATCGCGGCTACCTGGCAGGATCTGGCTGGCACCCATTCGGTGATGGCCGGTGTACGGCGGATTTCCGTCGATCCCGGGAAGTGGGCTACACCTCTGCATCTCGAGGGCTCGGAGGAGGAGATCTTCTACGTGCTCTCGGGGAGCGGCATCTCCCTGCAGTGGGACGGAGAGAAAGAGGAGGCCTTCGCGGTCGGCCCAGGGGATTGCCTCTCGCACCTCGCCTGCGAGTACGCGCACACGATCGGCGCCGGGGATGAGGGCCTCGTCGTGCTTGCGTTCGGCCAGCGCCACTACCCCGCGAACACGCTGCTACCGCGGGCCGGCGTCTCCTGGCTCGGGCCGACATGGGTTCTCCAGGGCGCTCCAGAGGATCATCCCTGGGCGCGGGAGGCCGCAGCCGGGCCTCCGGTGTGGGAGGAGCTCTCCGAGCGACCGCCGCGCATCGTCAACGTGAACGACGTCCGGCCACGGCAGCGGCAGAGAGCGGGGGGAACTGTGTCGAGCGAGGTCCGTGGGCTCGGGGCCGCCGCAGGCTCGGAGCGCGTTGGTCTCTCGCACTACGTCGTGGAGCCGGGGATGCTGATGAATCCGCCCCACGTGCACTCCTCCGAGGAGGAGCTCTTCGTCGTCCTCGAAGGCGACGGAACGGTGATGCTCTACCCGAGCCCGCGCGACGGGGGCGAGATCGAGGAGTTCCCGGTGCACGCCGGGTGCACGATCGCGCGTCCGGCGGGGTCGCAGCGGCCGCACGCGATTCGCGCGGGTGCTCGCGGAGCGACTCTGCTGGCCTTCGGAACCTCCGACCCGAACGACATCTGTTACTACCCGCGGTCGGGGAAGATCAGCTTCCGTGGCGTCGGCGTGATCGGAAGACTCGAGCAAGTCGACTACTGGGATGGCGAGGATTGATTGAAGGAGAGCGGGGGACCGCGGTGAACGAGGCGCAATGGGATTTGTCCGCTTGCTTCCACGTTCCTCGTCGCGCGGTCAGAGCGCCACGGTCGACCACGAGCTCGATGTCGCCATGAGCGGCCCCGATTCCGTACCTTCGGACGAGCCCGAAACCTTCGCGGACGACCTCCCCCTTCCCGAGGCACCCGTGGCTGTCGACGAGCCGCTTGCCGAGATCCCGACGGCTCCGATTGCGGCGGCTGCGCCCGCAATCGTTCCGAAGGCATCGATGCCGGGCGCCACTGGCACGAGGGTGATCGCCCTCGCGAACCAGAAGGGCGGCGTCGCCAAGACGACGACAACGCTGAATCTCGGCGTTGCCTTCAAGGAGATGGGCTACCGCGTTCTCCTCGTCGATCTCGATCCGCAGGGCAACTTGACAATGAGCCAGGGTCTCAACCCGGACACGATCGAGACCTCGATGTTCGATGTCCTCGTCCGCAAGATCCCGATCTCGGACGTGATCGAGCGGCGAGAGGTCGACCTGGCCGTGGCGTCGATCGACCTCGCCGGCGCCGAGCTTGCTCTCGCTGCGCTGATCGGACGCGAGCGATCGCTCGAGAAGGCGCTGCTCGAAGTGCGCGACCGGTACGACTTCATTCTCATCGACACCCCCCCGTCCCTCGGCCTGCTGACGATCAACGCGTTCGTCGCGGCTACCGGCGTGATCGTGCCTGTGCAGTGCGAGTACCTCGCTCTGCGTGGGCTCGTGCAGCTCGAGAACACGCTTGCCATGGTGCGCGAGAACCTCAACCCGCGCGTCGGCGTCGAGGGGATCGTGCCCACGATGTACGACGGCCGCACGCTGCACGCACGCGAGGCGGTCGAGATTCTCGAGGAGAACTTCGGTGATCTCGTCTTCAAGACACGAATCAGGAAGACCGTTCGGTACGCGGAGGCGCCGGTCAAGGGCAGCTCCGTGCTCGGTTACGACCCGACAGGGGCAGCGGCCGAGGCGTATCGAGAGCTTGCGAAGGAGGTGCTGCATGGCGCGGAAGCGCGCGAGCATGCGTGAGGGGCCGCTCGCCGAGCTGTTCCGCGCGACCGAGGCTGCTCAGCGCCAGGAGGGCGACGACGCCGAGGAGCCGCTTCCGCCTGCCGCAGAGGCCGACGACGAGCAGACCATGATTCTGCAGCCTCCCGCTGCGCCCGAGACCCCTCCGAGGAGCCGTCGAGATGAGGCCGCTCTCGAGGAGACGGTCGAGCACGTCCATGACTTCGTCACAGGCGCCGGCCCGGGCGAGAACGATTCGGCCGAGGCATCTGATCCGCCCGAAGCGGTCGCAGCGCCGGCCAAGCCCGCTCGCGCGCCGGTCGCCGCGAAGGCCGCAGCCTCTCCTCCGGCAGCGAAGCCCGAACCGCCGTATGAGCCTCCAGCAAGCAGGTTCATCGCATCGATGCCCGAAGGCGCGCCGAGGCTGAACGTAGGAGGCGATGCCGCCTCCTACCTCGCCGTGATCCGCGTCGTCGGTGTCGGTGGCGGTGGACTCAACGCCGTCAACCGCATGATGGATGCAGGCATCGCTCAGGTCGATTTCATCGCCGTCAACACCGACATGCAGCAGCTGAACCTCTCCGACGCTCCCGTCAAGATCCACATCGGCGAGGAGTTGACGCAGGGCCTCGGCTCGGGCGCCGACCCGGAGACCGGACGCATGGCCGCCGAGGAGGCGTACGACCAGGTTCGCTCGGCACTGCGTGGATCGGACATGGTCTTCGTCACCGCCGGCGAAGGTGGAGGAACGGGCACGGGTGCGGCGCCCGTCGTCGCGAAGATCGCTCGCGATCTCGGCGCGCTCACCGTCGGCATCGTGACGACGCCTTTCAGGTTCGAAGGCACGAAGCGGCGCCAATCGGCGGACGCCGGCGTCGAGGCGCTACGCGCCGCCTGTGACACCGTGATCGTGATCCCGAACGACCGGCTGCTCGAGGTGCTCGATCGCACGACGTCGATGGTCGATGCCTTCAAGGTCGCAGACGACGTGCTGCGCCAGGGCGTCCAGGGCATCTGCGACCTCATCACGATGCCCGGGCTGATCAACCTCGACTTCGCCGATGTCCGCACGATCATGTCCGGCGCCGGGTCGGCGTTGATGGGAATCGGCTACTCGGAGAGCGCAAACCGCGCGCGTGAGGCGGCCGAGCGCGCGCTCAAGTCGCCACTGATCGATACGGAGATCGTCGGTGCGAAGGGAATCCTGCTGTCGATCGCAGGCGGTGAGGACCTCACGCTGCTCGAGGTGAACGAGGCAGCCGAGGTCGTACGAGGCGCCGCGACCGACGATACGAACATCATCTTCGGCGCCACCGTCGACGAGCGCCTCAACGGGCAGGTGTGGGTGACCGTGATCGCCACGGGCCTCGGTGGTGGGCACCGTCGCTCCTTCACTCCGTCGTTCGGTGCGACCGCAGCCGCAGCCCCGCGGAGCGCGAACAACGACTCGGAGCTGCCGAGCTTCCTGCAGTAGGGGCGTCGGCGCGCGGCTAGACCGCGGGCAACACGACGGTCGCGCCGAAGGCAATCGCGGCCAGGAGGGTCGCGCCGCTCGCGACCGCAACGCGAACGTATGGCCTGACCCACGGTCCTGCGAGAGCCAGGGCGCCGGCTGCGCCGATCGCCATCCCGGTGAGGAGCTCGACACCACCGAACGCGATCCCCGCTGACAGCGCGGTCTGCGAGTCGACGCCGTGCGAGGAGAGCGCAAGCGCAACGGCTGCGCTTGCGAGACCCACGTTCCCCGGCGTCAAGGGGAGAAAGGCCGCGAGCTCGACGGCGGGCACGACGATCAGTGCTGCCTTCAAGGGGTTGTCGATCCCGAAGGCCAACCCTATGGCTGTGGCCGCTGCGACCTTCGCGACCGCTCCCGCCAGCGTCCACCCTGCGACGATCGCGAGGTCACGGGGCGAGGAAGCGAGCGACCGGAACGCGGCGACCAGCTGGTCGAGCTTGCTCGGAAGCGTGAACCGCTGCGCGCCGTACGCGAGGAAGGCCGAGCCGCCGACGATTGCGGCTATGACGAGAAGTGGCCAACGGGGAAGAACTCCGCCCATGCTGCCGATTGCGATGAGTACGCCGAGCCAGACGGTGCGTGTGGCGCCGACAGCGGCTGCCGCGCCGCCGACAGTCCAGCAGCCGCCTTTCGTGACACGCCCGAAGAGCGCCACGCGCACGGCTGATCCGACGTGTGCCGGGGCAACGGCGTTGAGTCCGCAGCCGACCGCGTAGCGCGCTGACGCGTCGACGGCGGGAAGCGGCGACCCGCTCGCGGTGAGGGCCGCGCGCCAGGCGAGCGCGCCGCACAGGCTCGTTCCCGTAAAGGCGAGCGCTGCGATCCAGAGGCTCGCCGGGTCGGCCGCGTTGAGACCGCCGACAGCCTCGCTGACGCGATCACCGAGGAGCGATGGGCTAAGGCAGAGAATCGCGAGGAGCACGAGGGAGATCCCTGTCGTCGTGATGCGTCGCCGGGTGAGGTGATCTCGTATCAAGGCTGCACTCCAGAAGTCGGCACACATGCATCGCGCCTTGAGAGGATTCGTCCGAGCGAGGAGCCACGATCGCGGTGACGATTCTCGGGCAGGAGCGTGCTCATACGTCTTCAGACGCCGGGCCGCCCGATCCGGCGGGTGTGCTCGCCGAATCCGAACATCTCCCACACACATCCGCTGTCTCCACGTCCATCGCCGTCGGAACCGGAAGAACGGGACGTGGTGCGCCGACAGGCACTACCCTCTCGGGATGCGCGGCGCCGTTGCAGCCGGAAACCGCCACACCGCGGAGGCGGGCGCGTGGGCGCTCGCACGCGGCGGCAACTCCGTGGACGCGGTTGTCGCCGCCGCTGTTGCAGCGTTCGTCGCCGAGGGGCCTCTCACAGGCCCGTCGGGAGGTGGATTTCTCCTTCTGCGTGACTCTGGCCGGGAACCCACGGTGCTCGACTGCTTCTTCGCCGTTCCCTCTCGACGAGCGGGCGAGATGGACGAGGTGCTCATCGACTTCGGTGACGCGTCGACACAGGTCTTCCACGTCGGCTCGCCGTCGGTCGCGGTTCCCGGCCTCGTTCCGGGATTGTGGGAGGCGCACGAGAAGCACGGTCGAGTTCCGTGGGCCGACCTCTTCACGCCCGCGATCGCCCTCGCCGAGACGGGCGTCGAGATGACCGGCCCACAGCGGTTCCTGCTCGAGATCCTCGTCCCGATTCTCGAGCGCACCGAAGAGGGCCGGGCGATCTACGGCTCGCGCGCTCGCGCCGAGACACGAGTGATGGTCGACGGGCTCGAGCGGTTGCGCGACGTCGGCCCGGCAGCGGTGGCGGAGTTCCAACCGGATCTCGCATCCGATATCGAGGAGTACCGCGTTATCGAACGGAGGCCCACGGAGGCGAGCTTTCGCGGAATGCGCGTTGCTACGTGCCCTCCACCGTCGCTCGGTGGTGGCGTCGTCGCGGGCGGGCTTCGCGCGCTCGACGGGTTGGGCGCCGGGGAGGACGTAGCACTTGCCGTCGCTCTCGTCGACGCTCTCAGATGCGGATACGGGGGGTCGGCCGGCCCGGGGCTGACCGGGACGACGCACGTCTCCGTCATCGACGAAGAGGGTAACGCGGCCGCGCTCTCCTCGACGCTCGGTTCCGGCTCGGGTCGATTCTCGCGGGGCTTCCAGCTGAACAACATGCTCGGGGAGCTCGATGTGATCGGCCAGGGCGAACGGGCTGCGGGCGAGCGCCTGCCGAGCATGATGGCTCCGACACTCGTCCTCGCCGACGGTGAGCCGCGTCTCGTTGTCGGGAGCGCCGGCTCCGTCAGGCTTTCGGGGGCGATCATGCAGGTGATCCACCACGTGGTCGCGGGAGGCGAGTCCGTCGCGTCGGCGATCGACCACGCCCGGCTGCACGTCGAGGATGATGTCGTCCAGATCGAAGGCGGCTGGCCGCATGAAGTGATGGAGGCGTTGGAGGAGACGGGCCAGACTGTGAACTGCTGGGCGAGCCGGAACCTGTACTTTGGCGGAGTTTCGGCCGTCGAACGCCTTGCCGACGGCCGACTCGGTGCAGCAGGTGATCCACGCAGGGGCGGTCACGGGATCGTCGTTCCGTGATCACGATTCGACCTGCCGAGCCGGGAGATGCGCAAGCGCTCGTCGAGCTTGCGAGCACGATCGGTAGGGAGGAGGGCTCGTGGCTCCTGACGACCGAGGAATGGCGGAACATCGCCGACGAGCGCCGTTACCTGCGTGCCGTGCGACGCCACCCGGACGCCGCGGTATTCGTTGCCGTGGAGGACGGCGGCCCGATTGCCCGCCTCTCGCTCTCGCGGGACGTGCATCCGGCGAGCCGGCACGTCGCCGACCTCGGAATCATGGTTGCGGAGAACCACCGTCGGCGCGGCATGGGTAGGGCGCTGCTCGACCAGGCCGTCGCGTGGGCGGCGAGCGCGGGAGTGCAGAAACTCGAGCTGCACGTCTTTCCGTGGAACGAGCCGGCGATAGCTCTCTACGACGCGTACGGCTTTCAGCGTGAGGGCGTGCGGCGCGGGCAGTACCTGCGCAACGGATGTCCCGTCGACGCGATCCTGATGGCGCTCTGGCTCGGTGAGGCCTCCTAGCCCGGACGTTCGTTTCCGGCGAGCGTTGTCTTCCATAGAGCGAGCGTTGTCTTCCATGAAGACAGTGTGGTTGCACAGCCGTCACCGGGTGTGCCGACTCTGTGTCATCCGGGTGGCGGTACGCGAGCAGGGGCGCGGCGGCCGGCGTGCGCCGGTGTCGCTGTAGCATCGACGCGATGCAGATTCGTGTGGACGCAGATCGCCTTCGCGCCGACTTCGACGCTCTTGCAAGCTTTGGCGGGACTCCCGAGGGTGGGATCCGCAGGACGACGTTCTCGGCGGCTCACCTCGACGCGCGCGCATGGTTCCTCGACCGAGCTCGTGCGGCCGGGCTCGAGGCGAGCGTCGATTCGGCGGCGAACCACTCTGCGATCTTGCCGAGTCGCGTGCCGGGCGCGAAAACGCTCCTCCTTGGTTCTCACCTCGATTCCGTTCGCGAGGCCGGCCGCTACGACGGCGCACTCGGCGTGCTCTGCGCGCTCGAGGTCGTCCGAGCCGTACAGGATGCGAAACTCGCTCTGCCCGTGGCCCTCGAGGCGATCGATTTCACCGACGAGGAGGGAACGTTGGTCGGCACGCTCGGGAGCTGGGCGCTCGCGGGCCAGCTCACCGCCGAGCATCTCGATGCTCCCCGGGGAGGTCGCGACCTCCTCGTCGCCGAATTCGAGCGCATGGGATTGACCGAGCGTGGAATTCTCGCCGCAGGTCGCGATCCAACGACGCTCGTTGGACTGCTCGAGCTGCACATCGAGCAGGGGCCGGTGCTCGAGCGGGCGGGCGTCGAGATCGGAATCGTCACCGCGATCAGCGGCTCGAGCTCATTCCACGTCCAGTTCGAGGGCGAGGCCCGCCACGCGGGAACGACACCGATGGACGCTCGTCGCGATGCATCCCTCGGCGCGGCCGCGTTCGTGCTCGGCGTCCGGGAGACGACCACGAGGCTGTTCCCGGGTTGCGTCGCAACGGTCGGCGACATCGCGATCGAGCCGGGCTCGTTCAACGTTGTGCCCCGCGGCGCGCGGCTCCTCATGGAATGTCGCTCGCCCGATGCAGCAGAGCTGTCGACGCTCGAGGCTGCGCTCGGCGACCTGGCGCGCCGAGAAGCAGCCGCATTCGGGCTCGGGGTAACCGTGGAGCGCGTCGGCCGCTGGGAGCCGACTCCAACCGACCCCCGGTTCCGAACCGCGTTGTTCGACGCTGCGACAGCCCTCGGCCTTTCGGCGATGGAGGTGCCGTCAGGAGCGGGACATGACGCGCAGGCGGTCGCTCCGATCACGCCGATCGGGATGGTCTTCGTGCCATCGGTCGGCGGCGTCAGTCACGATCCGAGCGAGTACACGAGCTGGGAGGACTGCGTCAACGGAGCAAACGTGTTGCTCGGGGCAACGGTTCGGCTCGCCCAGGCACTTTCTTCGTGAACGAGTGGCGTCTGCCCTCAACCCGATAGTGAGCGGGGCACGACGAATGCGTCGATCAGCCCGCACGCCGGCCGCAACTCCCGCCAGGCGTCGATCTCGAGCTGAAGTGCAACGAACGCGCCCGTCGGAAACTCATCCGGGCCGGGAGGAGCGAGAACCATTGCGAGCTCGTGCAGTGTGGGGTTGTGCCCGATCAGGAGGATCCCTGCCAGGGCATCGTCCTCGCCTGCGACGAGCTCGAGAACGTCGTCGACGGCCGCGTGATAGAGCCGGCGGTCCACCCGCTCCGCGGGGTTCCCGAGCCCGGGGCGGACGAGCTCGAGCGTCGCCAGTGCGCGGACTGCCGTCGAGCAGATCACGAGATCCGGGCGTACATGATTCCTCTCTGCCCAGCGAGCGATTCGCCTTCCCGCCTTCTTACCGCGAGGGGCGAGCGGCCGGTCGTGATCGGCGAGCCCGGGGTGGTCCCAGCTCGACTTCGTGTGACGAAGGATCCAGAGGCGCTTCACCAGCCTCGCCTCCAGCCTCGAACGAGCCTCGTCTGCCCGAGCGTCTCGGGAGAAGGACGGTCGCCGGGGAGCCCGGCGCGCAATTCCGCAATCCGGGCAACAGGGTCGCCGTCATCGAGGCCGTGGCGCATCAGCCAGCAGCCGATCACCGATCCGGTTCGGCCGACGCCGCCCCAGCAATGCACGTACGCGGTGCCTCCGTTGGCCCTCGTCTCATCGATGTCGTCGAGGATCCTCATCATGTGGCCGGCGGTAGGCGTCCCCATGTCGGGGATCGGATGCGCGATTCTGCTCGTTCCGGCTAGCCACTGGCCGTAGTCGGGTAGCGGATCCGATGGGTGGGTGAGATCGACGAATACCGAGACGCCCTCTCCCTCCAGCGTCGCTATCGCCTCCGGCGTGCCCGGGTAGCCGCCGGCAACGAGGCCCTCGGCAACGCGATAGATCGGGGGAACGGCCACGCCCCGGAATCTATCCCTCGTCAACGGCGCGACGGATCGCCGCCCACGCAGCGCCGGACGAGAAGCCCCGCCTCGCGAGGAACGCGAGGGCTCTGCGGCGATCCGCGTCTTCGGCAACGGAGCGTCGGCCGAGCGCCTCACGTGCAAGAGCCGCCTCGTCCTGCTCGCCGTAGGCTGCGTCGAGAGCGGCGTCGGCGCAGTCGCCTCTGAGTCCGCGCTCGCGCAGCTTCTGCTCGGCCCGGCGTCGCCCGTAGCCGCGGCCCCGCATCCCGCGAGCGAGCTGGTCGGCAAGGGCCTCGTCGTCGAGGTATCCGTACCCCCTGACGCGGTCGATCGCCTCGAGCGCGATTTCTGCTGGGACGTCTCGAGCGGCGAGCTTCTTCACGATCTCGGCCGTCGATTGCGCCTTCATGGCGAGCGACCGAACGACGAACAGCCGAGCTCGCACACGAGCGAGGGTTGCCTCCACTTCGGCACGGCGTGGCACATCGATCTCGTCGCCGGTCGAGACGCCGAGCTCGGCGAACGCCTCCGGTTCTACCCGGAGCCACGCCTTGCCGTCGAGCCGGAGCGCGATCGACCGGCGTCGCGTCGCCGCGGTCGAGTCGTTGTCCGCTCCATCGTGGTCGATCGTGAGCTGCGGCATAGGTTCGAGGCTACTGTGTCGGGGATGGTCGTTCGCCTGCTCCTTCTCGTCGCTGCAGCGTTCCTCCTCGGAGGCTGCACCGGAAGCGCCGATGATCAGCCCACGACGTCCACGTCCACCTCGACGGCGACCGAGACGACCGCAAACCCACTCGAGGGAGCGTCGACCGACACGGTCGTCGTTCCGGCGACGATCACGGAGACAGCCCTGCTGACCGACGTCCGCTCCGTGCGGCAGGAGGGGTACGACCGTGTTGTCTTCGAGTTCGCGAACGGCGTTCCCGGTTACGAGGTCGGGTACGTCGAGCGGCCGATCATCGCCGACGGTTCGGGTAACGAGGTCGAGGTCGAAGGCGCCGCCGTCCTTCGCGTTCGGATGGAACCTGCGCTCGACGCCGACCTCACGCAGGAGTCCGCGCCGCGTACCTACACGGGGCCGAACCGGTTCTCTCCCGATACGGCCACCGTCGTCGAGCTCGTCCGTACCGGCGGCTTCGAAGCGGTTCTGACGTGGGCCGCCGGCATCGATGCGGAGCGCCCGTACCGGGTCACGGCGCTCACGGATCCGCCGCGGATCGTGATCGACGTCGACACGTCCCCCTGATCGAATCCTCTGCAGAAGATCTCTCCGCAATTTGCGGCCTTCTTAGGTGAGCTCCCCTTGCCTCGGTCGCGTCGGCACCGTAGGTTTCCTCTTGCACCAAGCACGGGGCACCTGAGGTTGAAGGCCTCCCGAGCGACTGAAGCGCAAGCGACGGTTGGTCGGGTAGCTGGACGAAGGCGCTACCGACTTGGTGCATTTTCGTTGGTCCGGGCAAGGACCAGCACCGGGATCGGCCGGGTCGTTCGACGGGCGTACGCGGCGTAGCCGGCGTGCACCGAGACGATCGTCTCCCAGAGCCTTGCGTACTCGTCGCCGGTCGCTGACCGCGCGGTCACCTCCTCGGGCTGCGCACCGATCGTGACCCTGGCGTGAGGATCGTGCTGCAGGTTCAGCCACCAGGCGGGTGGACGATCTTCGCCGCCGTTCGACGCAACAATCACGAGATCGGGGCCGGACTCGAAGTACGTGAGCGGCGTCGTCCGGGGACGGCCGGAATGCCGCCCGGTGGTGGTCAGAAGGAGCACCGGCATGCCCGCCACGCGCCCGAGCAGCCGTCCGCGAGTCAGCCGGTAAACCGCCCGGTGGCTGCGCCCCATCGCCCTGATGGCAGCGGGCCGGAGGTTCATCCTGCTATTCCGGGACAGCGACAGCGACCGCTCGCTGGCGCGCCGGACGTGCCTCGAGTCGATCGACGTACGGCACGACTCCCGCAGGAAGCTCTGTGATCTCGCCGGTGCGGGCGAACCCGAGCACGGAGCCGACCACGATGTCCGCCACCGAGAACGAGTTGCCGACGAGGTAGTCGTCGTCGCCAAGTGCAGACTCGACGACCTCGGCCGTCGCGACGAAGCGTGCCGCGGCACGTTCGATGATGCCGCGATCGGCTTCACCGGAGCCCCAGAGCTGGCGCGCGATGTCCATCAGCGCCCCCTCGCTGTCGGTCATGCCGAAGAAGCACCACTGATACTGGAGCGCCCGCTCGTGGGAGCCAAGAGGCGCGATCAGCCCGGCATCGAGGTTCTGGTCGGCGATGTGGAGGATCAGTGCCCCCGACTCGAAGACCGGACCGCCTTCCTCCTCGAGCGCGGG
>NZ_JBDSNT010000051.1:0-33548 GCF_039915195.1 Gaiella sp.
TGAGCACGTTGCTGGACGGCGCGGTGCACGAGGTGATCCCGTCTCCGGTCGGAGCGCTCGACGACGCGGCGTCCCAGCGCGCCTACTACGAGCTGCTCTTCGGCTCGATCGAGGGTGAGCGTGTTGAGCCTCTGCGCCGCTATCACGGGGAGGATTTCGTCGTCGACGAATCATTGTGGCACGGCCGGATCGAGGACGGGCGACCGTTTCTGTGCGACGGGCGCAGTGGCGACGTGAGCTTCCGCCTCCTCCACGTGTTCGAGATCCGTGACGGCAAGATCGCCCGCGAACAGGTGTGGTGCGACCTGGCGGCGATCCAGCGGCAGCTCGGCTACACGGTGAGCTGATCGCAAGAATCGAGCCGCTGAGCAGACATTGACGTACCACGGTAGACGCATGCCCCCAACGGGATTCGAACCCGTGTAGCCACCTTGAAAGGGTGGTGACCTAGGCCGCTAGTCGATGGGGGCGGCCGGACGATCGTACCTGCCAAGCTGTTCTGTCCCCTTCGCCATGGGCGCATCGGTGGAGATTCGCCGTCGCGTCATCCTGCAGATCCGGACGCTGACCTGATCCGCCCGACCAGCCGCGCGTCAACCTTGCTCGTGTCGCGGCCCCGGACAATGAACAGGCCCACCCACCGCTCCGGAGGTGTTTCACGTTTCAGCAGCGAGGGTAGACTCTCCTGGCAACCTGGTTTGCTTCATTCACTCCACACTCTTCTCGACAGGGCGCTTGGCCGCGTACCCCACCCGGACGCGATACCCTCTGCGTTCTCCCTAACCGTTCGCAGAGGGAGGCACCATGGCAGGAGCCGTACCGAAGCTTGCGTTTGACAACGGTGGAGCGTTCATCCGGGACACGCGTGCTGAAGTAGAGGCGTACCTCGCGCGCGGCAGCACCCGCCTCCGTGGAGCGCTCGTTCTCTACGCGAAGGCCCCGATCGCACTCGCGCTCACCGCCGTCTCGTGGTCGGTGCTGATCTTCGCCCAACCCGGTGTCATCGTCGGATTGCTCTGCCTCGTCGGACTCGTGCTCGGCGCGATGCTGACCGCGTTCTGCGTTCAGCACGACGCGAATCACGGCTCGTACTTCAAGCAGCGCCGCTGGAACCATCTCGTCGGTTGGTCGACCGACTCGTTGCTCGGCTTCTCGAGTTACGCCTGGCGCGTCAAGCACAACGTTGCGCATCACACCTACACCAACGTCGACGGCTACGACGACGACGCAACACAGGTGCCGCTCGCGCGCTTCGCTCCGTCCCAGCCGACCCGACCGTGGTACCGCTTCCAGCAGTACTACATCTGGCCGATGTACACGCTCATGGGGTTGCGCTGGCAGACCGTTGGTGACCTGCATGCCTTCAGACGGGGCACGGTCGGCGAGAGCACCCTGAAGCGGCCGCGCGGCTGGACGCTCTTCGGCGTCATTGCCGGCAAGGCTTTCTTCATCACCTGGGCGATCGTGATCCCGTTGCTCGTCTACCCGTGGTGGGGCGTTCTTGCCGCGTACGTCTTCTTCACGATGATCACGAGCCTGATCATGGCGACGACGTTTCAGCTTGCACACTGCGTCGAGGAGGCCTCCTTCGCCTCTGCGGACGAGCTTCGGACCGAGCGCCGGATCTGGGCCGTTCACGAGGTCGAGACGACTGTCGACTTCTGCCCACGGAATCCCGTACTGACGTGGATGCTCGGCGGGCTCAACTTCCAGATCGAGCACCACCTCTTCCCCAAGGTGCCGCACACGCACTACCCGAAAATCGCCGAGATCGTGCGGCGCAACTGCCTCAAGCACGATGTCCGGTACTCCTTCCATCCCTCGCTCGGACGGGCGTTGCGATCGCACTTCCTCCATCTGCGCGAAATGGGTCGGCTTGGGCTGCCTCCCGAGATCGAGATGGGGTAGGCGCGCCGTCTCTGGCTAGGCTCCGCTGATGGACTCGGCGTCGGTCAGCGAAATTGCGTACTGCCCGGTGAAGGGTCTCGCCCTCACGCTCCACGACACGGTTGACCTCGAGCTCACGGGCGTGCGCGACAACCGGCGCTTCCACCTCGTCGGGACGGATGGCCGACTCGCGAACGGGAAGAGGGCGGGTGCGCTCGTCCAGATCGCGGCGACGTGCGACCCCGACGGCACTGCGCTTGCGCTGCGCTTTCCCTGCGGGAGCGTGATCGAGAGCGAGGTCGCGCTCGGCGCCCCGATCGTGACGGACTTCTACGGTCGGCCTGCAGGCGGACGCCTCGTCGAAGGCCCGTTTGCACAGGCGCTCTCGGACTTCGTCGGCCGCGACCTCAGGCTCGTGCGGTTGGATGAGCCCGGCGCGGGATCCGATCGCGGCAGCGAAGGTAGCGTCTCGCTCGTGTCGACCGCCACGCTCGAGCGGCTCGCGCTGGAGGCTGAGCGGGAGACGATAGACAGCCGGCGCTTCAGGATGCTGTTCACGATCACGGGCGTCGGCGAGCACGAGGAGGAGACGTGGCTCGGTCGCACCGTGGCGATCGGAGACGCGATCGTCCGGCTGGAGGACGTCGTCGGCAGATGCGCCGTGACAACCCAGGATCCAGACACGGGCGTGCCCGACCTCGACACGCTGCGCATCCTCAAGCGCTATCGCCCAACCGGCGGCGCGGAGCCGCTGCCAATCGGGGTGTGGGGTCAGGTCGAGCAGCCGGGTGTCGTGCGGATCGGAGACGCGGTGCGCGCGCAGTGACGATCGATCCCACGACGTCGATCGGGTCGGTCGAACTCACGGTCGGTGATCTTGAGGTGCAGGCGAGCTTCTACTGCGACGGCATCGGGCTGCGCGAGCTTCGGCGAACAGATGACACCGTGGAGCTCGGCGTTGCGCAGGACGGCGCCACGCTCGTCACGCTCGTCCACCGGCCCGACGCTCCAGTACGGCCCGCCCGAACGACCGGCCTGTTTCATCTCGCGCTGCTCGTGCCGGGCCGCGCCGAGCTCGCGCGTGCAGTTCATCGTGTTCGGACGGCAGGGTGGAGGTTCACCGGTGCGTCCGATCACCTCGTCTCCGAGGCGCTCTATCTCGACGACCCGGAAGGCAACGGAATCGAGATCTACTGCGACCGGCCACGCGAAGAATGGGAAAGCGACAACGGTGAACTGCGGATGGGCACATTGCCGCTCGACCTCGCGGGCGTTCTTGCTGGAGTCGAGGACGGAGATGCGGGGGACGGAATGGTGAGCGGCACGCGAATCGGGCACGTCCACCTCCAGGTCGCGGACCTTCCGGGAGCCGAGGCGTTCTACGTCGAGACGCTCGGGTTCGACGTGACCGTGCGCGCTTATCCCGGTGCGCTCTTCGTGTCTGCTGGCGGGTATCACCACCATCTCGGGCTCAACACGTGGGCCGCTGTCGGCGCGCCGGCGCCGCCCGCGGGCGCGCGCGGCCTACGCTCGTTCTCCGTCGTCCTTTCCGATCAGAACGAGCTCGACGCCGTGTGGAGATCTCTCGCGGAAGCGGGATACGACGGGTGCGACGAACGGACATCCGTCACGGACCCGTCAGGCAACAGGCTCGTTCTGACCACCATCTGACCGCGTTGCCACGGCTGCGGCGCGCGCTTGCCGCTCGTACGGGTTGTTCGCGTACCCGGTTCCGAGGTAGCTCAGGGGCATCCGGATCGGCCGATGCTGCATCTGCCAGACGTGGCACAACTCGTGAGTGACGAGGTCGTCCGAGACGTCGTCGGAGCGGAGGAGGATCACGCGGTGGAAGGCGTACCCGTCGAAGCGACGAAGCCACGGCAGCCGGAAGAACCACGGGGTTGTGTAGAGCCGTAGTCCCTCGATGCGCACCGGCGTCCGCCACCAGTCGAGCCGGTCGAGACGCGCCTTGGCGGCGACGAGCCGCGGATTACGCGCCGAGGACAACCGGGTCGTAGACGAGCACTGCGCTTCCGTCCTGGGCACGCTGGACGTCGAACGAGTAGAGCCTCGGCAGCGTGAGCTGGTCGACGAGGTCGATTTCACGCTGAGGCATCGTCCCCACGGTCGGCGTCTTCGGAGCGATCGTCGCGTAGAGAGGCTTCCGTAACATGGAGCTCACGTCGCTTCTCTTGAGGAACACTGAGGTAGGCGCCGCCTCACCGTCGGGGCGCGGCGGAAGGAAGACCGAGACCGACTCGATGCCATCGACGTACTTGAAGGTGTAGAGCGCGAGCTCGAGGGCCTCGCGGCGGAGAAGCGCCTGCCGCCCCTCCGAGGGAGCGCCGCTCGCGATCGAACAGCCGGTCCCGAGTCCACAGAGGACGAACTGCAGGCTCTTGTCGGTCGGGATCACGTCGAACTCGCCCTCTTCATTCTGCCCGGTCGACGTGTCGGGGCGAATCGCGATCGTGCTCACGGGCACATCGCCGTCTCCACTCGTGATGCGCGGTGGACTGACGATCGCCGCGGCCAGTTGCTGGCCGCCCTCCAGGCGATAGGACTTCGCTACCCGATTCGCGATCTGGCGGGCCTGAGCGGTTTCGCTGCCGGTCGGCTCCCAATTCGACCACCTCGCCGGTGGGGCGGGGTCAGGACGGCCCATCTGCACGACGAAAGCACCGACTCCGATGCCGGCTACGAGCGCAAGCGTGATGTAGACGATGGTGAAGCGCGAGCTATACGCCGCGCTGCGCGCGCGGTCGCCACGCGACGGCCGGTCGGAGGCGCCTATCGGCTGAGCGGGCTCGGCGTCGATGAAGACGGGCGCCTCATCCCCGGGCGTCGGCGTCTCGGTCACGATCGCTGCTCCACCGGTGTGCCGAAACCGGGTGGCTGCGGGCCACGGCCAACGGCTGCGGAGAACTCGAGGGGAGGCCAGACCGCCTCGTCTGCAAGGTCGAGCTCGGGAATCGTGATCTCTGCGGATTCGAGCAGGCGAAGGAGCTCGTCGCCCATGATCTCGAGCTTCGCTTCGAGCGCATCCGCAATCGCCTCGATTCCGGCGCGATTCGCGAGTGCCAGGTTGTGGGCGGTCACATATGCCTGTCCGAGGATCTGGGCCGCGACGATCCTCTTCGCCGGATCACCGAGGACGCCGGCGATCGGATCGGCGTCGAACGGACCGCCGCCACCCGCGCGCGCCATGATCTGCAGTCCGATCTTCTCGAACCGGTCGAGCACCTCCTTGCGTGCCTGCTCCTCGCTCTCGCCGTTCCTCGGCGTGACGCGGAACGGCTGCGGCCCCATCGCGGCCCGACCCACCATGAGCGCCGCGCGTGCCGTAACGCCTGCGACGTCGCCGCCGACGCCGTTCGAGTTCTCGCCGTAGACGATCCGCTCGGCCGCCATCGCGCCGAGCCCCCAGACGATATCGTGGAACATCTCGTGCTGGAACGAGAAGAGCCGCTCCTCCTTCTCGATCATCCAGTGGTGCCCGCCGACGCCCTGATCGCCCCGCTTCTTGATCGTCAGCCGGGTCGATTCCCGCCCGGTCAGGTACACGTGCCCGGCGACCGCGTGGCCCGCTTCGTGGATCGCGACGGCGCGCCGCTCCATCGGGATGTACTCGGACCCGCTCGCGGTGCCGGCGTCGAGCGTCGTCACCGCCTCGACGAGATCGTCCCACCCGAAGCCCTGGCTTCCCGTGTGATGGGCGATCGTCAGCGCCATCGAGATAGCTTGCTCGATCATCGCCGGGGAATAGCCGCTCATGATTCGCGCGATCTCGTCCCGGCGCGTCGGCGAGTCGAGCTCGTCGTCGTGCGACACCTTGCCGATGTAGAGATCGAGGATGTCGAGGCGATCCTGCTTGCTCGGCGTGCGGAACCAGACGTGGCGGCCCATCCGTCCCGGGCGAATGAGTGCCGGATCGAGACGGTCGATGGGGACGTTCGTCGCGCCGATGAAGTAGATCTGATCGTTGCGCGGCCGCGCGGCTGGAAGGCGGAGCTTCACCTTGCCGATCGACCGGGGAATGATGAACGTCGCGTCGAGCAGGGTGTTGAGCTTGCTCGTCGAGTAGCGCCGCATGAACGGCGGGTTGTCGATGCCGTCCATCACGACGAGCAGCTGGTTGAGCGCCATCCCGCCGCCCATCCCGCCCATCCCGCCCGGGAACATGAAGTTGAAGACGCTTGCCATGCGCAGCTGGAAGCCGGAGACCCCGATCGGCTGCGGTGCGCGCGAGTCGAAGAGCCGATCGCGCCAGGCCCGCGTCTCGACGATCAGGTCACCCGAGGGGTCGCGGGAGCCGAGCGGCCCGAAGAAGAGCAGCTCCTCCGAGTTGCCGGACTGAAGAGGCTCGAACCCGACAGACCCGGTTCCGAGCGATTGCCGCCGCATCCCGACGGCATCGATCTCGTCGATGAAGACGATGCACTGGCCGCCCCACTTGCGAGCGAGCTTCTTCGCGCGCCGCGCGAGTACGCGCACGACGATCGCGTCGATCCCGATGAACGTCGCCGCGAAACCGGAGCCGGGCATGGAGATGAACGGTGAGTTGAACCCGGTTGCGATCGCCTTCGCGAGCATGGTCTTGCCGGTGCCAGGCGCACCGAAGAGCAAGAGGCCGCGCTCCCGCTTGCCGCCGGCCCGCTCGAAGTGATCACCGGACTGCCAGATGTCGACGACGCGGCGGACCTCTTCCTTCGCCTCGGTCTGGCCACGCACGTCCTCGAGCTTCACGCCCCATTCGGCATCACCCGGCTCGAAGGACTGCATCTGCGACAGGTTCATCATCAGCAGCGGGCCGAACATGATCGCGAAGTTCGCGAAGAAGAGGAAGAAGACGAAGGCGGCCTGCATCCACAGCGTCGGATTCGTGAGGAGGTTGCCGATCGCATCCACCATCGTCCCGGCAGCTCCCCACCACGTTCCGCCGACGAACAGCCAGGTGATCGAGATCGCGCTCGAGACGATCAGCGCCAGCTTGAACCAGAAGCGCCAGAACCAGGCGCGCCGCCGTCCGACGACGTCGGCCTCGCGGAGTGACGCGCTCGCGACGCCGAAGAGACTCGGCCAGGGGATCAGCCGGCGGAAGATGAGATCGGCGAACCCGCGGAAAACGATCACGGTCCCGAGTGCAGCGAGGAGCGAAACCCACCAACTCCAGCCGTTCTGCTGGTTGAACCAGACGAACAGCGCCGGGGCCGTCATCGCCGCGACAACGGTCGCGACGCGTGTGAGGCGACGCCACGAGCGCGCCAGCTCCTCCGATGCTTCCCCGGACGGGAGGGTCGAGAGTGGCACGGTAGTTGCCATCGTCAGAGTCTAGGACGCTGTCCCCGCACGTATGTTCATCGGCCGTTAAGCAGCAGGGACTTGCTAGCGTCGCGCCATGACACAGGCAACGCTCCACACAAGTGAGGGTTCGATCGAGGTCGAGCTCTTCCCGGAAGATGCACCGAAGACCGTCGAGAACTTTACGAAGCTCGCAGGAGAGGGCTTCTACGACGGGTTGATCTTCCATCGCGTGATCCCCGACTTCATGATCCAGGGCGGGTGTCCGGAAGGCACGGGCACCGGCGGCCCGGGCTACCAGTTCGAGGACGAGTTCAACGACCACAAGGTCGTCAAGGGCGCGCTCGCGATGGCGAACGCGGGTCCGAACACGAACGGCTCGCAGTTCTTCATCGTCACCGCCGAGGCGACACCATGGCTCGACGGCAAGCACACCGTCTTCGGACAGCTGACGTCTGGACAGGACGTCGTCGATCGCATCTCGCTCGTCGAACGCGACGGTCGCGACAAGCCAAAGACGCCCATCACGCTCGACCGCGTCGAGATCTCGGGATGATTCGGGAGAGTGGGGTGGGGCGCGGGCCTCACCCCGCCCTCCGAGCGTCACGGCGCCGGGCGATGACGGCCACGGTGAGCGCGGCGAGTGCGCCGCCCGTGAGTCCGAGAATCTCGTCCCCGAGCGTGTCGGTGTAGGCGGTCACGACCTCGTCCCCGCCTCTGATGAATGCGAAGTACTCGCCGATCTCCCAGAGGATTGCCGCAGCGGCTCCAAAGCCGACGATCACGGCAAAGAGCACGAGCGGGCGAAGCGTCGTTCTGAGAAGCACCGCTCCGAGCGCACCGCAGAGCAACGCCCAGTTCATGAGGTGGTTGAGGTCGTCCCACCAGACGATCGAGTCGTAGAGGTCGAGCGCGTTGCCCGCGACATCGACGAGGAACGGCGCCACGAGCAGCATGTCGGCTGCATACGGATAGGGCTGTGGCGAGCCGCGCAGTCGCCAGGCGACCGGGACGATGATTGCGGCAATGGGGTAGAGGATCAGGCGCCAGCCAAACGCCTTCCCGTCGAACTGGTCGAGCCCGGAGAAGGCGCCGAAGGCGAGCAGGCCGACGAACAGCGCCTTGAGGCCGACGTTGCACGAGAAGAGCAGTCGCCGGTGAACGATCGGTGCGGCCAAGCATCGAGCGTAGAGCGTGTAGGCGAACCACACAACTTCGCCCGCTCACGTGCCACGATAGTCTGGTCGGGTGAGGATGAGCCTGGCAGGCGGGACCGCGACCGTCGCACATCGCACGCACTAGTCCGTTGCGGCTGCGCTCGGAATACGACCAACGGATCGTCCGGTACGCGATTCCCGCGCTCGGCGCGTTGGCCGCCGAGCCCCTCTATGTGCTCGTCGACACGGCGGTCGTCGGGCACCTCGGTCGCTCCCAGCTCGCGGCGCTCGGCCTCGCGGCGACCGTGCTGTCGGTACTTGCGATGTTCAACTTCCTCCAGTACGGGACGACGGCGCAGGTCGCGCGCGCGACGGGTGCTGGAGAGGATCTGACAGCGGCGCGCCTCGGCGCGCAGTGCCTCTGGCTCTCGCTTGGCTTCGGCTGTGTGGTTGCGCTCGGAGTTGCAGTTCTCGCCGCGACCGTCGTCGACGCAATCGGCGTCGAGGGACAGACGGCGGCGTACGCCGTGACCTATCTCCGCATTGCAGCGCTCGGCGTCCCGTCCGCCTTTCTCGCCATCGGAGGTCAGGGCTTCCTCCGTGGCATCTCGGATCTGCGGACGCCGCTCGTGATCATCATCGCCGGGAACGTCGTCAACCTGATTCTCGAGCTTGTGCTCGTCTACGGCCTCGACCTCGGGATCGAGGGCTCGGCGTGGGGGACGGTCGTGGCGCAGACAGGGATGGGCGTCGCGATGGTGGTCGCAATCCTGCGCCTAGTAGGTCTCGCGAATGCCGGCCTGCGGCCGGAGCTCGCTCGCCGCCTTCTCTCGCTTGGCAAGTTCATCTTCATCCGCACGACGGCCCTCCTCGCCGCATTCCTGCTCGCGGGTGTTGTCGTCGCGCGGCTCGGGGATGCCCCCCTCGCAGCACACCAGGTCGCCTTCCAACTTTGGATTCTTCTCGCCCTGATCCTCGACGCGATCGCGATCGCGGGCCAGATCATCGTCGGGCAGGAGCTCGGTGCAACGCGCCCCGACGCAGCGTTCGCCGCGAGCGTGAGGATGATCGGCCTCTCGATCGCCGTCGGGACCGGGTTCGCGCTCGTCTTCCTAGGGCTCGGGGACGTGATCCCACGCATCTTCACCTCCGATCCCGATGTGCTCGCACAATGCGCCCTGCTCTGGCCGTTGTTTGCATTGATGCAGCCGCTGAACGGCGCCGTGTTCGCGCTCGACGGCATCCTGATCGGAGCGAGCGACGGCGCGTATCTCGCGCTGTCGATGGTGGTCGCATTCGGCGTCTTCACCGGTGCGCTTGCCGTTTCCTCGTGGGCGGAATGGGGTGTCCGCGGCGTCTGGGCGTCGTTGACAGTGCTGATCGTCACGCGGCTCGTGCTGATGGGCGCACGCTTCCGGCGGCGCCAGTGGCTCGTTACGGGGTTTAAGTGATCTGGGCCGGGCGCAACCAGTTGGCCCTCACTGTGACCTCCGTGAAGCCCGCCCGCAGGATGTTGCGGTAGGAGTTCGAGGGGCGGTCGTCCCGACGCTCGCCGGTCTCGGTCACGACGACGTCACAGCCGATCGCACGCGCGTGGCGAATGCGTTCGGCGAGCAGGGCGCTCTGGCCGCCTTTGCCGCGGTGCTCGGGCAGCGTCGCCGCGAACCCCAGATAGCCAACGCCCTCCGAGGCATACAGCCCGGCCGCCGCAGCCGGCTCGTCGCCGTCGGCCGCGAGCCAGCAATCCCAGCCCAGCTCGTGCGCTCGGGAGGCCCATGCGGCGGCAGCGTCCGGCAGACCGTATCCCGTCGCGACGATCCGGCCGAACGCCTCCGCCTCGACGGGCCCAACGCGAACGAGCGTGAGTTGGGTCGGCCGCTCGGGGATCTCCTCGAGGCCTCGCCGAAACGACATCCAGCCCCAACCCGGCTCGAGACTGCGAGCAAGCAGCCAGTCGACGAGCTCGGGCGGGCGGGCCTCCGCGGCGACGGCGACGTAGCAGCTGACATCGTCGCCTATCGTGGCGAGTGCGGCATCGAGAGCGTCTTCGGTGGCCGGCGCGTCGACTCCCAACCCCACGATCTGATTGAGCATCGGGCTCGTTGGTGCCGCGTCGGCGCGCAGCACGGTGACTCCACCGAGGATCACCGCTTCGGGGTAGAGGCAGCGGTAGGCCGCCAGGGAGACGCGTCCCTCACGCTTCATCTCGTCACGAACAATAGACCGCTACGGCTGCGCCGAGGGTAGTCGCGGCAGCTCGCGCACGACGCGGGAGAGCAGCTGGGCCGAGATCGCGACGAAAACGACGCCCGAGCAGATCCAGAGTGTCGCCTCGATCCCGATTGCGTCCGCGAGCGGGCCGATGACGGCGTACACGGCGGGAGCGAGGACGAGCGAACCGATCGCATCCCAGGCCGACACCCGGGACAGCATCTCGTTCGGCACATGCGTCTGGAGCGCCGTCTACGGAGCGGCTTCGAGACGCTTGCGCCAGTAGCGCTCGAGCCCGAGGAAACACTGGGAGTACGGAGCGGCGTGGTCGTAGTCCTCGACCTGGTCTGGATCGGAGGCGAGGCAGTCTGCGCGGCCGGCTGCGACGAAGGTCGCCTCGTCCATGCCGTGCGCCACGCGCTCGCTCCAGGTGTGGAGTGTCTCTCGCATGCGAGCGAGGTGCTCTGAAACGTCTTCGAAGATGCCGAAGTGCGTCAGTGCGAGCCGGGTCGGCTCACGGCGTCCCGTCTCCTTCAACGTCTCCTCCCACGCCTCGAGGTCGATGTCCGGCGGCGGTGTGGGCGCGAGCACGAAGCGCGCGGGCTCGATCCGAACCCCCACGGAGTCGCCCGCGTAGAGTGTGCCGTCCTCGTGCAGCATCGAGACGTGGTGGCTCGCGTGCCCGGTGCTCGGGAAGCACGCGAGCCCTACGACGCGTTCCCCGACAACCCGAACGTTCGCTTCCGGGACGGCGACGAGCTCGCCCCAGAGGGCGTCGAACGTGTCGCCGTAGAGGCGGCGCGCGCTTGCCTCGAGCCGCGTCGGATCGACAAGGTGCGGTGCCCCGACGGCCGAGACGTGAACGAGCACTGACGGGTTTTCACGGACGATGGCACCTGCGGCGCCGGCATGATCGAAGTGGATGTGGGAAAGCAGGAGATGGCGAATCTCGCCGAGTTCGTATCCGCGTGCGGCGAGGCCTACCCGCAGCGCCGGAAGTGCCGTCGTCGGGCCACAGTCGAAGAGAGCGAGGCCATCGTCGGTCTCGACGAGGTAGACGCCGACGCTACGAGGGTTGCCCTGGTGCAGGAGGTCGATCGGGGCCCACGGCCGGGTGGTCATTCGAGACTCCGTGTCAACACGGGTGAGCCGCGCGTCCGAGTCTGAACCCGCTCACCGCTGCGAGTGGGAAGGAACCGGCACCGGAGCAAGCGCCTGAGCCAGATCCTCGACGAGGTCGCCGGCCGACTCGATGCCGGCGGAGAGGCGAACGAGGTTCCTCGGGGACGCGAACGGGCCGTCTGCGGTCGCCGCGTGCGTCATCCGGAAGGGATGCTCGATCAGGCTCTCGACCCCGCCGAGGCTCTCGGCGAGCGTCCACACCTTCGTGCGGGCGACCATCGCGACCGCTTCCTCCTCGGACTCGAGCAGGAACGAGACCATGCCGCCGAAATCGCGCATCTGGCGTGCGGCGAGCTCGTGTCCGGGGTGGTGTGGTAGGCCCGGATAGAGCACGTCGATCACGGCCGGGTGATCCTGGAGGAACGCGACGACCGCCCGTGCGTTGTCGCAGTGCTGGCGCATCCGGACCGCGAGCGTCTTCAGGCCGCGCAGGACGAGCCAGGCGTCGAACGGCCCGGGCACCGCACCGAGTGACTTCTGCAGGAACCGGAGCCGCTCCGAGATTGTCGGGTCGTTCGTTGCGGCGAAGCCGCCGACGACGTCGGAGTGCCCTCCGAGGTACTTGGTCGTCGAGTGGACGACTATGTCCGCTCCGAGCTCGAGCGGCTGCTGGAGATACGGCGTCGCGAATGTGTTGTCGACGACGAGGAGTGCTCCCGCGGCATGCGCTGCATCGGCTGCCGCCCTGATGTCGACGATGTTGAGCAGGGGATTCGTGGGAGACTCGACCCAGACGATCCGCGTGCGCTCGTCGAGGTGCGCGGCGAGGTTCGTCGAGACCTCGTCGGGCGTGACGTAGTCGAAGACGTAGCCCTTGGGCTCGTACACCTGCGAGAACATCCGGTACATGCCCCCGTAGACGTCGTTGACGCAGACGAGGCGCTGGCCCGGATCGACGAGATGCATGATCGTGGTCGCGGCACCGAGGCCCGACGAGAACGCGTGACCGAAATCGGCGCCCTCGAGCGAGGCAAGGCACTCCTCGAGGGCCGTTCGGGTTGGGTTTGCGACCCGGGCGTAGTCGTAGCCCTTGTGCACTCCCACCGCCTCCTGCGCATACGTGGAGGTCTGGTAGATCGGGGTCGTGACGGCCCCGGTCGTTGGATCGGGCTCCTGCCCAACGTGAATCGCGCGTGTTTCGAAGTCCATCAGGTGATCGTACTCGTCGGTCGGCTAGCGGCGCACCGACTCGAGGCCGCAGGCGCGACGCAGGCGGTCGAGTGCGCGGTCGAGTGCATCGTCGAGGGCGGCGGAGGCGCGAACGCCGCGCTCACGGTGGAATGCCTTCAGCACGAGCGCGCCTTCGGTTCGCTCGGACTTCAGGTCGGCCCGACCGACGATGCGGTCACCGCGGAGGAACGGGAGGACGTAGTAGCCGTACTGTCGTTCGTGCTGCTTCTTGTAGACCTCGATCAGGTGGTCGAAGTCGAGTACGCGACGCGCGAACGGCCGATCCCACAGCAGGTTGTCGAACGGGGAGAGCAGCACGGACGCCGAGGGTGACGCCCGGTCGAGGTCGGCGCCTGCGGTGACGAGGACAGGAGAGCCGTCATCCTCCACGCGAAGCCGCTCGAGAACGCCGTCAACCACGAGTGAGTCGACGATGGGGCGAATCCGTGCGATCCCGCCTCGGAGTCGCCAGTGCTCGACGACGCCGGCTTCCGTCAGTGCGCCGCGCGCGGCGACCGCCTTCACGGTGAGCGTGCGCAGACGCTCGGTCTCGTCGGGCACGGGGGCGTCGAGGAGCGGCTTCGGAATCACGCGCTCCGGGAGGTCGTAGAGCCGCTGGAATCCCTGGCGCCCGGCGATCACCAGATCTCCGTGATTCCAGAGCCGGTCGAGCATGGCCTTCGCCGGCTTCCAGCTCCACATCCCGCCTTCGCTCGTTCCGTCGAAGTGTCGTGAGCCGAGCGGCCCGCGCTCCCGGATCTCGGCAACGATCTCCTCGGCGAGGTGCGGGTGCGTTTCTCCAACGGCGCCGTACCACCCGCGCCCACCCTGGTGCATCTGGGCGGCGAACAGCGGCCAGTCCTCGATCGGCAGCAGGCACGCCTCGTGAGCCCAGTACTCGAACACGTGGCCCTGCGCGAGAAGGCGCCCCACCGTGCCGGGCCGGTAGGTGCCGACACGCGAGGTCAGGGCGATCCGGTGGCTGCGCTCGACTGCCGAGATCGAGTCGAGCTGCACGCACGAGAGTCGGCGAATCGTCTCCTCGACCTCGCGGGGCGTTCCGGTTCGCGACCGGGCGGCATAGCCCTGCGCCGAAATCGTGATTCGACGGATCGCAGTGAGGGAGGCGGTTCTCACATCAGCTCTCGCGCGGGGCGCCGGCGGCGCTAGCCCGGCATGTGGCCGCCGAGGATCGCGGCGAGGCGGGTCGCGTCGATGTTTCCCCCGGAGACGATGCACACGATTCGCCCTGTGTCGGCCCGCCCCGACAGCGCCGCGGCGACAGAGAGAGCGCCTGCTCCTTCGGCGACGACGCTTGCCCGGTCGGCGAGGAGTCTGATCGCGCCGGCCGTTTCCTCGAGCGTCAACGTCACGCCACCGGAGACGAGCGGCCGGGCCTTCTCCCACATCGCGGGGAGCAGGGCCTTGCCGCCCGCTCCGTCGACGAAGGAGGCTCTGTAGTCGACCCCGACCGGTTTGCCTTCGGCAAGTGACGCCGCGAAGGGTGCGCCGGTCTCCGGTTCACAGGCGAGCACCTTCGTCGCCGGGCTGAGCGCAGCGAGCGCGCTCGCAATCCCCGTTGTCAGTCCACCGCCACCCCATGGCACGAGCACCGTGTCGATCTCGTCAAGATCCTCGACGAGCTCGAGCCCGATCGTGCCGTTCCCGGCCATCACGGCATCGTCGAGAACGGGATGGACGAAGTAGCCGTCGACCCCGGGATACTCCCCGTTCTCCATCGTCTCCCACCACGTCTCGAACGGCACCTTGATCACGGTGCCCCCGAGCCGCGCGATCGCGTCGAGCTTGGTCTGTGGAGCGTGGTCGGGGGCGACGACCGTGGCCGGCACTCCTTCCTCGCGGGCGATCCAGGCGACGCCCTGGGCCATGTTGCCGGCACTCGTCGTCAGGACGCCTCCCGCGATCGCTCCCGGAGGCGCACTTCGGATCGCGTTGGCGGCTCCGCGGATCTTGAACGAGCCGATCGGCTGGAGGCACTCGAGCTTGAGCCAGATCTCGGCCTGAGACTCCGGCGCATTGAGGCGCACGAGCGGCGTGCGGATCGCTACATCGGCGATTCGCTCGCGTGCTGCCTCGATCGCCGCGAGCGGGATCAGAAGTCGACCTCGCTGCCGAGGCCGCGCTCGCGGGCGCGCGCCACGAGAAGCTGTGCGGCGGCGAGATCCTCCGACGCGATTCCCATCGACTTGAAGATGGTTAGCTCGTCAGCGGTGCGGCGGCCCGTGGCGTCGCCGTTCAGCAGCTCTCCCAGCTCGGCGATGATGTGCTCCGGGCCGAAGCCGAGCTCGGCGGCCGCGACGAGGAAATCGCCGGACTCGTTGAGCGTCGATTCGCGGCGATCGACGAAGAAGCGAGCCGCAGCAACCGTCTCCGAGCTGAGCTCGCGTGCCTTCCCGTTCGGGAAGGCTCCCGCTGCGTTGATGTGCGTTCCCGGCGCAAGCCACTTCGCCTCGACGATCGGCTCGCTCGCCGAGGTGGCGGTGCACACCACGTCGGCGCCGTCGAGCGCCTCCTCGACCGAGGTCGCAACGAGCGAGTGGGTCTCGAGCGCAAGTGCCTCCGCATGGGAGGGGTTACGGCTCCAGATCCGGATGATCGGGTCGTCGAGCACGGTCTGCATAGCGTCGACGTGGGAGCGCCCCTGAACTCCGGAGCCGAGAATCGCGACGATTCGGGAGTCCGGGCGTGCGAGGAGCTTCGTTGCAACTCCGGAGACCGCCGCAGTTCTGATCTCCGTGATCGGAGACGCGTTGATCACCGCGATCAGCTGGCCGGTTGCGCCGTCGTGGAGGATCACGGATCCCTGGTGGGGGTCGAGGCCCCGCTCAGGGTTCCCCGGGGCGACGACGATCTCCTTCAGGGAAAAGACGGGCTCGTCACCGGCCGAATGTGCCGGCATCAATCCCATCGCGGCCGGGCCTGGCGGCAGCATCAGCGAACGCAGTGGATTCGTCAGCTCGCCACGCGCAAGCCGTGCGAGGACGTCCTCCATCGCCGCGATGCAGGACTCCATGTCGAGTAGCTCACGCACGTCGTGCTCGGAGAGAACGAGAACACTCAAGTGAACACCTCCGTCAGGTTGTCGCGGTCGGTCGGGGAAAGGTCAATCTCGAGAGCCTCGAAGGCGGGAGCCAGGTGCTCGGCGCGGCCGGGGCCGATCACGACCCCCGTCAGCTCGGGAATGGAAAGCGCCCAGGCGAGCGCGAGCCCGGCCATCGACATGCCCCGGGTCGCAGCGTCGCTCTCGAGCTCCTCGAGTGCATCGAAGACACGATCGGACGAATAACCCGCGTAAGGCTCGGGCCTGAGCGTCATTCGCGACCCGGCAGGAGGAGGTTCGTTGCGACGGTACTTTCCCGTGAGCCAACCGCCAGCGAGTGGGCTGAACGGTGTGTAGCCGAGCCCGTACTCGCGAAGGAGGGGGAAGACGGTCTCGAGGTCACGTTGTTCGAGGAGCGAGAAACCGTTCTGAACCCACTCGTACCGTGGCAGGCCCTCGAGCATCGAGATCTCGAGCGCCTCTGCGAGCTGCTCGGCGCGGAAGTTCGAAGCGCCAACGGCACCGATCTTCCCCGCGCGGATGCCATCGGCGAAGGCCTCCAGGGTCTCCTCCTGCGGCGTCACAGGGTCGAAATCGTGCGCGAGATAGAGGGCGACACGGTCGACACCGAGGCGCTGCAGGCTCGAGTCGAGTTGGCGGTGGATGCGGGCGCGGCCGAGTCCGTGATCCTCGTTGTCATCCATCGGATTGAACGTCTTGGTCGCGATCACGAGCCGGTCACGTACCTCTGCGCTCTTCGTCCGGAGCCACTCACCGATGAAGCTCTCGCTCCGCCCGCCGCCATACGCGTCGGCTGTGTCGAACGTCGTGATCCCGCGGTCCCAGGCGGCATCCATGAGGCGGAAGGCGTCGTCCTTCGTCGTTCCCCGGCCGAAGAAGGCTGGTGAGGAGCCGACTCCGCCAAAGTTCCCGCAGCCCAGGATAATCCGTGTGATCGAGACGCCGGTTCGTCCCAGGGCGCGTTCCTCCATTGATCCGATCCTACGGGATCGGGAGAGCAGGTCGCTGCTGTCCCGGGATCGGCTAGGTTCTCTCCCCGAACTCGGAAAGGACAGCCGATGACCTACGTTGCCGCGGCAGACCGATACGACAGCATCCAGTACAGGCGTTGTGGCACGAGTGGCCTCGCGCTTCCGGCGGTCTCCCTCGGGCTGTGGCACAACTTCGGCGGCGATCGCCCGATCGAGACCGGGCGCGCGATCGTTCGGCGGGCCTTCGATCTCGGCGTCACGCACTTCGATCTGGCGAACAACTACGGCCCCCCGTACGGCTCTGCCGAGGAGAACTTCGGGCGTCTCCTGCGGGAGGATCTCGCGCCGTACCGCGACGAGATCGTCATCTCGACCAAGGCGGGGTACGACATGTGGCCGGGGCCGTACGGCGACGGTGGCTCACGCAAGTACCTGCTCGCGAGCCTGGATCAGAGCCTCAGCCGGATGGGGCTCGACTACGTCGACATCTTCTACTCGCACCGAGTCGACCCGACGACGCCGCTCGAGGAGACGATGGGAGCGCTCGACACGGCGGTGCGCCAGGGCAAGGCACTGTACGTTGGGATCTCGTCCTACTCGGCGGCGAAGACGCGTGAGGCCGCCGCGATCCTCTCCGACTTCGGGACGCCGCTCCTGATCCATCAGCCGTCGTACTCGCTGCTCAACCGCTGGATCGAGCCCGACCTGATCGATGCGATCGGCGAGCTCGGAGTCGGGTGCATCACGTTTTCGCCCCTGGCGCAGGGCCTCCTCACCGATCGCTACCTGAGCGGGATTCCGGAGGGATCGCGCGCGAGCCGCAACGAGTCACTCGCACCGAGCACGATCACCGACGAGGCTCTCGATAAGGTGCGTGCCCTTGCAACGATCGCCGGGGGTCGTGGGCAGTCGCTCGCCGAGATGGCGCTCGCGTGGACGCTTCGTGACGCGCGTATCACGTCGACGCTGATCGGTGCGAGCAGCGTGGCGCAGCTCGAACAGAATCTTGGAGCGCTCGACAACCTCTCCTTCACATCCGAGGAGCTCGAGGAGATCGACCGTATCGCCCCGGAGAGCTCGGTCAACATCTGGTCGACGTCGAGCGCGTCGTAGCGCCCTAGTCGCGCCGCTCCTTCCGCCACACGAGGCGCAATCGCGCACGTCCGGCGCCACGACCAAGCGCAGGGCGAAGCGTCCGGGTGTCGAACGATCAGGGATGAACGACGGTCGACTCGACCAGGCGCAACGCGATGCGCGGCGCGAGGCGGTTCCGTTCGTTCTCGCCGCGGCCGTCGCCGACATCGCTCTTGCAGCGGCGAGCGCCTGGAGCGACTGGCGCCTACTCTCCGACCACGATTGGTGGGTCTGGAGCGTGCTCGCCGCTCCTGCGTTACTTCTCGCGCTCGTCTTTGCCCTCGGCTTCGGTCGGCTGGGCGTCGGTAGCGAGCACCGACGCAAGCTTGCGCTGTCACTCCTCGGTCTCCTCGTCGCGGCGAATCTCACCGGTATCAGCCTCGTGCTCGGTTCCCTGCTCGCGGGCCAAGACGATCTGACTGGCGGCCAGCTCCTCGCGAGCGCCGGCGTCGTGCTGGTCGTGAACGTGATCACGTTTTCGCTCGTCTTCTGGGAGGCCGACTGCGGCGGGCCGGTCTCGAGAGCGCTTGCATCCGGTAGAAGTACGCCCGACTTCCAGTTCCCGCAGGACGAAAATGCGCACCTTGCTGCGCCCGGGTGGGCACCCAGATTGAAGGACTACCTCTACCTCGCGCTGACCAACTCGATTGCATTCAGCCCCACTGACGCGATGCCGCTCACGCACCGGGCGAAGCTGTTCATGGGCGTCGAGTCCCTGATCGCAGCGGTCACGTTGCTCATCGTTGCTGCACGTGCCGTGAACATCGTCTCGTAGCGCCGCTACGACTCCTACGAGATCCCAAGCGCGGCCACAGGGTACTCCCAGGGGGCGGCGCTTCCATGTGCATACCTCGACATCTCCTGAAAGGAGAACGCATCATGAGACGCACGAAGGTACGCATGCTGTTCGCATCGATCGCGGTGCTCGCCCTGATGGTGGGCGTCGGATCGGCGATCGCAGCAAACGGAAGCGGCGGCAAGGACCTCACGCAGGCCGCTGCCCGGATCTCGGCCAGGACAAGCTTCGAGACCGCGGTCGCGAAGAACCTCGATACGACCTCGGCGAAGCTCAGGGCCGCGGTGAAGGCAGCCGCGAAGGCGAACATCGCGGCCCAGTTGGCGGCGGACACGATCACCGCAGATGAGGGCGAGATCCTGAACGACGCTCTGGTAGAGGGCACCGCGCCGGCAATGCGGTTCGCAACGGCTGAGGGTGTTGCGAAGGAGCTCGGCACGACGACGGCGAAGCTGAACGCCGCGTTCAGCTCGGCAGCAAAGGCGCAGGCGACCGCTCGAGTGGACAAGGCGCTCAAGGACGCCAAGATCACCGAGGCTCAGGCCACGGCGATGAAAGCGAAGATCGCCGACTCCACGTTCCCGGGCTTCGGCGCCGGTGGACAGGGCCACGGCCCCGGCGGTCACGATGGGCACGGCCGGCCGGGCGGCGGCGGGATGGGCTTCGGGCCGCCACCCGGCGCAGCTCTGCCGACGGACAGTTCGTCCTCGGGTGCGATGCCGGCTGTGCTCGCTCTCGCGTAGCCCGGTCGGAGCCGGAGAACGATGGGGGGCGCTTCGGCGCCCTCCATCGTTGCTCAGGCGGATCCGGTCGAGCCCGTGTTGGAGGCGAACGCGGCGTACGCCGGCTCGAGCGCGTCCCTGAGCTCGACACCGTCGACGACGAGGCCGCTGGCACCGAGGCGCTTCAGGACCGAGCCGACGGGAAGGGGGCGGGGCGCACCGATCGAGGGGAGTCGTCCGGCGCTCCACGCGTCCGCGGTTGGCCGCGCGCGCGGGCCGGGCTCTTCCGCTGCTGCCTCCTGCATCGTGCAGCCGCGCCACTCGAGGAGCACCGCCGGATCCCCGTCGATCGCGTCCGCGATCACGTACGCGAGTGCCGCGATGTGCTTGCAGGTGCCGACGCGATCGTGATCCGGGCAGGTACAGGACCGCCGGATCGCCTTCCCGAGCGGAACCAGAGGCTCATCCCAGTCGACGCTCATCACATGGGCGAGCTGAAGGGACTGTTCGCGGCCCGCGGCGGCCGGCTCGAACAGGGCGCGGGCGCGCGGCGACCCGACGATCGCGGCCCACACACGAGGAGCCACGGCATCTGCGGCAAGCCCTACCGTGTACTCGCCGCCCGATGACCCGATGACCCGCCCGGTGATCTCCGCTCTCGCGATCGAGACGCTGTGCACATGCCCTGTGCGGGCGAGCACTCGACCCCGCTCGGCCCGCGGAGAGCTCTCGTCCGGCACGACCGCGGTCGCGAGCCATCGCGCCCAAGGGCCGCTCCCGATCCGCTCGGCGCCCGTCTCGACGAAGACCGGGCGGCCGTCGTTCAGGGTCGTCACGCCGCCTCCTCGATCGCCGAGGGAGAAAGCGCCACTGCAGCTCGGATCGCATCGAGGTCGAGCTCGCCAAGCCAGTCGTCGGCACGCCCAGCCACGACCTTCTCAGCGAGCTCGCGCTTCGAGTCGAGCAGCTCATCGATGCGCTCCTCGAGCGTTGCCGTGCAGATGAGGCTGTGCACGAAGACGTCCTTGTGCTGTCCAAAGCGATACGCGCGATCGGTCGCCTGCTGCTCGACCGCCGGATTCCACCACCGGTCGAAGTGGAACACGTGGTTTGCTGCTGGGAGGTTGAGCCCGCGGCCGCCCGCCCGGATCGAGATCACGAGCACCGAAGGCCCTGTCGGATCCGAGAACGACGCGACGAGCTCGTCGCGCACCCGGGCCGACAATCCGCCGTGGAAGAAGCCGATCTCGCGGTCGAGGCGCTGATGCAGGTGGGGTACGAGCCGGTCGAACCCCGGGTACTGCGTGAAGACGAGGGCCTTGTCGTCGGCCGGCATCGCCTCGAGCAGCTCGACCAGCCGCTCGAGCTTCCCGGAGCGGCCTTCGAGGGGACGACCGGTCGCGAGCAGCATCTCGGGGTGGTTGCAGACCTGCTTGAGCTGGCTCAGCATCGCGAGTACAGCGCCACGCCGGCCGAAGCTGCGCTCGTGCTCCTCGATCCGTGGCATCCAGCGGTCGACGGTCGCGCGATAGAGGCTCGCCTGCTCGAGCGTCAGCCGGCAGTACTCCTTGGTGACGGTGATCTCGGGGAGCTCGAGCTCGACCTCGGGGCTGTCCTTGGCACGGCGCAGGATGAACGGCCGCACCATCGACCGCAGCCGCTCGAGCGCGCGGCTGTCGCTGTGGGCCTCGATCGGCCGCGCGAACGTCCGCTGGAAGCGCTCGCGTGAGCCGAGCAGGCCGGGGTTGACGATGTCCATGATCGCCCACAGCTCGTCGAGACGATTCTCGATTGGCGTCCCTGTCATCGCGAGCATGCGGCGCGCATTTAGCCGACGCAGTGCGCGGGCACGCTTCGTCGCGGGGTTCTTCACATCCTGGGCCTCGTCGAGGATCAGCCGGTCCCAGGCAACGGCCGCGAGGATGTCGATGTCGCGGGTCGCGATGTCGTAGGACGTGATCACGACGTCGCTCGCGCGTGCGACCTGCAGGAGCTCCTCACCGGTCAGCCGCTCTCCACCGTGATGGACATGGACGCGCAGCATGGGGGCGAACCGCTCGATCTCCCGCGCCCACTGCCGCGTAACGCTCATCGGGCAGACAACGAGCGTGGGGCCGAACGCCTCGGCCCCGAACTGCTCCCGCTCGGACGTCAGCATCGCGATCGCCTGCACCGTCTTGCCGAGACCCATGTCGTCCGCCAGAATTGCGCCGATCCCGAGGTCGCCGAGAAGCCGCAGCCAGCCATGACCTCGCTCCTGGAACGGGAAGAGGGGAAGCGTCATCGTCGAGGGCGTGGCCAGCGGCTCGAAGCTCCGCTCGTCTCCGCCGGCAAGGAGCGCGCCGAGGCCGTCGTCGAGCGTGACCTCACCGAGTTCGAGCCCGGCGTCCTCGACCTCGATTCCGGAGACGGCCCGCACGAGATCGACGACGGAGCCCACCCGCCGTCGATCCAGGAACTTCAGAGCACGCTCGACTTCCGACCGACGCAGTGCGTGCCAGCGTCCCTGGATCCGGATCAGCGGCTCCTTTGCGGCTGCGAGCTCGATGAGCTCCTCCTCGGTGAGCGTCGTCTCGCCGATCGCGAGCTTCCAGTCGAATTGCGCGAGCGAGTCCGTCCCGAGGAGCCCGCTCGAGCGGTTGGACAGGCTCGTGGCGGTCAGATTGACCCGCAGCTTGCTGGCCGACGTGACCCAGTTCCGCGGCAGCAAGACGGGCACGCCTATCTCCTCGAGCTGGGGAATCGCAGTACGCAGGACGAACCGCACGTCATCGTCGCTCAGCTCGATGGCCGTCGGGGTGATCGCGTCGAACGCGAGGCCGCCGGCGCCAAGGACGGGCTCGATCAGTCCGAGCTGGCGGTGCACCGCGATTCGCGGGTCGGCCGAGCGTAGGAACCCGAACACCGCGTCGCCGCCGTCGTAGAGGAGCGACGTCGGGAGGGACAGCGTTGGGTCGTCTGCGGCCTGGAGCCACAACTCGAGCACGAGCGGGGTGCTCCCGCTCTCCGCAGGCTCGTCGCGCTCGTCCAGTCGCAGGCTCAGGAGCCACGGGGCACTCGAGCGTCGCTCGAGACCGCGGTCGACCCAGTCGGTGAGCCGCCGCTCGAGAGCCCCGAGACCGGCGTGGAGCGGCAGCTCGGGATCCGATGAGGTGAGTCCGTCGAGGAAGACCTCGGGTGCGCTCGGGCGCGTTCGCATCAGCCGGTTGCCGAGTCGGATGCCCGTGACAGCGAGCCGGTCTCGGGCGATCTGGTCTACGGCGCAGGCGTAGAGGTCGTGCACGAACGCGTTGCTGTCTCCCTCGAAAGCGTCGGCGCACACGGGGGGTAGTGCGGCGGCTATGGCGTCGAGCGTCTGCTGCACCGACTCGTCGATGGTGGCACCCCAGTACGCGAGCCATGTGCGTCCGCCGTGCTGGAGCTGCGGATGGAGCAGTCCCTCCCTCACCGAGCGCGACGCGAGGTGGATCACCGCGAAGGTCGCCTGTGCCGTGCCGCCCAGGTCGATCCCGGCGGGAGGCTCGGCAGCGAGATCGATGAGCTCCGAGAGGCCGACGCGCCGTGCCGTTGCGCCGTGCCCTAGCTCGGCCAGATCCGAGACAGCTGGGATGCCCACGTCGAGCAATCCGGCCGAAAGCGACCCGTCGGTGCCGCGGACGACAACGGTCGCACCGACATCCTGCTGCCACAGGATCTCGAGCGTTGCCGACTCCAGGGAAGGCTCGGGGAGGATGAGTTCAGGGGCAGACACCAACCCATGAGGATACGTGCAGGAGGGGACGCCGCGACGGAAGAGCGTATCGCGGCCTCGCTCGTGCTCTCTCCCGCGCGCTTCCAAGCGACGGACCTGCGCTCGTGCTGCGAGCACGGGCAGACCGTTTCGATTTCGCCGTGACACGCACCTCGCCCGACGTGCGGCGGGGGTCGGAATCGGCTGCATCACGCTGCAGATTCCGGCGGGCACACCTCTCAGCCGAGTAGAGCCAGCCCGGGGGAATCCCGCCCGGGCGGTCGGGCTCTACGCCGAAGTCGGTGGGCCGCCGAGGCGCACGACGGTTGCCCCATCGGCCGAGTCCGAGACCTGCTCGTCGACGAGCGGGTGCTTTGCGAGCTCGTCGCGCACGGCCTTCCGCACAGCTCCGGTGCCGCGGCCGTGGATCACCCGAATTTCCGCGCGTCCCGCAAGCGCGGCTTGGTCGATCAGGTCGCGCACCGCCTCCCGTGCCTCCTGTGCAGTGCGTCCGCGGAGGTCGATCTCGTCGGGTAGGTCGTTCTGGATCATGGCCCGCACGGTCACAGCCGGACCGGCCGGGTCTCCGGTTAGCTCGGCGTGGCGGTCGGGAAGGAGACGGTGAACCGGAACCCGGACGCGGAGACCGCCACGACCAAGAACGGTCGCCCCGTCTCCGACGATCTCGGCGATCGTGCCGCGAACGCCGAGATCGGCGGCGACCACGGGATCGCCGACGGCGAGAGGGGCGGTAAGGGCTAGTGGCTCGTCGAGCCTCGACAGTGACCGTGATGCGCGAGCAGCACGGTCGGCGGCCGCTCCGAGCTTGCGGTCGCGCTCGGCCTCCTTCGTCTGAGCCGCAGGAGTCGTCGCCCGACCGCGCTCGCGTTCGAGCTTGCGCGCCGCGCGGATCTCGGCGCGCAACTCCTCGAGTTCGGTCCGCACGTCCGTGAGTTCCGCCTCCGCGTGCGCCAGGGCTCTCTGGCGCTCTGCCGCGGCCGATGAACGCACCTGCTCGATCTCGCCCTGGAGCGCTTCGGCGGCGCGCTGCGCCTTCGCGCGCGCGGCCCCGGCCTCGTCTCGCTCGGCGGCAGCGGCGGTGAGTTCCCCTTGCGCCTCTCGCGCGGCTGCCTCGGCCTCTGCGACGAGCTCGGCCACCTGGAGCCGCTCGGGAGCGACGCGCCCCCGGGCTGCGGCAACGATTGCGCTGTCGAGGCCGAGTCGCTCGGCGGTCTGCAGAGCGTGCGACGTGCCCGGCCGACCTAGCGCAACGGTGTAGAGCGGTTCATGGGTCTCGGGGTCGAGTCCGGTCGCTGCGTTCGCTGCGCCGTCGGTCGCGCTCGCCCACTCCTTCAGCTCAGCGTAGTGACTCGTCGTCACGGTCAGTCGCGCCTGCGCCGCGAGCGCGCCGAGCAGCGCCTCGGCAAGAGCCGCTCCTTCGACGGGATCGGTTCCTGCGGCGATCTCGTCGAGCAGGACGAGAGACGATCTCGTCGCGTTCTCGAGAATGCCGACGAGGTTCCGGACGTGCGCCGAGAACGTCGACAAGCTCATCACGATCGACTGCTCGTCGCCGATGTCCGCGAGAATCGCGTCGAAGATCGGGAGCGCAGCCTCGGTCGCGGGCGGCCGCAGCCCGCACTGGTGGAGGACGGCCGCTAGTCCGAGCGTCTTCAGCGCGACTGTCTTGCCGCCGGTGTTCGGGCCGCTAATCACGAGCGCGCGGAGGTCTCCGAGCTCGAGGTCGATCGGGATAGCAGCCTCCTGGTCGAGCAGAGGATGGCGCGCGCCCCGCAGAACGACTCCCGGGCCTGCCGTGACGACCGCGCCGCGCCAGCTGCGCGAGACGCTCCCGCAGGCGAGCGCGAGATCGAGGCGTGCGGTCGCCGCGACGAGGTCGGCGAGAGCACGTGCCTGTGCTCCGACGAGTGACGAGAGATTGCGAAGGATCCTCGTCACCTCTTCGCGTTCGGCGATCTCGGCCTCGCGAAGCCGGTTCGAGTCGTCGACAGCCGCGAATGGCTCGACGAAAAGCGTCTGCCCCGAGCCGGACGAGTCGTGGACGATGCCGGGCACACGCCCACGGGCCGACGCGCGGAGCGCGAGTACCGGACGCCCGCCACGCTCCGTGACGAAGTCGTCCTGGAGGTACTCGGCGAGATCGGGGTCGCGCGCGATCTTGCGGAGCCGCTCGGCCAGCTTGCCACGACCCTCTCGCAGCAGGCGGCGCAGCCGGCGCAGCTCGGGCGATGCCGAATCTCGCAGGTCAGATCCATCCTCCTCGACCGCACGTCCGATCTCGTCGGCGATAGAAAGCAGCGACGTGTCGATCCCGGCCACGATGTCCATCAGCGCCGGGATGCCCACCCTGTCTGCGAGCGCCCTGCGCGCCGTCACGCCGGCCTGGATCGTGCGCCCGACGTGCATCAGCGTGCGCGTGTCGAGCGCACTGCCCCGCCCCGCCAGTTCTGCGACCTCGCTCACATCGGTGGCGCCGCCGAGATCGGGTTCGAGCGAATCCTCGATCAGCGAGATCGCCTCGCTCGTCTGCTGCTGTCGCAGCCGCACGACGTCCGCATCCGGTGATGGGCGAAGAGCCGCCACAAGCGCCGCGCCGGGCTCGCTCGCGGTGGCAGCACCGAGCCGGGCCAGCATGGCCGGGAGCTCGAGCAACTCGAGATCGTGCTCACGCATGGTGCGAGTGTACGACGGGCCGGATGGTTGCAGACACACCCTCGGTGTCCTACCATCCCGCGAGATGGGCTACCGGAACTCGCTGCCGCAACTTGAGGGGGACATGCTGCTGACCGACGGCGGCATGGAGACGACGCTGATCTTTCTCGACGACATTGACCTACCGTGCTTCGCCACGTTCCCGCTGCTCGAGCGCGAGGATGGCCGAGAAGCGATGCGGCGGTACTTCGCGCCGTACTTCGAAACCGCCAGAAGTCACGGCACAGGGTTCGTGCTCGAGGCAAACACCTGGCGCGCGAATCCGTCGTGGGGTGCCCAGCTCGGCTATTCCCTCGAAGACCTCGCCGAGGCGAACCGCCGCTGCGTCGCGTTCGCGGAGGAGATCCGGGAACGCCAAGAGGAACCCGGACGGCCAGTTGTGATCAGTGCCCCACTCGGGCCGGAAGGCGACGCGTACAACCCGGAGAGCTATCTCACGACGGATCAATCGCAGGCATTCCACGCGTGGCAGGTTGGAATCCTCGCCGAAACGGCTGCCGATCTCATCACGGGGCTCACAGTCACCTACGTCGAAGAGGCGATCGGGATCGTCCGGGCGGCGACCGCCGTCGGCATGCCTGTGGTTATCTCGTTCACCGTCGAGACGGACGGTCGGTTGCCGACCGGGCAGTCTCTGGCGGAGGCGATCGACCAGGTCGACCGAGAGACAGACGGGGTAGCGGCCTACTTCATGATCAACTGCGCGCACCCGACGCACTTCCTCGCCGTGCTGGACGCCCCAGGGCCGTGGCACCGCGTCCGCGGGATCCGCGCGAACGCGTCGACGATGAGTCACGCCGAGCTCGACAACGCGGAGAAGCTCGACGACGGGGATCCTGCCGATCTCGCCCGACGCTACCTCGAGCTCGGCGCGCGGCTACCGGATCTGGCCGTGCTTGGCGGTTGCTGCGGCACCGACCACCGGCATGTCGCGAGCATTGCAGACGCCTGGTTCGCCGAGACTCGTACGTCTGCCTAGTACTGCGCGGAGCGGCGGGTACGACGCACCCGCCACGTGAGCAGTTTGCTGAACTGCTCTGCGAGATCCAGTGGTGCGGTGGCGTGGCGGATCTGTGAAATCCCTCCTTGCGCGCAGTCGAGGAGCCTCAGTCGGGCGGCGGCTCGAACACGGGCTGAGGGATGCCCGCTTCGAACGTCGCCTCACGCTCGCGCGGGGTGATGCGCCCGGCCTTGATCTCCTCGACGAAGTGGCAGGCGACGACGTGGTCGTCGACCTCTCGGAGCAGCGGCTCATCCTCGGCGCACCTCGTCTCTTGCGCGAACGGGCAGCGCGTGTGGAACCGGCAGCCGCTCGGCGGGTTCGCCGGGCTCGGAAGGTCGCCTTGCACGCGGATTGGGCGCCGCGTGCGCTCGACGACAGGATCCGGGATCGGGATCGCCGAGAGCAGCGTGATCGTATACGGATGCAGGGGATTGTCGTAGAGACCGTCGGCCGGTGCGACCTCGACGACCTTTCCCAGATACATGACGACGATGCGATCCGAGATGTGCCGGACGACCGCGAGATCATGGGCGATGAACAGGAACGTGAGATCGAGCTTGTCCTGCAGCTCCTCCAGCAGATTCACGATCTGCGCCTGAATCGACACGTCCAGTGCCGAGACGGGCTCGTCGCAGACGAGGAACTGAGGGTTCACAGCGAGTGCTCGGGCGAGCCCGATCCGCTGTCGTTGGCCTCCCGAGAACTCATGGGGGTAGCGGTCGGCGGCATCGCCGGGCAGCCCGACGACGTCGAGGAGCTCCTGTACGCGTCTCCCGACTTCCTTCCCGCTCGAGACGTTGTGGGTGCGGAGCGGTTCTCCCACGATTCGTCCAATCGAGTGTCTGGGATTGAGCGAGGAATACGGATCCTGGAAGACCATCTGCATTCGGCGGCGAATCGGTCGGAGCTCGTTGTCCGACATTGTCGTGATGTCGACGCCGTCGAACGTGATCCGCCCCGACGTCGGCTCGTAGAGCCGCAGAATCACGCGACCGAGCGTCGATTTACCGCACCCGGACTCACCCACGAGCCCGAGCGTCTCACCGCGGTTGATCGAGAACGAAACACCGTCGACGGCCTTGACATCGCCGACGTGGCGATCGAGCAGGATGCCACTCGTCAGCGGAAACCACACGCGAACGTCATCGAGCTCGACGAGCGGCCCACCGTTCGCCCCCGTCACGCCGAGGCTCTCAGCCGCGAGTCGTGCCACGTGTTCGCGTCCGGCGGATGAAAGCACGCCGCGTCATGCTGATCCTCCATCTCTTCGAGCACCGGAAGCTCGGAGGAACAGCGCTCGATGCGATACGTGCACCGCGCAGCGAAGGGGCATGAGGATGGAGGGCTCAGCATGTTGCGTGGCTGCCCTGCGATGGGCCGCAACGCCTGAAGTCGTCCGACGTCGAGTCGCGGGACGCTCTGAAGCAGCCCAAGGGTGTAGGGGTGACGCGGGCGGGCGAAGATCGGGTCGGCACCGCCTGACTCGACGAACGTCCCTGCGTACATTACGTTCACACGCTCGCACATGCCGGCGACGACGCCTAGGTCGTGTGTGATCATGATCAGCGCGGTACCCTGGTCACGGACGAGCGTTCTCAGCAGGTCGAGGATCTGTGCCTGAATCGTGACGTCGAGCGCAGTCGTCGGCTCGTCGGCAATCAGGAGCTTCGGTTCGCAGGCGAGTGCCATGGCGATCATCACCCGTTGGCGCATCCCACCTGAGAACTGGTGCGGATAGTCCTTCAGGCGTTCTTTCGCGCTGGGAATGCCGACCTGATCCAGGAGATCAGTCGCCCGGCTGTTCGCCGCCTTGCGATCGAGGTCGAAGTGCTCCTGGATGACCTCACGCATCTGCCTACCAATCGTAAGCACCGGGTTGAGGCTCGACATCGGGTCCTGGAAGATCATCGCGATGTCCTTTCCGCGGATCCGGCGCATCTCTCGGTCGGAAAGCTCGAACAGATTGCGCCCCTCGAAGGTTGCTTCCCCGCCCACCACCCGTCCTGCGCGCGGCAGGATCCCGAGGAGTGCAAGGGATGTGACGCTTTTGCCGCAACCGGACTCCCCCACGATTCCGAGGGTTTCACCTGCGGAGATCTCGAACGAGACGCCGTTGACCGCGTGGATCGTGCCGCGATCGGTCCAGAATTCGACCTTCAGTCCGTCGACACTGAGGAGAGGTCTAGACACGGCCGCGCAGCTTCGGGTCGAGCGCCTCGCGAAGTCCGTCGCCGATCAAATTGAAACCGAGGACGATGATCACGATCGCAAGGCCCGGGAACAAGGCGAGAAACGGGGCCGTGGAGACGTACAGGTTTGCGTTGGTGAGCATCGTGCCCCACTCGGGTGTTGCGGGATCCTGGGGGCCGAGCCCGAGAAAGCCGAGGCCCGCCACGTCGATAATCGCCGTCGCCATCGCCAACGTCCCTGCCACGATGACCGGCGAGATGGAGTTCGGGATGATGTGCCCGGTCAGGATCTGGCGCCGCCGCACACCGACCGAACGCGCAGCTAACGCATAGTCACTGTCGCGCTGACCGAGGATGGTTCCTCGGAAAAGCCGCGCGAAGATCGGGACATTCGCGATGCCAACGGCGATCATCACGGGGAAGAGACCCGGACCCATCAGGGACACGATTCCGAGGGCCAGTAGGAACCCGGGGATGGCAAGCATGATGTCCATTCCGCGCATCGCGACGGAATCCGTGAGACCCGCGAAACCGCCGGCAATCGCACCCAGGAGCATGCCGAGCGAGAGGCCCACTGTCACGGCAACGACGCCGATCACGAGCGAATAGCGGGCTCCGTACATGACGCGCGAGAGTTCGTCCCGCCCGAGCTCGTCGACGCCCATCGGATGAGACCACGAGGGGCCGGGGCAGCATCCGTTGGCGAGGAGCGACAGGTTCTGCTCGTTGGGAGGATACGGCGCAAGGAATGGCGCGAAGATCGCCACGATCACGAAGCCCGCGACGAACGTCGCGCCGATGATCGCGCCCGGATTGCGGCGCAAGCGTCGCCAGACCTCACGCCAGAGACCACTCGGCAGCCGCTCGTCGAGAATCTCGACCTCGTGCACTTCGGCGAGCGACATCAGTGCGCCGTCCCGGGAAGACGGCACTGCTCGGCCGGCTGCAAACGCTTCGCATCGCATCGTCCTCGGTCGCACCCGTACAACCCGGTATGGGAGCTCCCTGCGTTCTCGCGCTGCTCGGCTTTCGCTCGCCCGAGCAGCACCCTATTCCCCGGACGGCGCACTAGCTCACCCTGATCTGCGGGTTGATCAGCCCGTAGCTGATGTCGACGAGCAGATTGACGAGAACGAAGACGAACGCGAGAAACAGGATCCCCCCCTGGAGCGCCGGGTAGTCCTGGTTGAAGATCGCTTCCTTCAGCCACGAGCCCATCCCAGGGATCGCAAATACCGTTTCGGTGAGCACTGCGCCACCGAGCAGGATGCCGACCTGCAGTCCGATGATCGTGGTCACCGGAAGCAGCGCGTTCCGCAGGACGTGTCGACGGTCGATGGCGCTCGGGGCGAGCCCCTTTGCCTTTGCGGTTCGCACGTAGTCCTCGTTCTGGACGTCGAGCGTGGAAGCGCGCGTCACGCGAGCGATGATCGCGAGCGGGATCGAGCCGAGCGCAATGGCAGGCAGGAGGAGGTGTCTCGAGGCGTCCCAGGCCGCGTTCCAGTTGCCTGTGATGATCCCGTCGAGGACGTAGAAGCCGGTCGGATGCTGGGCGTCGATCAGGACATCCTGACGGCCGATGCTGGGTAACCAGCCAAGACGCACCGAGAAGACGTATTTCAGGATGATTGCCAGGAAGAAGACCGGGATCGAGACCCCGATCAAGGATAAGAAAAGGCTCGAGTGGTCGAAGAACTCCCCGTATCGCTTGGCCGCGAAGAAGCCGAGGGGGAGCCCGATCACGAGAGCAAAGATCATCGCAGCGAACGCGAGCTCCACCGTCGCGGGGAACCGTTCCCGGATCTCGGTCGTCACCGGCCGTCGGCTTGCGACGCTCGTGCCCAGATCGCCGCGCACGGTCGTCTTCAGGTATGCCCAGTACTGCGTCGTGATCGGCCGGTCGAGTCCGTACTGACGGTTGAAGCGATCGATCGCCTCGGGCGTCGCTCGCTCACCGAGAAGAGCCTGCGCGGTGCTGCCCGGGAGGGCGCGCACCCAGACGAAAAGCAGGATCGACAGTCCGAGGAGGATTGGTACGAGAAGGAGCAACCGGCGGACGACGAAGCGTGCCATACTCGTCGTCCGCCGGTTACCGCCGTTATCCGATCGAGACCGGAGTGAAGAGCTCGACTTCGACGGGGCTCGGAACGTATCCCTTGACGTTCTTCTTGAATCCAAGCGCAGGGCTTGCATTCGCGTACGGCACCATCGGGAGGAACTTCATCACCTGGATGCTCGCGGCCTGGTAGAGCTTCGTCCGCTTGTCCAGGTTCGGCTCCGCGTCCGCCACCTGAAGCGCCTTGAACAGCGCCGGGTTGTTGAAGCCGAACAGGTCGCCGGCGGCCCCGAAGTGCACGTTCAGGAAGTTCGCCGGATCGCCGAAGTCACCTGTCCAACCGAGGAGGTAGAGAGCAGCCTTCCCGGACTGAACGCCCGACAGGTACCCGCCGCGCCACGGTCCCGGCTTGGGCACGATCTTGAATCCCGACTTCTCGAGGCTGGCTGCGAACGCCTGGAAGTTGCGCGGCGGATCCGGCATGTAGCCACGGGGCCGGTCCGTCGGATACCAGAACTCGAGGGTCACGGGCAGTGTGAGTCCCGCTTCCTGGAGGAGCGCTTTCGCCTTGGCCGGGTTGTACGAGTAGTCCGGCACGCCCTTCTTCGCGTACCCCTCGACGAGGGGCGGCATGAACTGGTTCGCGACCTGACCGCGGCCACCGTAGAACGCTCCGACTACAGCCTTCTTGTCGAGCCCGTAGGCCACAGCCTGGCGCACCTTGATGTTGCTGAGCGGGCCTTGCTTCTGGTTCATGCCGACGTACCCGATGTTGAACGCGGGTCGGCTGAGCACCTTCAGGCTGGAGCTGTTCGAGACCGACGGAACGTCCTGCGGGGCGAGGAGGTTCGCCCCGTCGAGCTCACCCGACTGGAGCGCCTGAAGGCGCGCCGTCGAGTCGGTGATTGGCCGGAAGATCAGCTTCTTGAGCTTCGCCTTCGTGCCCCAGTAGCTGTCGTTCCGAACCATGACCAGCTTGTCGCCGATGCGCCACGATTCGAACTTGAACGGCCCTGTCCCGACGGGATTCGAAGTGCCGAACGTGCCGGTTGGCCTGAACGAACCGTCCGACCCGACACTGCCTGCATCCGCCTTGTACTTGACAAGAGCTGCCGGGCTCGCGATCGCGAACGACGGCAGCGCGAGGGCAGCGAGGAACGAGGATGAGGGTCGCGTGAGGATGATGCGGGCGGTCGACGCGTTCACGACCTTGCACCCACGGTACAGGCTCTTGTCGGGACCCGGGTTCCCCGTCGCAGGCTTCGCGTACCCGCCAAACACGGTGACCCAGTAGTAGTTCGTCGACTCGCCCTGGAGGTAGCCGGGCAGCTTGTAGTTTCGACTGAAGTTGAAACAGACGGACTTGGCATCCATTTTCGTTCCGTCGTGGAACTTCACGCCCTGGCGGAGCTTGAACGTCCAGGCCAGGCCGTTCTTCGATGTCGTCCAACTCGTCGCGAGCGACGGAACGACCTTCGTCGTACCGGCCTTGAGCCCGACGAGCCCCTCGAACATCTGGTTGACCGCTCGGAGCGAAGGTCCGTCCGAGACGAGTGCCCCATCGACGAGTACGGGGTCGCCCTCGGTACCAAAGACAAACGTATCGCTCGCGTGTGTTCGACTCGTTGCGGCGAACGCGGCGGCTGTGGCGAAGAGCGCCACAGCGGAAAGCGCAAGCGTGAATCGTAATGCTCTACTCATTGTGCTCCTTTCGAGGAACAGATTCCGAACCCCCTGAAAAGTGGGTGGCGGCTGAACAGTATGACCGAGGTTCGGCGGAAATGTTTGCGATTGGTCAGCGCGGTTCGAACGATTGTCGCGTCCCGGGAGCATTGTCGCCGCCTGGCTCGGCTCGCGCGCCGCAAACGTTCTAGGTCTGAACAGCGAGCAGGGCGGCGACGCGCACCTGCTCGGTGAGCAGCCGACGCAACCTCACGGGGTCGTCTCCGATGTACGCCTCGCAGAGACGTTTTCCCGCCGAATACGTGATCGCGTAGGCGCGCCACAGCGGGTCGGTGATGAAGCGGACGGCGTGGGCAGCCTGAGCCGGGGTGCGGAGCCCGAAGCGCTCGACGTACGCGCGCGCCTCGTCCTCGGATCTCCCTTCCTCGTGGATCATCAGCGCCGCGTCGACGCCGACTCCTGCGAGTGGTGCGCGCGCTCTGTCGATCGCGACGGCCTCATCGAGATCTGCGTCGAGCCCGTGATCCGCGAGCGCCGCCAC
>NZ_JBDSNT010000076.1:0-8563 GCF_039915195.1 Gaiella sp.
GCGATAGCGCGCCTCGCCCGTGACGACCCAGGCATGGAGGTACGCAGGCGCGAGCAGTGCGTTGTCGTAGAGCATCTTCTCGAAGTGCGGCACGAGCCAGCGGTCGTCGACCGAGTAGCGGTGGAAACCGCCTCCGACGAGGTCGTACATGCCTCCGGAAGCCATCGCGTCGAGCGTCTTCGTGACCATCCCGAGCGCCTCGGGCGACTCCCTCCGTAGGAGGAACTCGAGCGTCGAGGCGGGCGGGAACTTCGGCGCGCGGCCGAAGCCGCCGTTTGTGCGGTCGAACGTGCGGGCAATCCCCTGCTCGGCCTCGTCGAGCAGCGTGGCCGTGAGCGGCCCGGAGGACGGCTCGAGCCGCGCCGAGCGCCCCACCGCCTCGACGAGCCGCTTCGCCTGTTCGACGAGATCGTCGCGCTGCGCCTTCCACGCCTCGGCGACGGCGAGCAGCAGTTGCGTGAACGACGGCATGCCGTGGCGCGGCTCCGGCGGGAAGTACGTTCCGGCGTAGAACGGCTCTCCTGCAGGCGTGAGGAACACCGTCATCGGCCAGCCGCCCTGCCCCGTCATCGAGACGGTCGCGTCCATATAGAGCGCGTCCACGTCGGGGCGCTCCTCGCGGTCGACCTTGACGTTGACGAAATGCTCGTTCATCACCGACGCCGTCGTCGCGCTCTCGAACGACTCGTGCGCCATCACGTGGCACCAGTGGCAGGCGCTGTAGCCGATCGAGAGCAGGATCGGGCGGTCTTCGCTGCTCGCCCTCTCGAGCGCCTCGGCACCCCACGGGTACCAGTCGACCGGGTTGGCCGCATGCTGGAGAAGGTACGGACTCGTTTCGGTGGCGAGGCGATTCATGCGAACACCGCGCGCACGCCCCGGAGTTCTGACCGCAGTAGCGATACCGCGCGCGTTGAGTCGAGCGTGCAGTCAAGCGGTCGGCCGGGCGGTGCCTCGGCGCGGCGGACTGCGTGACCAACAATGAGCTCCGCGAGCTCGGCCCGAGAGACCGCGTCACCGCCTGCAACGTTGAGCGGCCCGGAGACATCAAGGCTGGCCAGCTCGAGGAGCGCGGCCGCAAGGTCGCCGACCTGGATGGGCGAGCGGATCTCGTTTTCGTAGAATGTCGCCGACGAGTCGTGGGCGACGAGCTCGTGTTTCGAGGGCACATGCCCCGGCCCGCCGACGATCAGCGACGTACGGACGAGCACAGCATCGGGCGCGATGCCGAGAACGCGCTCCTCGGCATCGGCCTTCATCTGACCGTAGTCCGTACACGGGGATGGCATGTCCTCCTCGAGGTAGGCTCCGCCCTTGCGGCCGTCGAAGACGACATCGCTCGACAGATGCACGAGACGCGCACCGACGTCAACGACTGCCCGAGCGATGTTCTCTGATCCGTCGACCACGATCTCGCGGGCGCCGTCGCCGTCCTGACGGTAGGCGGTGTGAATCACGACATCGGGACGGACGCGCTCGAGTAACGCGGCGACGGCTTCCCGGTCGCGCACTTCGACTCGCCCTCGCGTAGCCGCGGGGGCAAGTCTCACCAGCTCGGTGCCGAGATATCCCGTCGCGCCGGTGACATGAACCCTCATCACGGAGACCGTACCCTCACCCGAGCCGATGTCGGATGCCTTTCCGGGACGGTTGTAGCCGAGCGCGGTCTCGTAGAGGGAGACGTCGATTAGTCGCGCGGATACGTGTCTCCCTGTGGCTGTTGCGGCGACCGCCACCGCAATCGTCCACGATACCGCGAGGGCGCTCGGAATCGGCAGAAGCCAGCGGCGACCCGATCGCGATGCTCAACCGTCAGGCGCGAGTGCCGAACGGGCATCTCGCCGCTCACTCGGGAATCGTGTCGACCTTCTTCTCTCGCCGTTTCCTGATCATCTCGATGATCAATGCCACGCCGAAGGCGATCCCGAGCCCGAGCAGCACGCCTTTCCATGGATGCTCCTCGAACTGCTTGCCCCCGAGGTAGCCGAGCATCGTTGCGTAGGTCGCCCAGATGCCGCCGGCAACGAGGTCGTAGCGGAAGAACCGGTGCCACGGCAGACCACGCGTGTAGCCCGCCGTGAACGTCACCGCAGTGCGCCCGAACGGGATGAACCGCGCGATGACGATAATGTAGCTCCCGCGCTCCTCGAGCTGCTGCTCCGCCCAGTCAAAGCCGCGGTGGGCCTTTGGATGCCTGAAGAGCCGCTTCACCGTGCGCTCACCGGCGAACTTGCCGATCCCGTACGAGATGTTGTCGCCCGTCACCGCGCCGGCCCAGGCAGCGAGGATCACGAGGAACACGTTGAGATCGCCCGTGCCGGCGAGGGTGCCGGCGACGATCACCATCGACTCGCTCGGGACGACGGGGAAGAACGCGTCGATCACGGCCACCGCGAAGATGGCGACGTAGCTCCAGTTGGAACCCGACACCCAGTCGACCATCATCTGGAACATGACTGCATCCTCGCAGAGACCGGACCGGCAATGATGGAGGCATGGCGCAAACCCCACTCGCAGGCAGGCGCGTCCTCGACGTAACGACGTCGATCGCAGGCCCTTACTGCGCCCAGATCCTCTCAGCGCTCGGCGCCGACGTCATCAAGGTCGAGCGCCCTGACACGGGCGACGACGGCCGAGCCTGGGGGCCGCCGTTCTGGAACGGCGAGGGGACGATGTTCCTGTCGGCGAACGCGGGCAAGCGCTCCCTCGCGCTGTCGCTGCGCGATCCACGCGGCCGCGAGGCGCTGCTGCGGCTCGTCGACGGCACCGACGTCTTCCTCCAGAGCCTGCGACCCGGTCTTGCAGAGGAGCTCGGGCTCGGCCCGGAAGTGCTGCGAGAACGGAACCCACGGCTCGTCTACTGCTCCGTCGGCGCGTACGGCCACAAGGGGCCGTTGCAGAAGGAGCCGGGCTACGACGCGCTCATGCAGGCCGCAGGCGGGCTGATCTCGATGACGGGAGAGCCGGGTCACGCCGGGGTCAGGGTCGGCTCCTCTCTGATCGACCAGGGCACGGGAACCTGGGCGGCGCTCGGAGTGCTCGCCGCACTGCTCGAGCGCGAGAAGACGGGCGAAGGGTCCGTGGTCGATGTCTCCCTCTACGAGACCGCGCTCGGCTACATCGGCTACCACCTCGCCGGTTACCTCGCGGATGGCACGGTCCCGCAGGGTCAGGGCACGCAGTTCCCGATGGTCGCGCCATACCAGGTCTTCCCGACGAGGGACGGCGAGCTGATGATCGCGGGCGGCAACGACCGCCTCTTCGCGTCGATCTGCGCCGTCGTCGGCCTCCCCGCGCTCGTCGACGATCCCCGTTTCCGGACGAACCGCGACCGGGTGATCAATCGCGACGAGCTCTGCGCGATCCTGGAGCAGCCGCTCCGGGAGTGCGACTCGGCCGACTGGCAGGCGCGCCTGTCCGAGGCGGGAGTGCCCGCCGCCGCGGTCGCCGATGTCGCCGATGTCGTCCACGCCCCGCAGACCGAGGCGCTCGAAATCCTGCAGCCCGTCCCTCACCCCACGATTCCCGACCTGAGGCTCACGGCACTGCCGGTCTCCTTCGATGGCGAACGGGCCTTGCACCGGTTCGCACCACCCGCCGTCGGTGAGCACACGTGCGAGATACTGGGAGAAGCAGGGTACGAAGCCGAAGAGATCGCGGCGCTTGCCGCCGAGGGAGTGATCCGAACATGAGCCATCTGTCAGCGTCGTTCAGCGCGACGCTCCGCGTCAGGCTTGCCGACGCACCGGGATCGTTCGCGCGACTCGCACGGGCGATCGGGGACGCAGGAGGCTCGTTCGGAGCTATCGATCTCGTGCGGGTCGACAAGGGCACGAAGATCCGCGATGTCACGGTCGAGGCTACCGATGCCGACCATCTCGCCCGCATCGTCGAGAGTGTTCGCAGCGTGGAAGGTATCGAGGTCGAGCGCGTCTCCGACCGGACGTTCCTGATGCACCTCGGGGGCAAGATCGAGATGCGCTCGAAGGTGCCGGTCAAGACGCGGGACGATCTCTCGATGGCGTACACGCCTGGTGTGGCGCGGATCTGCCAGGCGATCGCGGACGATCCCGAGTCGGCCTGGAACCTGACGATCAAGCAGAACTCGGTTGCCGTCGTGTCGGACGGCACCGCTGTTCTCGGCCTCGGTGACATCGGGCCGAAAGCGGCCATGCCCGTGATGGAGGGAAAGGCCCTGCTGTTCAAGGAATTCGGCGGAGTCGACGCGTGGCCGCTCTGCCTGGATACCAAGGACCCGGACGAGATCGTGGCGATCGTCAAGGCGATCGCACCGGGGTTCGGCGGCATCAACCTCGAGGACATCTCGGCGCCACGGTGCTTCGAGATCGAGCAACGGCTGCGCGCCGAACTCGACATCCCCGTCTTCCACGACGATCAGCACGGCACGGCGATCGTGGTTCTGGCGGCTCTCCTCAACGCACTCAAGGTCGTTGGAAAGCGGATCGAGGATGTCAAGGTCGTGACGACCGGGGTGGGGGCGGCAGGCGTCGCGGTCACCGACATCCTCCAGAACGCCGGCGTCCGGACCGTGATCGGCTGCGACCACGAGGGAGCGATCTATGACGGACGGGAGGGGCTGAACGCGATCAAGGCGGCGTACGCAAAGCGCACCAATCCCGGCCGTCTACGGGGCTCTGCCGACGATCTCCTGGCAGGGGCAGACGTCTACCTCGGACTGTCGATGCCGGGGGCGGTGTCTCGAACAGGGATCGAGCGAATGGCCGACGACGCGATCGTCTTCGCGATGGCAAACCCGACGCCCGAGATCGCACCGGAGGACTTGCCCCCGGGCAAGGTCGCCGTCGTCGCGACCGGCCGTTCCGACTACCCGAATCAGATCAACAATGTTCTCGCCTTCCCCGGAGTCTTTCGCGGAGCGCTCGACGTTCGCGCGAGCACGATCACCGAGGGCATGAAGGTCGCGGCCGGGCATGCAATCGCGTCCGTGATCACGGACGACGAGCTCGGAGCCGAGTACATCATCCCGAGCGTGTTCAACCGCGACGTCACGCTTCTCGTCGCGAGTGCCGTCGCCGAAGCGGCGGAGCGCGACGGCGTCGCACGGCGTTCACGCGGCTAGCCCCTGGCGGGAAGCGGTTCCCCAGCTACTCGTAGTGAAGAGCCTCGAGCGGGTTCAGCTTCGCGGCGCGACGTGCGGGCATGATCGCCGCGAGGATCCCGACGATGATTGCGACGATCGTGAGCACGGCGAGCTGTATCCACGGGACAGCAAAGCGCACATCGAACTCCGAGAGCGCCCGATTGACGAGTGCCGCGAGGAAGATCCCGAGCGGTAGACCGATCGCCGCACCGATAAGTGCCGTGATGATGCTCTCCTGCCGGATCATCCGCCGCACCTGCCGACGCGTCATTCCGATGGCGCGGAGCATCCCGATCTCGCGTGTGCGCTCGTAGACCGAAAGCACGAGCGTGTTGATCATGCCGAACACGCTGACGAACACAGCCAGTGTGAGCATGACGTACAGGAACGAGATGAACTCGTTGAAGTCGGCGTCCTCGCGGTCGATCCACTCCTCGCGGGTCTCGAGCTGGGTGTCGGGAAAGCCGGAGATCGCCTGCTCCATCTGCGCGCGGTTCTCCTTGGTCGGCTCGCCTGGAACGTTCGCCCACGTCCACCGGTTGCGGGGGCGGTCGTAGAGCCTGTCGAATAGTTCTGTCGAAACGTTAACGCTCTCGATCAGCGGGTAGAACGGTGGCGGGTCGAACGTCCCTACGACAGTGACCTTCGCGGACCGGTCAGCCGTCGAACGAAGGGTGAGAACGTCGCCGACGGAGATGTCGTGATCCTCGGCGTAGTTCGAGCTGACGATCGCCTTTGTCGTGCCGAGGGTGGCGAGCACCGAGTCGTCGCCCTCGCTCCAGTCGAAAACGTAGGCCTCCGCGATCGTGTCGGGCTCGATTCCGCCGACCTCGGTCGACACGTCGTTGACCAGGCCTCCATCGGAGCGCACACTCGTTACGACCTCTGGTACGGGAGAGGCTTCGAGCGCCTCGCCCGCAGCGGTAACGAACGGCGTGTACCCATCGAGCGAGGTCACGACGTAGTCGGCCGCGATCTGCTCCTCGATAGCTTCGCGGTTGGACGCCTTCATCCCGTTCGTCAGGGTCGCAATGAACGCGACGAGTGCGATGCCGATCATCAGGGCCGCCGCAGTAGCCGCCGTCCGGCTCGGATTCCTGCGGGCGTTCTCGCCGCCGGTGCGAGCGGCGACGCGATCCGGAACGACACCAGGGAACTCCGCTGGCCACTCTGGTTCCCAGGACGAGACAGCAGATCGCAGCCACATGACGAGAACGATGGGCAGCAGCAGCGGGTTGAGGAGCGCACCACCGACGAAGGCAACTACGCGGCGCACAACCGGTCCAGGCCCCCAGGCTCCGTAGCGCAGCAGCCAGTACGGGAGGAGCCAGAGCGGCCAGACGAGAACCGTGAAGACGAACGCTGCCCACCGGCCGATAGGACTGCCGATCGCGGCGAGTGGCCGCACGATATGCGACGCGAGGCTCGCCACGCCGAGGAAGAGCAGGACGACGCCCGCCGCGATCGAGAGCAGACGATCGCTCGTTCCGAGGTCGTCCGTGAACATCGCGCGGGCCAGGACAGCGAGCGCGACGACGATCACGAGCCCTCCGATCCACGGCACGAACGGCGCCAGCCGGGACTTCGGAAGGGTCGCACCTTCTCGGACAGCCGCAATCGGCGGCACCCGGGTCGCCTTGATCGCGGGAAACAAACCAGCCAACAGGGTGATGCCAACACCAACGGCGAGTGCGACGATCACGGTGCGGACTGCGAACACGCGGTCTGCCGTAGGCAACTCGACTCCGAGAGCGCGGAAGAGCCCTTCGATCCCTTCGGCTAGAAGGATGCCAAGACCGAGGCCGATGAGCGAAGCGAGCAGCCCGATGACGAGTGACTCGAGGATGACCGAGCCGAGAATCTGGCGCCGCGAGGCGCCGATCGTCCGCAGCGTTGCGAACTCGCGCGTGCGCTGGGCGACGGTGATGGAGAACGTGTTGAAGATGACGAATGCGCCCACGAAGAGCGCGATGCCGGCGAAGACCAGGAGGAAGTAGCGGAAGATGGCCGTGAACTCGTTGACCTCATCCACCGCCTCCGCTGCCTCCGCCGTGGCACTCACGACCGTCGCAGTGGCCGGAAGGACCGGCGCGATTGCAGCGACGAGCTCGTCCTCGGTCACACCCTCCTCGGCGGCGACGGAGATCGTGTCGTACTGACCCTCCCGCTCCAGCAGCACCTGCGCTGCCGCAACCGTGAACACCGCGAAGCTTGCATTCCCGAGGCTGTCGACGCTGCCGTAACGCGCGACGCCCACGAGCTTGAACGGACGCTTCGGCTGGAGCGTCGTAATTTCGACGGTGTCCCCGATCTGATATCCGCGGTCGTCCGCCGTTCCTGCGTCGATGACGACCTCGTTCGCAGACGCAGCCCACCGCCCCTCGAGAATGCTCAGAGGGTTGAACTGTGCGAGAGCCGGCGCGGTGTCGACGCCGAACCCGAACGTGGGCGCGCCCTCGGAGCTGACCGCCTCGCCTTCACTGTTCAGGATCTTCGTGTAGCGCTCGTCGATCACCGCCCCGGACGCGAGTGCGACCCCGTCGACTCCACGTACCGTCTCGAGGAGCGAGGCAGCGACGGGCGGCTTTGGCGGCGTCTCACCATCGATCGAGATGTCGAGCCCTTTTCCGGTGACGACAGCGTCTGTCCCGGCGTACGACTCGGTGAACAGCGTCGTGAAGGCACGGTCGATCGTGTCCGTGAGGATGTAGGTGCCGCTGATCATCGCGACCCCGAGGACAATCGCGATTGCGGTAAGAACCGCGCGGAGCTTGCGGCCCGCGAGTCCGCGGAGGGCGACCTTGATCACGCTGCCGCGACTTCTTCCATGACCCTGAGGATGTCGTGCTGGTTGGACTGACCGAGCTCACGCACGATCTCGCCGTCCGCGAGGAAGAGCACGCGATGCGCGACGGCGGCAGCGCGCGCGTCGTGTGTGACCATCACGATCGTCTGGCCGTACTCCTCGACCGAGCGGCGCAGGAGCTCGAGGATCTCGGCGCTCGTGGACGAATCGAGGTTTCCCGTCGGCTCGTCGGCGAAGAGGACTGTCGGCCGCGAGATGAGCGCACGCGCGATCGCGACACGCTGTTGCTGGCCACCCGAGAGCTCGGCCGGCCTGTGAGAAAGCCTGTCCTGCAACCCGACGTCGGACACGACCTTCTCGAACCATCCCTCGTCCGGCTTCGTACCGGCGATCGTCAACGGCAGGAGGATGTTCTCCTTCGCGTCGAGCATCGGGAGCAGGTTGAAGAACTGAAACACGAAACCGATATGCTCGCGCCGCAGCATCGTCAGGGCGTTGTCGCCCAGATTCGTGATCTCCGTTCCCGCGATGTCGACGGAGCCCGACGTCGGCTTGTCCAGACCCGCGAGGATATGCATGAGCGTCGACTTGCCGGAGCCGGACGGGCCCATCACGGCGGTCGACTTACCGGGCGC
>NZ_JBDSNT010000013.1:0-11858 GCF_039915195.1 Gaiella sp.
CCCCTGCATTGCTGCGACTGGCGGAGCCACCGGACTGGGGGAGCGGTCGCCGCGCGGACAACGCTATACTCGGCCTGCGCGGATGTAGCTCAGTTGGTAGAGCGTCTGCTTGCCATGCAGAAGGTCGAGAGTTCGAGTCTCTTCATCCGCTTCGATTCCAAGCCGTTTCCGGACTTCGCTACCCCTGAGCGTGCCCCGTTCATGCCCCGAACGCTTCCAGCCGAGCGAGGATCGCATCGTTCGCGGTTGCGACCAGCGTGCCGTAGCGTAGCTCGATCATATTCACACTCGTGCCCATGATCCGCGACAGCTCGAACGGCGTGATCCCGGCCGCTAGCGAGTTCGAGGCGAACGTCGAGCGGAGATCGTAGAGCCGCGCCGGCTTCTCTATCCCGGCGGCCTCCACGGCCGGCCCCCATTCGCGACGGCGGAAGTTCGCAACATCGAACGGCCCTTTCCGTGTTGAGCGCCGTCAACGGCGCAACACCGTTTCCGTCGACAACCCGAGTCAATCGGCAATCTGACGAGCGGTGAGGAGCCGGACTGTCCCCGTGCAGCATCGGTTTGCGGGCCGGCCAGACGGGGAAGGACACCAGCCATGACACCCACCGAAACGACTCCCGTGCCGCCGACACCCCGCCCCGACCCAATGCCTGGTCCCGATCCGATGCCTCCGACCGAACCGGATCCGGTCCCTTCGCCCATCATCTGAGTCGCGAGGCCACCTCCTCCGCGTCGAGAAGCCGGCCAGTCACGTTTAGGTTTCGCCTTCTGTAGCAGAGGGAACGACACAGGTCTGCGGGCTCGGCCGCCGGGCCCGCATAACCGCGCGCCGAACCAACGGTGGGAAGGCATAGATCAGGAGGCTGTCCGTAACGATGGCCGTCGGGCCCGGAAGGTTTGACGCGAACCGCGCAGGTGCATGATTTGTGTCATGCAGCGATTCCTGCTTCTCGCCGCCGTCTTGGCCCTCGCGATCGCGCTTCTCGCGACCTCAGGGTCGGCCGCGCCCGACCGCTCTCCCATGTTCAGCTTCTGCGATGGGCAACTCGTGGAGATCCCGGACGTTCGTCCCTGCCCCGACGGGTCGTTGAGGGTCATCCGGTGAGCGGGTACACCGGGGGAAAGCTCGAAGCGTGGTCATGGTGACGAGCGTCTCAGCGGCGCGTGAACGTGTAGTGCGTGACACCACTCGGTGAGCCCGTGGGCTCTATTGTGAAGCGCTCTTCGAGCGTTTCGAGGTCGTCCCACAGGCGCACGCCGCGGCCGAGCACGATCGGCGCGACGACGACGTGCATGAAGTCGACGAGGTCGGCGGCGAGGAACTCGCGCACGGTCGACGGGCCACCACCGATGCGGATGTCGCGGCCGCCAGCCGCCTCGCGCGCGGCGGCGAGCGCCTCGGCCGGGGAGGCGTCGATGAAGTGGAAGGTCGTTCCGCCCTGCATAGCAATGGACGGCCGCACGTGGTGGGTGAGAACGAACGTCGGCGTGTGGAACGGCGGATTGTCGCCCCACCAGCCCTGCCATTGCTCGTCGGCCCACGCGCCGCGCTGAGGCCCGAACTTGTTGCGACCCATGATCTCGACGCCGATGCCGTCGTTCCAGCGCCGGGCGAAGCTGTCGTCGAGCTCGTTGTTTCCGCCCATTTCGCCAAACATCGCCTGGAACGTATGCGTGCCGAACGCCCACGACATCAGGCGCATGCCGGCGTGGCCAAAGGGTGACTCGAGTGACTGTCCCTCGCCCGTGGCGAAGCCGTCGAGCGAGACCGTGAAGTTGTGGATGCGTACCTGGCCGATGGTGCATTTCTACCGGATCGGGTTGCCCTGGGGAATCGGGCCGCGCGATGTTGTGAACGTCTGACGACGCGAATGCGAGCAGACGATCGACGCCGCCATGATCGTGAAGCCGGCGCGTCCATACGATCTCCGCTCGACGTTCGCCTCGAACTCGCTCGCTGTCGTCTCCTGCGCCGCTCCCACAGACGCACCCCGGACGGGTCTCGCTGCGATGCTCGTTGGGCCGTCCGGCTACGGCTCGACGATGCCACGCCGGATGGCGTAGCGGGTGAGTTCGACGCGGTCGCTCATCCCGAGCTTCTTGAGGATATTGGCGCGGTGGCGTTCTACGGTTTTGGGGCTGATCACCAGTAGCTCCGCGATCTCCTTGGAGCTGTGGGATTCTGCGATGAGCTTTACGATCTGGGTTTCGCGTGGTGTCAGGCTCTCGTTGTCGGATGGTGCCCGGCGCTCTAGGTGGTCGCGAATCAGCGTGCGGATGGCTGAGGGGTAGAGGAAGGGCTCGTCGCGCATTGCGGCGCGGCAGGCCTGGATCAGGTCGCGGTCGACGCCTGACTTCAGCACGTAGCCTGACGCGCCTGCCTTGAGTGCTTCGAAGAGATACTCGGAACTGTCGTACATCGAGAGCATCAGAATGCGTACCCCGGGCCGAGCGATGAGGATCTCGCGAGCCGCGTTGATTCCGGTCATGCGGGGCATCGAGACATCCATGATGGCGAGATCGATCTCGGTCGCGAGTGCTGCTCGTACGGCTTCGATCCCGTCGCCGGCCTCGGCTACCACGGTCAGATCGGGCTCGGCGTCGATCAGTAATCGAAGTCCCTGGCGGACGACGTGGTGGTCGTCGGCGAGCAGGATGCGGGTGGCCTGGCTGTCGTTCATCGGTCGAGTGGGGCCGTGAGCGTGACCTGCGCGCCGCCGCTGCCCAGGTTCTCGGTCAGGAGCGTTGCTTCGATCAGCATTGCCCGCTCGCGCATCCCGAGGATGCCGTGCCGGGTCTGTGGTGGTTGCGGGAGTCCCACGCCGTTGTCGCGAATGCGGAGGATGACAGCGTCTCCGGTCCGTTCGAGCGTCAGCTCTGCGTTTGTGGCCTGGGAGTGGCGGGCGACGTTGGTGAGGCTCTCCTGGGCGACCCGATAGATGACGAGTTCCGTTTCGTCGCCCAGATCGCCCAAATCCGGGCGAATCTCGTGGCTGATCCGAAGTCCGGACTCGTGCGAGACCCTCGTGACGAGGGCAGCGAGGGCTTTGGCGAGGCCGAGGTCAGTAAGTGCCTCGGGCCTCAGTTGGCGCACTACCAGGCTGATCCGTTCGATTGCGTCACGGGTTGCGTCCTGCGTCGCCCGCACATCCGGGAGGAGCTCCGTCGGCGCCCGACCCGCCAGCGATTCGAGGCGCAGGAGAACTCCTGTGAGAACCTGGCCGACATCATCGTGCAATTCCTGAGCGACGCGCCAGCGTTCGCCCTCCTGTGCGGCGAGCGCGCGTCTGCTGCTCTCGCGCCGTTCGGTCTCGAGACGGTCGAGCATGTCGTTGAAAACACCGACGAGCTCTCGTACCTCCGAGGTGCCGGCCACCTCGAGACGCTCGCGGGGCTGCTGGAGATCGACCTCGCTCATCAGGCGCGTGAGTCGGTCGAGGGGTGCGAAGGCCGTGCGCAGGGCGAACGCGTTGAGGACGAGGATTGCACCGAGACCGACGACCAACACGATCGCCTCGGTGGCTTCGACAGGGAAGCTGATCGTGGCCGGGGTCACCGTGAGTGCGAGCGTCGCAAGGACGAAGACGGCGGCGTTGAGGAGAAACACCCTCCGATAGAGGCTGCCGCGTGTCATCCTCATGAGCTGCGAACGCATTGTCGTCCTGATTCTCACAGCTGGAACGCCAGCAGATAAGCGGTCGCAATAACGAGCGAGACGAACGTGATCGGAAGACCTACCACGAGAAAGCGCAGGAACGAGATCCTCGTGCCGCTCCGGGCGAGCGCGGAGACGGCGGCGACGTTGGCTGCGGCCGCGATCATGGTGGCGTTCCCTCCGAAGCACGCGCCGAGCGCGAGCGCCCACCATGTGGCATCGTCGAATCCGTCCATCTGGAGCTCGTCGACGACCGGGATCATCGCGGCGGTGAAGGGGATGTTGTCGACGAGGGCGGATCCGGCTGCCGCGCCCCACAACACGACGAGCGCTTCCGCAGTCCTCGAACCGCCCGTGACTCCGGCGAACCCGTCGGCGATCTTCGTGATAAGTCCCTGTTCCTCCAGGCTGCCTACCATGATGAAGAGGCCGATGAAAAAGAAGATCGTGCCCCACTCGACTCGTTCCAGGGCCCATTCGAGGTCGTGGCCGGAGACGAGCAGCATCACGGTCGCGCCGGCCATCGCCACCGTCACCGGCTCCACGTGTAGGGGAGCGTGAAGGAAGAACCCAACGATGGTGCCGCAGAGCACGGCGAGGATCGGGACGAGGCGTTCTCGCTTGAGCTCTCCCCGTGGATCGAGCGACGCGACGCGCTCGTGCGCGTCCGGAGTGGTGGCGAGCGATCGTCGGTAGAGGAAGTAGAGCAGCAGCGTCGTCGTGAGCAACGTCACCGCGGCGACCGGGCCGAGGTTGACGATGAAGTCGAGGAACGAGAGCTCCTCGACGTGCGAGCCGATCATGATGTTCGGGGGATCGCCGATCAGCGTTGCCGTGCCACCGATATTCGACGCCATCACCTGTACGAGCACGAGCGGCACAACCGGAATAGCGAGCAGCCGCGAGAGCTGCAGGCTGATCGGAACCACGAGCAGGATCGCCGTCAGGTTGTCGAGGAACGCCGACAGGACACCCGTCATCAGTGCGAGCAGGAAAATCAGGCGGAACGGCCGCCCGCGCGACATCCGTGCGACGTGCAGCGCGAGAAAGGAGAAGACACCAGTCGGCTCCGTGAGCCCGACGATGATCATCATCCCCACGAGCAGCCCAAGCGTCGCCCAATCGACCGACTCGATCGCGGTGTCAACGTCGAGCGCCCCGACGAGCACGAGAACGGTGGCGCCCACGAGCGCGACCTTCGTCCGATGGCCGAACTCGAGCGCGATAGCGAGCAAGGCGACCGCGAAGGCGGAGGCCGCAACGATAGCCACGACGGTTCCTCCGTCCTGCGGGTCAAGCTCGGCGAGCACCGAGTCACCCAAGGATGCCTGCGGGTAACGCGCGGGAGCAATGGGGTCGAGACACCATGCGATGCTCGTAGCCCCACCCACTCGTCGCTCTCTTCCAAGCGGTAGTTGCAGCCGCGATGAAGCCTCAATGGGTCGGCGCACGGATCGACGCGCACGCGTGCGCCCGGCACCATGCTGGTCATGGTCATGAGACTGCCCTTCGTGCCGCTGCCTTCGGCACCACCGGCAGACACCGCCGACGCGCTTGTCTACTACGTCGTGGACACCGCGGAGGGGCCTGTCGGCGTTCTCGAGGGGTTCGAACGAGACGAGCGGGGGCGACCCGCAACCCTGATCGTCTCCCAGGGTTGGTTCGGCCGGCGGCGGCTCCTTGTTCCGATCGAGCAACTCGTCGACGTCGACCACGCCCGCAAGCGCGTCATCCTCGCCCCCGGCGCAGCCCCGATCGAGCCCAAAGGCGCGCTCGAGCGCCTCTTGAGCCTCGGGGCGGCCTGAGCCAGGAACAGTGGAGTGCAGGACAGCGTCGCCCGGTTCTGTGCGAAGCCGCCAGGAAGGATTGGCGGCCATAGGCTTTGCTGTCGTAACCGGGTACACGCTGCGATGAGCTCTCTGGCCTTGCAGCTGGTCAGCCGCGGGAGCGATAGGTCGACCGTTTCAATCTCCGGCCAGCGTCGTCGAGAGCGCGGATTGCTGCCGAACACGCTCGCGAGGCCGGTGAGCTGGCGGGGCAGCCGGAACGCGTTGCGAGGGCGTCGCTAGCCCGTCCCTGTCGTAGGTTGCCGGACTTCGGCTGGCCGCCGTACAGGCCTTCGCATCCCGTTGAACGTGATTCAAGAAGCGTCGCGCGATGTCGATAGGAGGTGTGAGCGGGGAGCGTCCTGAGCCCCGCGTTCAGGAGCTTGTGCTCGCTCCATCACTCTTTGGAGGATAGTCCGTGAAGCGGGTGATCTATCGCAGTCAGGCCGAGATCGATTTCAGCCCCGGTGAACTCGTGGCTCTGTTGGAGTTTTCGCGGCGCAGGAACACCGAGAGTGCCCTGACCGGGCCTGAGACCGAACATCCACTGTTCGAAGCGGATCCGATCGCAAGCGGTGGAGTCGCCCAGACGCTGCTGACGCTTTATCCGAAGGACTGCAGTCGATAGTGCCAGCCTCGAGCACAAGCCTGACGATGGCTGGCAATGGCGGAGTCCTACACCTGTTTTCCTTCGCGGGGCCGGAAGCATGTCTGCGTGAGGTGAGCGAGGCTTTCGCGTCCCTTCTGGGGCTGACCAGCGGAGAGCTGAGCGGACGGTCCGTCCTCGAGTTTGTTCATCTCGACGACCGTCACGCACTCTCCGACGCACTGGCCATGCGTACATGCAACGCCTGCGAGGTCACAGTCGGATGCCGGTTCGTTCAGGCTGACGGGCGGCACATCTACCTGCAATGGGCCGTGCGACCGCTGCCCGGCAAAGACGTCTGGCAGGCGGCCAGCATCGAGTCCGACGATCTTGTCGACCTACTGGCCGAGCGACGAGGCCTTCGCACGCGCCTCGACCTTGCCATCGGGCAGGCAACCGCCGCGATGTGGGACTTCAATATTCTCGAAGATCGAATCGGCTGGGAACCGCAGGCGGCCGAGATCCTCGGTTTCGCTCCGGAACACCTTCCGAACAGCCCGGCCGAGTTGGCTGCGGCCGTGATCCCCGCGGACAGCCACATCGTGCACGAGGCCCTCGACCGGCTCCTCGCCGAGGGACAGACCGAGGTCGGACTCCGCATCGGACAGGACAGCGAGATCCGTCATCTTTCGCTGCGCAGCCGGATCCTCGACCGGGACGCGTCCGGACGACCCTTGCGGGCAGTCGGGCTCTTGATCGACATCACCACCGCGAAGGCTATGGAGGAGCAGTTGCTGCGGATGAGCGTCAGCGACGCGCTGACTGGGATTCCGAACCGCCGCGCCTTCGATCACGCACTGCGCGGTGAATGGCGCCGCTGCACCCGCGCTCGTGAGGCGCTCTCGATCATCATGGTCGATATCGACTGCTTCAAACAGTTCAACGACTCCTTCGGTCACCCAGTCGGAGATCAGGCCCTCATCACGGTCGCCCGCGCACTTGCCGCGAACCCTCGACGCGAGGGCGATCTGGTCGCCCGCTACGGCGGCGAGGAGTTCGCAATCATCCTTCCCGGCACCGATGCCGCTGGCGCCCATCGTGTAGGCCACCAACTCGTCGAGGCCGTGCGCGCTCTCACCGTCCGCCAGGCTCCCGGTTGGAATCTCAGCGTCTCGGTGGGTACTGCCAGCTGGCATCCCGACCGCGAGCTGATCAACCCGTCCGAACTGCACCGACGCGCTGACGAGGCACTCTACGCGGCCAAGGCGGCCGGGAAGGACAGATCGGTCGTCTACGAGGACTCGCTTGCTGCCCAGCACACACTCCAGATCGCGATCGCAAAGGGAATCGAGCAACACGAGTTCGAGCTGTACTACCAACCGCTGATCGACCTAGCCCGCAACAACGTGACCGGTTTCGAGGCGCTGATCCGATGGAACCGCCCCGGACACGGCCGCGTCTCGCCGGATGACTTCATCCCCCTCGCCGAGACGACAACCCTGATCTGCGAGCTCGGACGCTGGACCATTCGGGAAGCAACCCGCCAACTCGCGCTGTGGGCCGACGAAAGCGACGTCGCATCCACGTTGCGAGTCGCGGTGAACATCTCCGCTCGCCATGCCGCGAGCCTCACACTCGTGACCGATGTCGAAGAAGCCCTCGCCGCGGCCGCGATCTCCGCCCACCAGCTCGAGGTAGAAATAACCGAGACAGCACTCAGGGACAGCCTGCTAGACCACACAGCACTTGCCCGCCTGCGCTCCCTCGGGGTCAGCGTCGCGATCGACGACTTCGGTACCGGCTATACCTCGATCGGGGAACTCGCCCATCTCCCCGCCGATGTCGTCAAGATCGACGGAAGCTTCACCGCCTCGCCCGATCCCCGGACACAGGACCTCGTCAGGCTCATGATCGACGCCGCACACACCTTCGACCTGCGAGTCGTCGCCGAAGGGATCGAAAGCGAGTCAACACTTCAAACACTACGCACCCTCAAATGCGACGCCGGACAGGGCTACCTCCTGGCACGACCGATGCCCGCCAACCGCGTCATCCCCTGGCTCAGCGCCTGGCGAGCCCGCACGTCACCCCTCAGCACCCGATAACGGGAACCGCTCGTCCCCGCCGACTGCCGGACATCGCAGCACAAGCCGTCGCGGTACGTTGGAGGCCCCGCTTTCGCCGACACTCCTCCTACAAGATCTTCGGCTGACCCTGTTGTGCACACGCCGCGTCGGCGATGCTCACGCCGTACGAGTCGGGATGTCGGCCGGCTCGAGGGACGAGAGTTGCGCTGTCGTGAGCTCGGTCAAGACCCTCGCGTTCAGGCGGACCGACTGACGCTGGATGCTCTCCTCGACAAGGTTCCGGACGAGCCGGGCGTTGCCGAAGCTCGAGTCGCGTGCTGCCCATTCCCGCTCCAGAAGCGCCTGCGTCGCTTCGGACGCCTCGCGCGTGAGTGTGTAGTCACCGTCGGCCACCATCGAGACGAAGATCTGCATCAGCTCGGACGGCGTGTAGCTGGGGAACTCGATCGTGCGTGAGAAGCGACTAGCGAGACCCGGGTTCGTGGCGAGAAACGCCTCCATCTCGACGGGATAGCCCGCAGCGATGACGACGAACCGGTCGCGATCGTTCTCCATCCGGACGAGAAGCGTCTCGATCGCCTCGCGGCCGAAGTCCTGGCTGCTTGTCCCGCCGAGCGAGTACGCCTCGTCGATGAAGAGGACGCCGCCGAGCGCGCTGTCGATCACAGCGTTCGTCTTGATCGCCGTCTGGCCGACATAGCCCCCGACGAGGTCCTGACGCGCCGCCTCGACGAGACGCCCGTGCGGCAGGAGTCCGAGCGCCGCAAAGATCTCCCCGATCAGCCGGGCGACGGTCGTCTTACCGGTACCGGGAGGGCCGTCAAAGACGAGGTGATGGTTGAGATTGGGAGTTCTGAGACCGTCTGCCTGCCGTTGCTGTTGCACGCGGAGGAATGCGATCAACGCGCGCACACGTTCCTTGACCGGTGCGAGGCCGATCAGCCCGTCCAACTCGGCGAGAATGCGCGCGAGTCGCTGCGCATCTTCCAGGGCAGGCGCGTCGGCGGTCGCGACGTCCGTTGTCACAGAATCCGCCTGCTCGCTCTCGCTCTTACCTGTGCTCGCCGCCGCGAGCTCTTCGACTGGCTGCTCTGGCTCGGTCGCCATCTCCTTCGACGCGCGCGGAGGACGGAGAGGTCCGATGCCCCTCCTCGACTCGACCAGGTCTGTGAGGACGCGGTCGAGCCGATCCCAGGTCTCATCGGTCTTGCCGATTCCGCTCCACCCGTACCAGAGAAGGAAGATGTTCTTTCCGTACTGACGGGCTGCCTGGAAGAGCCCGTCCCCGACGTCTTGCCAGTTGATCCCTCGTGCGTCGAGCCTCAGCCGTTCACCACCCTCGCCGCCAAGGAGAATCTCGGGGTACGCCGCCTCACCACTCCTGACAACAAAGATCGTGAAGGTCCCGTACTTGCCGGAGCGCGACGCGTCGGACGACTCCAGGAGATCGAAAATGCCGTCGCTCATGTTCGAGCGAACAAGCTGTTCTCCGGTCTCGGCCCGAAAGTGGTCTATCAGCTCGGACGCCGAGAACGCCAATCCGTGATCGAGGGCGTGACTGGATGTGTACCCGGTCAGAGACAAAGATCTCCCATGACGGATGGATCGGCACGGGAGGGGCAGAACATTAGAACGTCACCGCTTGTGCCAGCAACGCAGAGCGCGTGACCGCTGTGCGTAGGCGCATCGGCCGTCGAGGCAGGTGCCCGACGACGCTCGCCTCCGTCGCTCGAGATCGTCACCGTGCTGGGGGCGATCGCCGGGTTCGATGGCTATCCCGGCCGACGCGAAGGCACCTGGGCAACCCGTCCCAAGGGGCACTGAAGTGAGGGTGGCGGCGCGTCACGACGCGTTTCGGCCGGCGGCGTGGGCAGGCGTGCCTGTCTCAGTCGTCGGGCACGGCCGCTCGGTCGCAACCATCGAACCGGGCCCCTCGTCGCTCAGGCGGGCAGGGGCTTCTCCGCGAGCCGCGCACGCAACGGCGCACCGCTCGGTACGGCGAGGGGCTCCCCGGCATCGCGCCGGTCGACCCTGGCATTCCAGAGGTCGACCTGAAGGCGGTCGATCTCATCGATCAGAACGGTGATGGCCTTCCCCGCGGCTCGAAGCTCCTCGCGGTCGTCAGATGCGAGCCCGACGCCCCAGCCGCGAAGAATCTCGAGCCGCTGCTCGTCAAGCCGCTCCATCATCAGAGCAACCTACTGCACGCCGACTCGCGGTTCCATCCCCCGGCGTCAGAATCTCTCCGCTCTTTGGGACACGTTTCTTCCCGTCGGGTGTCGTCTAGGCTTCCGAGGTGCCCGTCCCGATCATCGGCCGCTCCCGATCGTGCGCGGCCCTCGACGAGATCGCGCTCCACGTGGCAGGTGGCGTGCCGAGCTACGCGTCTCCGAGCGAGCCACGAGCTCGCGACTCGGGGCGCCGTCCAGGACGTCGCTGAATGATCAGGTCGATCCCCGTCATCGATCTCGAGTCCCCGCAGGTCTCCGACGCATTCCTGCGAGCGTATGGCGACGTCGGCTTTGCGTACCTGGAGGGCCACGGTATACCGGAGGACCTCGTGGCCCGGGCGTTCGAGGCGTCGGCCAGCTTCCACGCACTTCCTCTCGAGGAAAAGCTCGCACTGACCGTAAACGCCCAGCACCGTGGGTACATGCCCTTTGCAGAGTCGATGATCGTCTCGTCGTCGATCCAGAAAGCGACGAAGCCCAACCTGAGCGAGTCGCTGATGGTAATGCACGAAGTCGACCCCGGAGACCTTGGCCGTCGCGAGGATCCGCTGGCAGGGCCAAATCAGTGGCCTGCAATTCCGGGTTTCCGGGAAGCAATCACCGCGTACGAGGTGGCACTGCAGGGACTGGCGCGGCGGCTCGTCGGTGTGTTCGAATCAGCACTCGGTGCCGAGGAAGGGACGCTTTCACGGTCGTTCGAGTTTCCGACCACGTTTCTCCGCCTTCTCCACTATCCACCGCAGGATCCGACCGGGCCAGATGACGAGTTTGGCTCGAACCCTCACACCGACTACGGCTTCCTGACGATCCTCGCTCAGGATTCCAGTGGGGGACTCCAGGTGCGGGCTCCCGACGGCGAGACGTGGCTCGACGCGCCGCCGCGCCCGGGAGCCTTCGTCCTCAACGTCGGCGACATCGGAGAGCGGTGGTCGAACGGCACCCTCCGCTCGACGCCACACAGAGTGCTCAACCGGGCAGGACGGGATCGGTACTCGATCCCGTATTTCTTCGATCCGGCGGCAACAGCCGTCGTGGCCCCGCTTCCCGCGTGCGTACCGAGTGGCACGGCATCGCGGTACGAGGCCGTCACCTACGGCGACTACCTCCTCGCAAAGCTGAATGCAAACCACTCGTACCGTCAGCCTGCTGCAGGCTGATCGGCCTTAGCGTCTCCGCCAGAGCCACCGTGTGGCAAACGCGAAGACGATCGAGATCAGGAACGCTGTCGCGGCGACTGACCACTGCTGCCGCAGGATGCTGAGCACGAAGACCGCCGTCACGACCACCGTGTAGACGGCAAACCAGACGTGCGTGTGACGGCGCTTAGGCCCAGGCGGGGTGCTCACGTTGCAACTCCTTCGTCGATGAGGCCGATCAGCGCCGTCGCGATCTCATCCGGCGTCGGTGGGCAGCCGGGGATGCGCAGGTCGACCGGAAGCACGTCCTCCACGGGGCCGACGATCTCGGACG
>NZ_JBDSNT010000097.1:0-30887 GCF_039915195.1 Gaiella sp.
ACACTACGAGATACAGCCGATCCGTGCCCCTCCTCGACGCGATCGGGATCGTCACCTCCGACACGGCGGCCCCTGCCACTTCTCGGGGCAGCGCAACGCGCGCGTACTGGATCCCGACGCCAACCAGGCGACCTGCTCGCCCCGTCAGCGGATGATCGGGCGAGTAACGCCTCAGGCAGCGCGGATCGAGACGACCGTCGCGCGCCAGGAGCCGCGCGGGGCGGGCACGTCGACGCCCTCGCCCACGGCCGCGCCCATCAGAGCACCCCCGAGCGGCGATGTCGGCGAGACGCCGCCGACGCTCGAGATCTCGATCTCCATCCTCTCGCCCTGCTCGTCCTCGATCTCGACGATCGAGCCGACGCCGACCGAGTCCGTCGAGGTGTGCTCGACGATGACGGCATGCTGCAGCTTGTGCTGCAGCCGCGTGATGCGCGCCTCGAGCAGGCCCTGTTCGTTCTTCGCGGCGTGATACTCGAAGTTCTCGGAGAGATCGCCGAACGCCCGCGCCGTTGCGATCGCATCGACCGCCGCCTTGCGCTGAGGCCCCTCCATGTCGGCGAGCTCCGCGTCGAGCGCAGCGCGCTGTGCCGCTGTCAGTTGCTGGCCTTCTAGATCGCTCATGGGTGGAATCTAGTCCACACCGCACGTACTCTGTGGACATGCCTCCTGATCTGCTCGCCCTCCCCGGTGGCGATCTCGTCGAAGCAGGCCTTCACGACCTCGGCAACCGGGTCGTCAGCGACGAGTCTCTTCTCGTTTCGATCGGTCGATCTCGGCTCGTCCAGCTCGGCCTCGCCGTCCCGGCAGGTTTCGAGGATCCCGAGCACAGACTGTACGGCCGGCTCAGCGAGCGGTTCGGCGACGCGGCCCATGGGCGCTACAACGCGCTCGTCCGCAGGCTCGTCTCCTTTGAGCGGGCGTTTGCATGCGTCGACTCGTAGACGCCGAACGGCTGCGCGCGTTCATGCGCGCGCTCGGCAGACGAACCGATGTGGAGACGACGTGCTATGTGACGGGCGGCGCAACGGCAGTTCTGCTCGGCTGGCGCGACTCGACGATCGACATCGACGTGCTGTTCGCGCCCGAGAACGATCAGCTCCTCCGCGCTCTCCCCGAGCTGAAGGAGGATCTCGAGATCAACGTCGAGCTTGCATTCCCTGGAGACTTCGTTCCCATGCCGGCCGGCTGGGAGGAGCGGAGCCCGTTCGTGAAGCAGGTCGGATCGGTGGGATTCCGGAACGTCGACTTCTATGCGCAGGCGCTCTCCAAACTGGAGCGTGGCCACGATCGTGATCTCACCGATGTGGCGGAGATGGTCTCGCGCGGTCTCGTCGACCTCGCGCGGCTACGCGTCTGCTTCGACGAGATCGAGCGGGAGCTGTATCGGTTTCCGGCGATCGACCCGGGTTCGTTCCGGGCTGCGGTGGAGGCGGTCGCGGACACCAGCCGAGCCTGAAGCTCCTCACCGATGAGGTAACCCTGACGCGGCTACCGCCGCGTCAGGGGCCGTTCTGTCAGAACAACCCGATGGTTTCGCCATTCTCGTCGATGTCGATGTCGTACGCAGCCGGCTTCGCGCCGAAACCGGGCATCTGGAGCATGTCGCCGCAGAGCGGCACGAGCATGCCGGCGCCGGAGTAGACCCGGATGTCGCGGATCGGCACCGTGAAACCGGTAGGTCGGTTCAGCTGCTTCGGGTCGTGCGAGAGCGAAAGGTGCGTTTTTGCCATGCAGATCGGCAGGTGTGCGAGCCCCTGCTTCTCGTAACGGGCGATCGCCTCCTTCGCCGCGGGGGCGAGGTCGATGCCGTCGGCACCGTAGACGGTCTTCGCGATCTTCTCGATCTTCGTCGCGATCGGCTCGTCATCGGTGTAGAGCATCTGGAAGTTCGACTCGGCGTCCGCAGCTGCCGCAACGACCTCGGCGAGCTCGATCGTGCCCTCCCCACCCTGGCCGAAGCCGTTGTGGATCGCGGCGCCAAAGGCGCCGGCCTCGAGCGAGCGGGTCTTGATCAGCTCGAGCAGCTCCTCCTCATCGTCCGGGCGCGTGTTGATCGCGACGACCGGCTGAATCCCGAAAGCACGCACGTTCTCGATGTGCTTCGCGAGGTTGGCCATGCCGGTCTCGACCTCGGCAGTCATCTGGGCCATCTCGGCCTTCTCGCGCCAGTCACCGCCACCGTGGTGGCGGAGCGCACGCACCGTCGCGACGATCACGACGACGTGCGGCTTGAGGCCACCGACGCGGCAAACGATGTCCATGAACTTCTCCATCCCGAGATCGGCCGCGAAGCCCGACTCGGTGATCACGAACTCGCCCAGCTTGAGGGCGATGCGATCGGCGATGACCGAGTTGTTGCCGTGGGCGATGTTCGCGAACGGGCCCGCGTGCATGAAGCAGATCTGACCCTCGAGTGTCTGAACGATGTTCGGCTTGATCGCGTCCTTGAGGAGCACCGCCATGGCGCCCGCAGCCTTGACGTCCTCTGCCGTGATCGGATCACCCGCCGACGAATAGCCAACCGTGATCGCGCCGAGCTTCTTGCGGAGGTCGGCGAGATCGGTCGCAAGCGCGACGACCGCCATGACTTCACTTGCAGCCGTTATGTCGAAGCCCGACTCCGCGGGAATCCCGTTCTTGGTGCCGCCGAGGCCGCCGACGATGTTGCGGAGCGAGCGATCCGTAACGTCGATCGCGCGTCGCCAGGTGACCGTCGCGATCTCCGGCTCGTGCCGGTGGAAGCGGTGCGCGTCGACGAGGGCGGAGAGAAGGTTGTTCGCGGCCGTGATCGCGTGCATGTCACCCGTGAAGTGGAGGTTGATGTCCTCCATCGGCACGACCTGGGCGTAGCCGCCGCCGGCCGCTCCCCCCTTGACGCCGAATACCGGCCCGAGCGACGGCTCGCGCAACGCGAGGATCGCACGGCGGCCGATCTTGCCGAAGCCCTGCGTCAGTGAGACAGATGTGGTCGTCTTCCCCTCACCGGCGGGAGTCGGCGTGATCGCCGTCACGTTGATCAGCTTCGCGTCCGGCGCATCGGCCAGACGATCGAGAATCGAGAGATCGACCTTCGCCTTGTAGCGACCGTAGAGCTCCAGCTCGTCCGGCTCGATGCCTACCTCCGCTGCGACGTCGGCAATGGGGCGCATGACGGCTGCCTGCGCGATTTCGAGGGAGGAGAGCATCTCAGTTAACCCTTTCGTTCATGGTTGAATCCCGTCGTTTGCCCGAATCCTGTAGGGGCGAGGCGCGTGCGAGCAGAGCGAGCACAAGCCTCGCCCGCGGCCTGAGGCGGACCCTCAATGACTTACCGCGGCGGCCGCGAGCTCGGAAACGAGATTGTCGTTGTAGAAACGCTCGAGCTTGAACGGCTCGATCAGCTTGGGCGTCTTGCCCGTCGCGATCAGCTCGGCGAGCGTCACACCCGTGATCGGTGCGGCCTTGAAGCCATAGGTGCCCCAGCCACAGTCGACGAGGAAGCCGTCGACCTCGGTCTCGCCGATGATCGGGCTGTAGTCGGGGCTCATGTCGCACAGCCCCGTCCAGTGGCGAAGGATCTTCGTCGCGTGGAGCTGCGGGAAGAGCTCGAGAATGTGGCGGCACGCGTACTCGATGAACGGGAACGTTCCCTTGTTGGAGTACGTCGGGTACGGCTCGACCTCGGCGCCGATCAGGAACTCACCACGATCGGTCTGGGAGCAGTAGATGTGCATCTGGGCCGAAACGATGATCTTGTCAAGGAACGGCTTCACCGGCTCGGTCACGAAGGCCTGCAGGATCGACCCTGTCAGCGGGAGTGGCACGCCGGCCATCGCGGCGACGGGGGTCGACCAGCCGGCGGTTGCGCTCAGCACGACGCCCGCAGAGATGTCGCCCTGGTTCGTCTTGACGCCGTAGACCTTGCCGTTCCGGACATCGAACCCGGTGACCTCGACGCCCTGGTGGATCTCGGCGCCGCGACGACCGGCCTGCTTGGCGTAGCCCCAGACGACCGCGTCGTGGCGGATGATCCCACCAGGCGGGTGGTAGAGGGCGCCCTGGATCGGCCACGTCACGTCCTCGCCGATGTGGATCTGCGGGCAGAGCTTCTTGACCTCCTGGCGGTCGATCACGCGACTGTTGATGCCGAGGAGCTTGTTGACCTCGGCACGCTCGTTCTGGACGACGAGCGACCGGTCGGAGTGCGCGAGCGTGAAGTGCCCGTGCTGCGAGAACATCATGTTGAAGTCGAGGTCTGCGGAGAGCTTCTCGTAGAGCTTGACGCTCTCGGTGTAGAACGCCGCTCCTTCGGGGGTGCGGTAGTTCGAACGGATGATGGTCGTGTTCCGCCCCGCCGCGCCCGACCCGATGTAGCTCTTCTCCAGGATGGCGACGTCGGTGATGCCGTGGTGGATCGCGAGGTAGTACGCGGTCGCGAGACCGTGGGACCCACCGCCCACGATGACGACGTCATAGTGCTTCTTCAGCGGCCCGGGCCGCTTCAGGATCTCCTTGCGGAAGAAGATGTCCTTCATGCCGCTCCCCTACCGAGTGCGTCGACGCCAACGGGGCCTCCACCGAGCGCGGAGGCGCGGTCGACCGCGACCTCCCAGACGTACTGACCGAGCTCCTGCGCGCAGATGACCCAGTAGCCGCCGCCGCGCTGAAGGACGTGCCCCTGCACGTGTGCGATCTCGCCGCCCGAGGGGAAGTGGTGGATGTGGGTCAATCGGCGTAGCACCGTCTCTGCCTCCGGACCGGCTATCGCGATCACCGAGTAGCCGCTCGTGACGTCGAGCGAGAAGCGCTCACCGACCTGCGCCCGCACCGCGTCGGCAAGCGACGGCGCGCACATGACGAGCGCGCGCCGCGGCGAGATCTCGTACCAGACGACTCCATCGCCCTCGATCGGCGTACCGGCGGGTCGCAGCTCGAGCTTCGTCAGGTGTGACACGTCCGCGATCTGGACTGCCGCGTGGGCCTCCTCGCCCGGGATCGCGACCGGGACGAGCCAGCCATCGCGCTCCTCGAACGTGGCGCCGAGGTCGCGCTGCGCGCGAGCGATCGCCGACGTTGCTACGGGATGGAATCCCCCTCGATCGGCCGCAGCGTCGACGGACATGAAGGCGTGGCTCACGACTTCACCTTCTCGCCGGCGGGGTCGTAGAAAGCACCGAGGTGCACCGTCATGGGTGTCGGCTTGCCGTTGACCTGAACGTCGAAGCGTCCGCCGTCGACTGCCAGTTCGTTCGGCACGATCGCGAGCCCGATCACCTTGCCGAGCTCCGCGCTCCTCCGCACGCTGGTGACGCGACCCGAGGACACACCGTCGATGACGACCTGGCCGCCTTCGACCGGAATCGCACCGGTGGGACTTTCGAAGCCGACGAGCATCCACTTGAGGCCGCGGTCGGCGACCTGCTGCGTCGCCCACTTGCCGACCCACTCGAACTCCTTGTCGTTCTTCACGAGCCACGGCATGGCTGCCTCGTGGAGGTTCGACTCGGAGTCGGTGTCCTGGCTCACGATCACGTGGCCCTTCTCGAGCCGAAGGATGCGCTGCGGCTCGAGGCCGAAGGGCTTCGGATCGAGGTCTGCAGCCTTCTCGAAGATCGCGTCCCACACGTGCTCGGCGAGCGAGCCCGGGAAGTGAAGCTCGTAACCGAGCTCGCCGACGAAGCCGATGCGAAGCGCAAGAGTCGGGACCCCGGCGACGGTGACATGCTTCGCGTCGAGGTACCCGAACCCCTCGGAGGAGAAGTCGTCGTCCGAGACCCGCTGCATCGCCTCACGCGCATTCGGGCCTGCGACGTTGACCGCGGCGAGCGCACCGGTCATGTTCGCGAATTTCACATCCATGAACCAGACGGCGTTCCACCAGGTGAACCACTGGTAGACGCCGTCGGCTCCGGTCGACGTGGCCGAGACGTAGAACGTGTTCTCGTCGACCCGCGCGACGACGCCGTCGTCCATGATCCGGCCCGCGTCACCCGTGAGCACGCCGTAGCGCGTGCGCCCGACCTTGAGGTCGGAGAAGCGGTTCGGGTAGACGCGGTCGAGGAACGCTCCGGCGTCGGGGCCGGTGACGAGGATCTTGCCGAGCGTGGAAACGTCGATCAGGCCGAGCGCCCTGTGCACGTGCTGCGCCTCGGCGCCGGCATCCGGGCCGTAGGAGTGCGGGCGGCGCCACGCTCCGGTCCACATCATCGTTCCGCCCATGTCTTTGTGGCGGTGATGGAGGGAGGTGCGTTTCTTCGGCTCCTGCGGCGGACCGGCGAGCAGGCCCATCGAGATCGGCGTGTACGGCGGCCGGGAGGTCGTCGTGCCGATCGTGTTCTCGTCGAGTCCGGTGGTCTTCGCATAGACGCGAATCGAGTTCGTGTGGCAAAGCCGTCCCTGGCACGGCCCCATCGTCACCGTCGTGTAGCGCTTCGACAACTCGATCGAGTCGAACCCCTCGGCGATCGCGTACTTCAGATCCTTCGTGGTCTGGTCTTCGCAGAAGCAAACGAAGCACTTGTCGCCACGGTGGTCGAGGATCGGGCTCGGTACGGCCGGCTCACCGACGTCGCCGGTGACGGCGCCGACGGCTTCGACGTTCGCGGGGAGGTCGGTCGGTACGAAGACGCCACGACTCTCGTCGTAGGCGACGCGGGCCCCGGCCTGCGCGAGGAGCTTGTAGTTCGGCTGCGGACTGCCCGACATGACGAGCAGGTCGGCCCTGACGTGGATCCCGCCGATCGCAACCTGGGCGACCTTGCCGCCCTTGCCCTGCGCCTCGATGGACGGGCTCTCGTCACGGAAGTCGACGATCTTCGCGATCTCGACGCCGGCCGCCTCGAGGTCGGCAGCGGCCTGCAGTCCTCGATCGTCGACCGTCAGCACGACGGCGCGTTCGGCCGGCTTGATCGAGAACCCGTTGACGAGCCGACGGACGGCGTCCGGCAGCATCACGCCGATGAGGTCGTTGCCCGGGAAGACCAGTGGCTGCTCGACGATGCCGCTCGCGACGATGACGCGGTGCGCGCGGAACTTGATCAGCAGGTTGCCGTAGGCCACCGGCACCATGCCCTGCTCGAAGAGGCCGATCGCGATTGCCGGAGCGAGGATCTCCACTCCTGCCTCCACGGCCGCCCTGCGAAGCTCTGCCGCAGTCCCGATTCCATCGCGATCTGCGAGAAGGGCACCCCCGACGTCGTAGCCCTCGTCGATCACGACGACGGAGTTGCCTGCTTGCGCGGCAGCGATTGCGGCCTCGAGGCCGGCCTGGCCGCCACCGATCACCGCTACGTCGGTATGCCGGTTCTCGACGTCGACACGCTCCTGGCGCGATCCGTTCGGATCGAGCGGCCCGAGGCCAGCCGCACCGCGAAGGAACTTCTCGTAGAGCGGCCAGAGCTTGCGGGGGCGAATGAAGGTCTTGTAGTAGAAGCCGGGGGGCGTGAACGGGCCTGCGAACTTGTCCGTCGCCTGCATGAGGTCGTGCTGCAGCGAGCCGATGTAGTTCTGGCCCTTCACGGCGGTGCCTTCGCGGAGTGGCGTCGTGCAGACGCGAACGCTCGGGATCCCGTCGACTGTCATCTGGCAGTTCGCGCAATGGCCCGAGCAACAAACGAGGCCGCGCGGACGGTGGTACTTGAAGCTCCGCGAGAAGACCCGCTGCCCGGATGCGTAGAGCGCCGATCCGATCGTGTCGCCCGCGAAGCCCTGCATGTGCTTCCCGTGAAACGTGAACGAGATCGGCGAGTTCCGATCAATCCGCTCGCCGTCCCGAGCATCGAGACGACTCACGCTGCCGGCTCCGGATGCCACGTCTTCTCGACCTCGTTCGTGTACGTGTGCCGGTCGGCCATGAACCAGTCCTCACACGTCCGGCAGAACCACCACTCGCGCTGCGTCCCCCAGACGTTGCGACGGAAGTAGATGTACTCGTTCAACTCGCGCACGGTCGGCGTCGAGGTCGGACGTCGGGTCGTCTCGCCGGCGCAGCGAAGCTCCTGCACTTCGCGCGGGCCACAGTTGGGGCAGGTGACGAGCATGGACACGGTTTCGACCCTCTTTTATTGCGCAAGGCGGGATAGCGTGCTACTAGTGGAAAGAGACTAGCGCGATGCCACGTACCGGTCAACCCTCAACCCGAGATGTCGAAGCGACGGTTCGCGCCGTCGAGATCCTCGATGCGCTCGCAGACGGCGGCGAACTCGGCACGAGCGAGGTAGCGAGGCGGACGGGGATCAGCCCGAGCACGGTCTCGCGGCAGCTCGGAACCCTGACCCGCGTCGGGCTCGTGGAGCACGTCACCGCGACGGGGCGCTACCGGCTCGGCGTGCGAACGCTGCGCTACGCAAACGCCGTGCTCGGACGACTCAATCTGCGCGACCTCGCTCGCCCCCACCTCGAGGAGCTCGTCCACCAGGTGGGGGAGACGGCGACGCTGTCGATCCCGGGCGAGGCCGATGCGATCACGGTCGACTTCGTCCCGACCGACCGCTACCTCCAGGGCGTGACGCGCCTCGGCCGGCCGAGCGTCGGCCATGCCTCATCGGCCGGCAAGGTGATGCTCGCGTTCGGCGACGTGATCACGCCGCGAACCAGGCTCACGGCATTCACGCCGCACACGATCACCGATCCTACCGCGCTCGCCGCCGAGATCGCGCTGGTACGCGAGCGAGGCTACGCCGAGGCGATCGAGGAACGCGAGGTCGGCCTGAGCGCGATCGCGGCACCCGTATGGGGCGCCGACGCCGAGCTCGCAGCCGTCGTGGCGCTCCAAGGGCCGACGAGCCGGTTCGACGGCGCGGCGATCGCTGCGGCCATCCCACTTCTCGCCGTCTGCGCCGAACGCATCTCCGTCGCACTTGGCTGGCATCCCGCTCTTGGCAATTGAGTCCCGCGGGGTACGATTCCCGCTTGACAGCGACCCCCCGGCAAGCGTAGACACGTGGTGACACGATACGCACCCCGTGTCGTGGCACCACACTGTTTCCGATCGTCCATCTGAAAGAGGAGGCCTACGTGGCAACCGATCTCGACCGCTTCGTCGCCGCCGAGGGTCGCGACAAGCTCGTCGCCGACGTCCGACGCCGCATTGACGCCGAGGGAATCACCTACATCTACTACCAGTTCATCTCCGTAACCGGCCGCATCATGGGCAAGGGCGTTCCCGCGCCGCACTGGGAGAGCATGGCTGCGAAGGGATTCCAGCTCGTCTACGGCTCAACGGCAAACCTGTTCACGGACCGTCACGGCGACTACATCGGCTACGGCCCGGAAGCGGCCGAGCTCGTCGGCATTCCCGAGCCCGAGACCTTCGACGTGCTCCCCTGGGATAGCAAGGTCGCCCGCGTCTGGTGCACCCTCTTCCGCAACCGGGAGGAGCAGGAGGACCCGGCCGCCTTCCTGAGCGCCGACTGCCGCGGCAACCTGAAGCGCATCCAGGCCGAGTTCGAGGCGGCGACCGGTCTTCACCTGCGCGCAGGCACCGAGCCCGAGATGATGTGGCTGAACATGAAGGAGGACGGCACGCCCGACGTCAGCGGCGTCACGAAGCCCTACTGCTACCACATCGACCAGTTCAGCCAGCTGCAACCGATCATCCACAAGGTCGTCGATTACGGGCAGGCGCTCGGGCTCGACATGATCCAGGGCGATCACGAGGACGCACCCGGCCAGATCGAGCTCAACTTCAACTACGACCGTGCCGAGCGGACCGCGGACAACCTCTCGACGTACCGCCAGATCTGCAAGCAGGTGGGTCGTGAGCTCAACGTCTTCCCGTGCTTCATGCCGAAGCCGTTCATGGGCGTCTCGGCGAACGGCTGCCACCACAACATCTCGCTCTGGCGCGGCGACGAGAACGCTTTCCTTCCCGAGACGGACGACCAGCGACTTCCGAGCCAGGTCGGGCTGTGGGCGATCGGCGGCATCCTCGAGCACCTCGGCGCACTGACCGCGATCTCGTCGCCGACGGTCAACTCGTACCGCCGTCTCTGGGACACGGGCTTCTGGGCGCCCGTCTTTGCCGACTGGGGCTTCCAGAACCGCACGACCGCGCTACGCGTGTCGGCCCCGGGCCGGTTCGAATATCGCTCCGTCGATTCGGCCGTGAACCCCTACCTGTCGATGTCGGCCTTGATCATGGCGATGTGGGACGGCATCGAGCGTAAGCTCGATCCGGGCGAGCCGGAGGAGCGGAACATCTACGCTGCAATGGAAGCAGGCAAGGAAGTCAAGAAGATCCCGATGACCTTCGGCGATGCCCTCGACGCCCTCGAGGCCGACGAGGTGATCAAGAAGGCTTTGCCCGGCGAGATGTACACCGTGTTCATGCACTACAAGCGCGACGAATGGGAGCGCTTCTGCGCGACCGTCACCGACTGGGACGTCAACGAGTACCTCGACATACTGCCCTGATCGACCACGAAAGGTTCGGAGACCAACCCAAATGTGTGGAATAGCAGGAATCATCTACAAGGACGGTGAGCATCCGATCGGGTCGGAGATGACCCGGATGCTGCAGTCGATGAAGCACCGTGGCCCGGACTCGACAGGGTACGCGCTCTACGGTCAACCGTCGGATCTCGTGATCATGCGCTACAAGCTCGCAGATGCGAACACGCCTCGTGACTTCGAGTACGAGGATCGACTGCGACGGCATCGATCCGAGGTCGAGCGTCGCCTGGCCTCGCTCGGCGCCCGCATCGAAGCGCTCGAGGAGGAGACCGAGTACGCGTTCAGGGTCACGCTCGAGTACTCGGGCGACCTCAAACGGCTCGCCGACTTCGTCGAGGACGTTCCCGATGTCGAGGTTCTCTCACTCGGCCACTCGCTCGAGATCATCAAGGACCTCGGCGACGCGGAGACGGTGGCTGGTGGCTATCACCTCAACTCCTTCACCGGGACGCATGCGATCGGCCACGTCCGGATGGCGACGGAGTCCGACGTCGATATCTCCGGGGCGCACCCGTACTGGGCGTACCCTTTCTCCGATGTCGCGGTCGTCCACAACGGGCAGCTGACGAACTACTTCCAGTGGAAGCGCCGCCTCGAACGCTCGGGACATCGCTTCCAGTCCGAATGCGACTCCGAGATCATCGCTGTCTACCTCGCAAAGCAGATGAGTGACGGCGCCTCGCTCGAGGAGGCGATGCGCCAGAGCCTCGAGGAGCTCGACGGCGTCTTCACCTACGTCTGCGTTACGAAGGACGCTCTCGGCGTCGCGAAGGACGAGATGGCCGCGAAGCCGCTCGTGCTCTACGAAGCCGACAACCTCGTGGCGCTTGCGTCCGAGGAGATCGCGATCCGCGCGATCATCGATCACGAGATCGAGACCTACGATCCGTACGAAGGAGAGGTGCTGGTATGGCAGCGGTAGGCGAGCACGCAATCAGCTATGACGCGCGCGGCCTGTCCGAGCCCGACGCGGCCGTACCCAAGGTCTCGGAGATCGACGGAACGTCCGCCGAGTTCGATGCGCACGACCTGTCGACCCGGCAGATCAACCTCGAGCTCCGCTGGCTGATCAACGAGCAGGGCGTGACCGATGTCACGGTACGCAACCCGGGCGCGAAACACTCGCTCGGCGTCGGCCTCCTCACGCGCTGCAAGATCACGTTCGACGGCAGCCTCGGCTATTTTGGCTGCGGTATCATCGACGGCCCCGAGGTTCACATCAAGGGGCGCGTCGGCTGGTCGGCGTGCGAGAACATGATGTCGGGCGTCGTCGTGATCGACAGCAACGCCGGCTCCCTCACGGGTGCAGCGTTTCGCGGCGGCGACCTCGTGATCAAGGGCCGCGTCGGAGCTCGCACGGGTATCGACCAGAAGGGTGGCACGATCCTGATCATGGGCTCGGCCGGCTCGATGAACGGCTTCATGATGCAGCGCGGTCGCCAGATCATTTGCGGCGACGTCGGCCACGGGCTCGGCGACTCGATGTACGACGGCACGATCTACGTCGGCGGCAAGGTGCGGTCCCTCGGGATCGACTGCGTCCCCGGGGAATGGACGGACGCCGACACCGAGTTCATCGAGCGGAAGTTCCGAATCTACGACCTTGGCGCCCCGCCCGAGCTGCAGAAGTTCGTGTGTGGCAAGAAGCTCTACAACTACGACAACCTCGAGCCGTCCGAGCGCAAGCTCGTCTTGTAGGAAAGGACACATGGCAGACGAGACAGCACCGAATCCACAGACCGTCCTCGGGCACAGCCGCATCTTCACCCCCGAGGTGATGAACGACATTCACATGAAGGCCGAACTCGGTCGCTACCGCATGCGTGGCTTCTCGATGTTCAAGCCGATCCCGCACTGGGACGAGCTGATGTTCATGCCGGGCACGTTGACCCGGTTCGTGATCGAGGGGTACCGTGAGAAATGCGTTACGAAGACCGTGCTCGGAGCGCGCTTCGCGAAGAAGCCGATCGAGCTCGACATCCCCGTCTACATCACGGGTATGAGCTTCGGCGCTCTTTCACTCGAGGCGAAGATGGCGCTCGCCAAGGGCGCCTCGATGGCGGGCACGGCAACGTGCTCGGGTGAGGGCGGGATGATCCCGCCGGAGCGCGACTACTCGACGAAGTGGTACTACCAGTGCATCCAGAGCCGGTACGGGTTCAACCCGCACCATCTGATGCTCGCCGACGCGGTCGAGTTCTTCATCGGCCAGGGCTGCAAGGTGGGCCTCGGCGGCCACCTGATGGGGCAGAAGGTGACCGAGCAGGTCGCCGAGATGCGCTCCCTCCCGGCCGGCATCGACCAGCGCTCGCCGGCTCGACACCCCGACTGGCTCGGCCCGGACGACCTCTCGCTCAAGATCCAGGAGATCCGCGAGGCGACCGATTACCAGATCCCGATCCAGCTCAAACTCGGTGCCTCGCGCGTCTACGACGACGTCCGCATGGCCGCCAAGTGCGGGCCGGACATCATCTACCTGGACGGCGCCGAGGGTGGTACCGGCGCAGGGCCGCACATCGCGACCGAGGAGACCGGGATCCCGCTGATGGCAGCGATCCCCGAGGCCCGGCGCGCGCTCGAGGATGTCGGCCTCGCAGACGAGATCGACCTCGTCGTCGCAGGCGGCATTCGCAACGGCGGCGACATCGCGAAGGCGATCGCCCTCGGCGCGAAGGCTGTCGCGATCGGGCACTCGGCGCTGATGGCTCTCAATTGCAACAAGGAGATCCCCGGCGTCACCGACTACGAGGGCACCGTCGGTGTCCCCGCGGGCAAGTGCTACCACTGCCACACCGGGCGCTGCCCGGTGGGCGTCGCAACGCAGGATCCGGAGCTTCGTAAGCGTCTCGTCGTCGAGGACGCGGCCGAGCGGGTCTACAACTTCCTGCACACGCTGACGCTCGAGGTGCAGATGCTCGCGCGTGCGTGCGGCAAGACGAACGTTCACTCGCTCGAGCCGGAGGACCTGTGTGCCCTCACGGTCGAGGCGGCTGCGATGGCGAAGGTGCCTCTCGCCGGCACGGGCTGGATTCCCGGCGTCAGCGAGGAGCGAACGCTCGCGAAGATCGAGCGGATGCTGGAGCGGCATCTCGAGAACCCGATCGACTACCTACCGAGCGCGGCGGAGGTGATGTCCGGTGAGTGAGATGGCCTACTCGGAACCGGAGAAGATCCAGTCCATCGATGCCGAATTCCTCGCCGGGCACCGCTTCCCCTACCAGGAGGACATCTCCCTGGTCGAGAGCGTCGATCTCGACGCGTCGACTCCGGGCGGTGACATCAACTGGCTCGAGGACATCGAGCTTCTCCAGGAGGACGGAACTCCTGCGGTGTTCGATCGCTACTCGAACTCGTTCATCAAGATCTACTTCCCGATCCCGGAGGGACGGGAGAATGAGATCGCCCGGAAGGTGCTGATGACGCACCTGCAGACCGGAAACTCGTATGGGACACAGCTGAAGGAGAAGCACTGCAAGTTCCCGCAGCCGGAGCTCGGCCCGTGGGTCGCGAATTCGAAAACCGTCGGCACCGACTGGAAGCCCCCTGTCCTCGAGGGCTGGGAGCCGCCGACCCACTGACGCACCAAGGGCAGGATCCCGCACGACCGGATCCTGCCCTTGGTGGTCAGAGCCCGAGAACCATGATGACACTCATCGAATCGTTCACGCACCGGCAGATCGAGGACTTCAACCGCGACGGCTTCCTGATCGTCGAGGAAGGTCTCGTCTCGGAGCGCGCCCTCGAGCTTCTGCGCGGACGCTACGAGGGGCTCTTCGACGGTAGGTACGAGACCGGAATCAAGCCCGATGAGGTGAACTGGGTTCCGGGACGCGACCCGGAGGACCGAACGCGCCAGATTTGCAATGGCTGGCGCGCAGACTCCGTCATTGCCGCGCAGGTGCTGAACGCTCGCACCGGGCGCCTCGGGGCGCAGCTCGGAGGCTACCGCGGCACGCGGATCCTGCAGGACAACGTCCTCTGGAAGCCTCCCGGGACGAAGGCGATCGGCTTCCACCAGGATTCGTCGTACGCGGACTACCTCGTGCCCGCGGAAATGCTGACATGCTGGATCTCCCTCCACGATACGACCGCCGGCGCGGGCCCACTCGAGTTCGTCCGTGGCTCGCACCAGTGGCCCCGGACGCCGCCCGAACGGTCGCAGTTCCACGCACCCGAGGACTGGCTTGCGCCGGCGCGTAACGCGGCGCCGGAAGGTGCGGAGTTCGAGGTCGTGCCGGTCGTCGTGAAGGCAGGGGGCGGCTCCTTCCACCACGGGCTCACGTGGCACGGCTCATCTCCGAATACGAGCGCCTCCGTCGCACGGATGGCACTCGTGACGCACATGCTTCCGGTCGAGGTGCGCTTTCACGAGCACAACGTCGACCTGATCTATTCGCGATACAAGCGGTTCGGCGACCTCTCCCTCGACGAGTCGTTCTTCCCCGTGCTGTGGGACGAGAGCGGCTACCGAACGCCGTGGCTCGCCGGCCTGCCGGACATCGACTAGAGCCGAACCCGGTCGGATGGGAGTTCTCTTCGGCCTCGGCGCGGCCGTCACCTGGGGGTCAGCCGACTATGTTGCCGCGATTGCGGGCCGGCGGATCGGCTCGCATCGTGTCGTGCTGGGCTTTCACGTCGTCGCGACCTTCCTCCTCGCGCTCCTCGTCCTCGGGACGGGGTCACTGGAGGGCGTGAGCGCTGCCGACGTCGGCTTTTTCGTGCTCGTCGGCGCGATCGGGTGGACCGGGTATGCGTGCTTCTACCGGGCGCTCGCGATCGGGCCGATCTCCGTCCTCAGCCCGATCGTGTCCGGGTACGCGATGGTGACGCTCCTCCTCGCGATCATCCTCCTCGACGAGCGGCTCGGAGTGGCGGCGGCGTGCGCCGTCGTGGTCTCCGTCTTCGGCATCGTGCTCGCCTCGTCAGGGCTACGACACATCTTCCGGGTCGAACGAGTCGACGCGCACGGGCTCCTGTTCGCGCTCGCCGCGATGGTTCTGATCGGCGCCTTCGTCCTGGGGGTGTCGGTGAAAGCGGACGACCTCGGCTGGCTCGCCCCCGTCTTTCTCGCCCGGCTCTTTTCCACGGTCTTCGTCTTCGCCTCGCTGATCAAGGGCGGTGGCTGGCGTTTTCCCGACCGCTCACCACGCGTCCTCTGGGCGGTCGTCGCGCTCGCACTGCTCGACACGGCCGGGTACATCTCCTTCAACCTGGGCACGGAGCACTCCGACACGGCGATCGTCGCCGCCGCGTCGGCGCCGTACGCCGTGATTCCGGTGATTGCCGGTGTGATGTTCTTCCACGAGCGACCGACCCCCACCGAGTGGGTGGGCGTCGGGTTCGTGATCGCCGGCCTCGTGCTGCTCGGGATCGCGGTCGGGTAACGCGCCCCGCGACCTACGCGCGCGGGCGGGCCTTCTCGGGATCGTAGACCGGCAGCGTCTCCACCGTCGCTGCGGCCGTTCCGTCGCCGACGGCCACCTCGACCCGCTCACCGACCGTGGCGCAGCCGGTCTCGAGGACGGCCATCCCGATCACCTTGCCGAGCGTCGGGCTCTCGCACGGGCTCGTGAGAGTGCCGACCGGAGCACCGTCCTTCGTCACCGCGGCGCCGTACTCGGGCACGTCGTCGCCGTCGAGCACGAGCGTCACGAGCCGGTTCGGCGGGTGCGCCGACTCGGCCTCGAGCGCGGCCTTACCGCAGAAGTCGGGCCCATCGAACCGGATCATCTTGTCGAGCGACATGTCGTAGGGGCTCGTCTCACCCGGGAAGTAGTCGTATCCGATGAAGATCAGCCCCGACTCGATCCGGATCGTCTCGACCGCCGCGAGCCCGTAGGGGCGAGCCCCGGCGCCGACGACGGCTGCCCAGAGCTGCTCCGCGCCACCCGGTTCGCAGAAGAGCTCGAAGCCGAGCTCGCCCGAGTAGCCGGTGCGCGACACCCAGCACGGTACGCCGCCAACCTCGACCTTCTCGGGCCAGAAGCGAAAGTACCGGAGCGAGGAGACATCGGCCTCGCAGATCGACTGCAGGAGCTCCGGAGAGCGAGGGCCATTGATGCCCACCTGCGGCGTCTCGACAGTGTAGGGCGTGATCTCGACGTCGAGGCCCGCGACCACCTTTCTGAAGTGATCGAGGTCGGTGTCGAGCGCCGTCACGACGATGCAGAAGGCGTCGTCTACCCTGAATACCGTCCCGTCGCCGACCATCTTCCCGTTCTCGTCGCAGAAGGGCGCGTAGCGCACCTGTCCGGCCACGAGACCGAGCATGTCGTTCGTGAAGATGCGGTCGGCTGCGGCGAGTGCATCGGCGCCGCTGAAGCCCCACTTGCGCAGCGGTGAGGCGTCCCAGACGCCGACGTCGTTACGAACCGCGTGATGCTCGGCGACAGAATCGCCGAACGTGCTCGGCCAGTACCAGCCCTCCCAGTCCATGAACTCGCAACCGAGTTCGCGCTGTGGACTGTCGAATGCCGTGCGAATGATCTCTGTCGATCCCATTGGGGCCTCCTTTGACGTGAACGGATATCGGAACTATCTCACTGCTGAGTCCAGCAGGCCCGCCCACCCGTCAAGCGCGAATCAGCAGCCCGCCATTCTGGGTTGCGCCCTCGAGGAACACGAGCCAGTCGATCCACAGCTGGCCGTCGGAGATCCCGAGCGGAGTCTCCCGCGCAACCGCGATCGTCTCTTCCACCTCGTCGGCAGTGAGGAGTGCATCTGAACCGGGCTCGGGCAGCCTGCTGCCCGGCCAGGGCATGCCCTGCAAGGTCATCTCGCCCGTAAGTGCCTCCATGTCACCGACGCTCAGCCAGACATGACCGCTGACGCCGTCGTTTCGCCGCCAGTAGATGCGGTAGCTCAAGCGAGCTCCTTGGCCTTTCGGCGCTGCTTCTCGTAGACCGGATGCTCGACGACCTCGCCGGGAACGTCCTCGCCGTCGACGCGCGCGACGACCTTCGTCCCGGGTACCTTCAGAGCCAGCGGGATCTTCGCAAGCCCGAGCGTCTGACCACCGAGGAAAGGTGACTCGACCGCCTGGGTGACGAGGCCAACCTCGACACCGTCGACGAAAAGTGGCGCGCCGCTCGCGGCGGCTCCACCGGAATCGAGCATGACGCTTCCGAGCCGGAGCGTCGTCGCATCACGATCGCGGACGATCCCCTCACGCCCCTGGAAATCTCCCTTCTCGAGGTCGACGGACCAGCCGAGCGCGCATTCGTACGGCGACACCGTCGGGTCGTACTCGACCCCGCCGATGATGAAGCCACCCTCGATCCGGAATAGGTCGAGTGCGTCCATCCCGATCACCTTCATTCCGAGTGGAGTCAGTTCGCGGAGCAGCGCGTCCCACAGTTCGAGGGCGTGCTCGCGGTCGACCCAGAGCTCGTAACCGAGCTCCGCCGTGTAGCCGAGCCGCGTCATGAAGACCGGCACACCGGCGATCTCGACGTCTTCGCGGAACGTGTAGTACGGAAACGCTGCGTTCGAGAGATCCGAGGCGGTCAACGACTGCAGCATCTCCCGGCTGAGAGGACCCTGGAGGCACAGATGCGGCGTCGCATCGGTTATCTCGGTCACCGCGATGCCCTCCGGCGCCAGCTCGTGGAACAGGTGGTAGTCACGGTCATTTGCGCCGCAAAACCGGATGTCATCGGCCGAGCGCACCATCACGGTGCAGTCGTCGATCATTTTCCCGTTCTCGTCGCACAGTGCGCCGTAGCCGATCTGGCCGACGCCGAGCTTCGAGACGTCGCGCGTGACGATGCCGTTGACGAACGCGAGCGCCCCGGGACCGGTGATGTCGACCTTGCGCAACATGGTGAAGTCCATCAGAGCCGCCGCCTCGCGGCACGCGCGGTACTCCTCGAGTGTGTCCGAGACGACAGCGGGCGCCCAGTACCCGAACAGGTCCATCCACTGGTCGGTCATCGCCTGTAGGCGCGGGTAGAACGTGGTCTCAATGCTCACTCGGGCACCTCTCTTCGTCGCAGTCAAGAGTTCTTCGTCCGCGGTCAAGCTCTAGAGTACAAAGGGATCGACGGCGCTGTGACGGGTACTGTTCTGGCATGACCGGCCCCTGGAAAACGCACGTCGACGCGGACGGCTGGGAGCCGATGGAGCTCGCCGGCGAGACCGTCGGCGAGGTGCACTCTCTCCGCTCCGATGACGGCGAGCGGCCCTACGAAGCAGGTCTGTGGCGCGTAATCGGTGACCTTCCGGCGCCGTTCGCCTACGACTTCGAACAGAACGAAACGATCCACGTCCTCGAGGGCGTCGTCGTGATCGCAGTGACGGACGGGCCGGTGCTCGAGCTCGCAGCAGGTGACATTGCGTCGTTCGCAGCAGGCTCGAGCGCCGTCTGGCGGATCTCCCGAACTCCGTTCAGAGAGCTCTTCGTTCTCAGCTGACCTGCGTTCTTGGTCCGCTCGACTTCTGCGCCGGACACAGTAGAGATGGTCGACAACGCCGATCTCCTTGGACAGGTCTCGCTCTTTGATGGGCTGACGCGCGGCGACCTGGAGGCACTTGGCAGCCGCATGAGGGAGACGCATTTCGCGGCCGGTGACGTCGTCGTCCGCGAGGGAACGACGGGCGCCCGGCTGCTTGCCTTCTTCGTGATCCTCGATGGCACGGCGACGGTCACTCTCGAGGGCGAGCCTCGCTCCACGCTGTCGGTGGGGGACTACTTCGGCGAAATCGGGCTCCTTCTCGACGCTCCTCGCATGGCGACGGTGGTCGCGGACACCGATGTACGCTGCAGCGCGATGAGCGCGTGGGACTTCCGTGGCTTCGTGGACGAATACCCTGCGGTGCACGCTACCCTTGCCCGGACGCTCGAGGCAAGGCTCCAGGCGTAGGGCGCTCGTAGCCTGCCGCTGCGCTTCAGTCCGCCGCGGCGGCGAGCGCAACGGGCTCGAGGTCGAGCGACTCGAGCACGAGCTCCGTGAGCTCGCGGACTTCGATCTCGCCCTCGTGCCCCGACGTCTTGACGGCGTCCTCGTACATCGTTACGTCCTTCGGACAACAGACGACGAACGTCGAGACCCGATCGAGCGCGGTTGCCTCGTGCATACGCGACTCGGAGGGCCGCGGCGCGTCCGGAGCCTTGAGCTCCGACATCCAGATCCTCCCGCCACCCGCACCGCAGCAGAACGAGTTGTCGCGGACACGCTGCATCTCGACGAGCTCGCAACCCGTCGCGGCGATCAGAGCACGCGGCTCGTCATAGACACCGTTATAGCGCCCGAGGGTGCAGGGATCGTGGTAGGTGACCCTTCGGCCGAGGCGCTTTCCGGCAGTCAGAACGCCCGACTGGAACAATTCGAGCAGGAACTGCGAATGATGAACGACGTCCCAGCTGCCACCGAGCGCCGGGTATTCGTTCTTCAGGGTGTTGAACGAGTGTGGATCCGAGGTGAGGATTCGATTGAACTCGCAGGCCGAGATCGCCTCGATGTTGCTCTCGGCGAGATCGGTGAAGAGGCCCTCTTCGCCGGCCCGCCGCACGTCGTTACCTGCGTTGCGCTCTCCCTCGTAGAGAATCCCGAAGTCGACTCCCGCGTGGTGAAGGATGCGCGCGAGCGCCTGCGTAACACGGATGTTGCGCGGGTCGAGTGATGCGAAATCCCCGACGAACCAGAGGACGTCGACCGGTTCCTTGCGCGCATCCTTGACCTCGAAGTCGAGCTCCTTCGCCCAGCGGCCGCGCTTGCGCTTCGGCTCACCGAACGAGTTGCCGGACTCGTAGATCGTCTCGAGCGTGGTCTGGAGCAGCGAGTCCATCTCACCCTTGTCCACGAGTCGACGGCGAAGGTTGTTGATGATCGGGACGTGCTCGATCCCGACGGGGCAGATCTCGACACACGCCATGCATTGCATGCACGACCACACCGTCTCCGGCTTGATCGGATTCCCGAGCAGGTTCTCGTCAGAGTGGAAGAGCGGCGGCACCGTGAGCCAGCCGCGGATCCCTAGCGCCCCCTCCGACTGCTCGCGGAGGTCGAGCACGAGGTCGCGCGGAGAAAGCGGATACCCGGATGCTGTCGCCGGGCATGCCTCGTGGCATTTTCCGCACTTCGTGCACGCATCCAGTTGCAGCAGATGCGCAGGCGTCATGTCCGTGACGACGCCATAGCCGACCTCCTCGGGCCTCGCGTTCGGCGGCAGGCCCACCAACTCCTTGCCCGCCCGGTCGTTCCGGGTGGCAACGCTCGCGGGGGCGGCCATCATGTGCACCGCCTTGGTGAACGGGATCGCCGCGACGAACGTCAGCGCTGCGACGCCATGCACCCACCAGCTGCGAAAGTGCGCAGCCGAGGCGGTCTCGCCGTCGACCCCGATTGCGATCAGCCCCTGGCCGACGACCCAGCCGACAGGCGACCACTTCTCGAACGATGGATCGGTCTCGGCGATCCGCAGCGCCTCGAGGAAGAACCCTGTCACTCCCAGGAACAGCAGGGAGCCGACGAATGCCCAGTCGCCGACCTCGTAGTGCCAACGGGCGTAACGGCTCGTGACACCGTCGACACGGGTGTAGTCGAGTCGCTTCGGCTTGCGGGCACGTTTCACACCCAGGATCACGAGGCCGATGATGAGGAAGGCGCCGAAGACGTCGAGGAACAGCGAGTAGACGAGATAGAACGTCCCCTGCCAGAAATCCCAGCCAAGGATCGGTTCCGCGAAGTCGTCCTGGAACGCGAGGATTCCCGTGCCGATGAAGAGCACGACGAAGCCGTAGAAGATCATCGCGTGTGCCAGCCCGGCAACACCGTCGCGGCGCTTGATCCAGGCGTGCGTGAACACGATCCAGGCGGTCCGGCCCGCACGGTGCAGCGGCCTGTCCACCGGGAAGCTGCCCCGGCCTCGCATGTACTTGATCACGAGCCGGCCAGCGCCCCACGCGAAGATCGACGTCGAGATGACGATCAGCGTGTACCAGAGCGCGATCTGCCAGGTGGACAGGCCGGCAAACGTCTCGCGCGTCTCCATCCGTTATCCCCTCGTCCCGAACGGGTTCGCCGGAAACCCACAGGGGCGGTGGAGCGTTGTCACACGGCGCACTAGTACAGCTTCTCGAGCTCTTCCGCGACGTCGAACAGGTCGGCCTTGGCGCCGTACTGCGCGACGTTGAAGATCGCGGCCTCGGGGTCGGTGTTGACCGCGATGATAGTCCCCGACGCCTTCATTCCCGCGAGATGCTGAACCGCGCCGGAGATCCCGAAGGCGAGGTAGACCGACGGTTTCACCGTCTTGCCCGACTGGCCGACCTGTCGTGAGGAGGGCATCCAACCCGCGTCGACCAGGGGGCGAGAGACCGAGAGTGTCGCTCCCATCTTCGCGGCAAGTTCCTTGAACATCTCCACGTTTTCCTTGTCACCGATACCGCGGCCGATCGAGAGCAGGAAGTCCGCCTGCGTGATGTCGACGTCAGAGGACGTACTCGCCTCGACGAGTTCGCGGTGTCGTGCGCGAGACGCTGGAGCTGTCACCTCGAGGGATGAGACCGACGCACTGCCCCGACCTTCTGCAGGAGCCCAAACGGTCGGGCGCAGAAGCAGCATGACGCCGTCTACGCCCGGGAAGTCGAGCTCGGCGCTGACCTTCGAGCCGTAGAACGACCGGGTTGCGATCACCGCGTCACCCTCGAGTGCCACACCGTGGACGTCGCTCGCAAAGCCGAGACCGAGCTTCACGGCAGCCGCCGGGCCGTAGCCCATGCTGTTGACCGTGAAGCCGAGCAGGGTCACGCGGGGTTTCCGGTCGGCGATCAGCGCCTCGACGGCCGCCTGATAGGCGTCGTTCTCGAACTCGCCTGCACCGATCGTCACGGTCACGATCTCCGCCACACCGTCGATGTTGACGGCATCGACGAGCGAGCCCGGATCCTGTCCGATCGCGGCGACCGTCACCTGACCGAGCTCGCGCGCAGCGGTGATCAGCTCACGAGTGACGTCACGGATTTGACCGCGGAGATGCTCTGCAACGACGAGGACGCTCATGCGAGCCGCTCCTTCACGATCGACGCGATCCGAGCCGCGATCTCCGCGGGACTGCCGCCGATCATCTCTGCTCCCTCACCTCGGTCGGGGACGAACATCTTTCGAACACGGTATGCGGGCACACCGCCTCCGGCTGCGTTGCGTACGTCGATCTCGACCTGCTCCGCTTGCTTGATCGCGCGGAGATTGGCATAACGGGGCTCGTTGATGCCCGTCTGGATCGTCAGGACGGCGGGGGTGTCGATCTCGACACGATCGACGAGACCGCCTTCGAGCTCGCGGTCGACGACGGCCGTTCGCGCACCGGCGTCGTACTCGACCTTGGTGACGACCGCCGCGCGCGGCAGGTCGAGCAACTCGGCGAGTGCCGTTCCGGTGGCCGCCTGCACGGCGTCGCTCGACTGCACCCCGCAGAGCACGAGGTCGGCATTCTCGGCCGAAACGACCTCGGCGAGGGCGCGCGCGACCGAGAAGGGGTCACGATCGACCCCTTCGATCCGGATCGCCCTGTCGGCACCCATCGCGAGGCAGCGCCTCAACGCCGCTTCGGAGGCCTTCGACCCGCACGTGACGAGGACGACCTCGCCACCGAGGCGCTCCCGTAGCTGGAGCGCCTCCTCGGTGGCGAAGCTATCCCATTCGTTCAACGCAGGGTCGAGGTAGTCCGGGTCGACGTCGAGCCCGTCATCGGTGAACTCGACCTCGTCCCCGAGCTGCAACACCTGCTTGATACACACGACAGTCTTCATTACGACAGCGATGCCTCCGCGTAGAGCGCCGCGTACTCGGCCTTCTCGAACGCAACCGACGCGTCGTCCACCATCCGCCGCTCGCGCTTGAACGGAAGGGGAAACGCAGGGTCGTCCGAGTCGATCTCACGTGCGAGTCGATGACCCGAGAAGACTGCGTCGGCAGTGAGTCGGGGAGCCTCGCAGTCACCGATCCGGTAGAGCGAGTCGACGCCTTCTGCCTTGAGCTGGTCGAGGCCGATCGAGTCCTTGAGCTCGCGGAACAACGCCTCGTTCGAGCGGCGCTGTGCCACCCAGACGACGCCGTCGGCCGCGAACGACTTCTCATGCCCTTCCTCGTCGTACACGTGGGTCGCGACGACAACGCCTTCCTCGACCCGCGACGGCAGGTGGTAGGGCACGATCTCGACGCCGAGCCTGTGCAGTGTGCGGTGCTGATTCGGCGCCTCGAGCGTAAAGTGCATGTACGGCGCGATGGTTCCGAGCGGCGTCATCAGAGTGACCTTCTTGCCCTCGAGTGCGAGCTTCTCCGCCATCGAGACGCCGGTGTAATAGCCGTCGTTGTCGAAAACGACAACGCTATCACCTGCGAGCTCCTTGCCTTCGCCCATGATCTGGTCGGGAGTCGCCTGCCAGGCAAGGCTCGCATCTGCACCCTCGATGGTCGCGTGCGAGGCGCCGTTGAGGCCGTCCGTCGACCAGTAGGAGCCGGTGGCGACGATGACGATCTCGGCACCGTATTCGGCGACGTCCTTTGCAGACAGCTTGGTGTTCGGGATGAACTCGACGTTCTTGAGCTTGTCGATCTGGATCTTGCGGTAGTTGACGATCCGGGCCCATTCACCGAGGCCGGGAAGCTGCGGGATCCACCGCATCGTGCCGCCCATGTCGTCCTCGGCCTCGACGAGATGCACACGGCGCATGCCGCGCTTGCCGAGGATCATCGCGCACTCCATCCCGGCCGGGCCGGCGCCGACGACGAGCACGTCGTTGTCCGCGTTCTTCGCCTTCGTGAAGCGCTCCGGATGCCAGCCGCGTCGGTACTCCTCGCCGGCGGTGGCGTTCTGCGTGCAGATGAGCGGCGGGCCGCCGATCTCCCAGCGGGAGATGCAGACGTTGCAGCCGATGCACTCACGAATGTCGTCGAGCCGGCCCTCGTCGATCTTCTTCGGCAGGAAGGGATCAGAGGTGGACGGGCGACAGGTCGCGATGATGTCGAGCTTCCCGTCGTTGATCGCCTCGGCCATCAGATCGGGGTTCGTCCAGCGACCGACGCCGAGTACGGGCTTCTTGGAGATCGCCTTCACGGCGGCCTGCCACGGAAGTGCCCGGCCCTGTGGGTAGAACCGCGACGGCGTCGCGTCCTCGCCCCACTCGGCGATGCCGGAAAGGTTGATGTCCCACACGTCCACGAGGTCGTCGCAGAGCTCGACGAACGGGAGGCAGTCGCGCTTGAGCTGCGTCCCAGCCTCGCCCATGAACATGTCGGTCGACATGCGAACGCAGATCGCGCAGTCGTCGCCCACGGCCTCCTTGACCATCTCGATCGTCTCCCGCCAGAAGCGGGCACGATTCTCGAAGGAGCCGCCGTACTCGTCGGTGCGATGGTTGTAGTACGGCGTCAGGAACTGCTGCGGCAGGTACGAGTGGGAGCCGTAGACGTAGACGATGTCGAACCCGGCGGTCCGCGCCCGCTTCGCGGCGGCGACGTAGAGGTTCTGGAGGTGACGGATGTCGTCCTTGTCGGCCTCGATCGCGTAGGTGAGGAACTCGAAGTCGCTCGGGATCTGCGACGGGCCGCGCGCAACGCAGCGCGATTCCATGTTCGGGGCGTGTGGGCCGCCGTACCAGAGCTCGCAGGCGGCGAGCGCGTCGTGCTCGTGGAGCATGTCGCACATCAGCGACAGGTTCTTGATGTCCCCGTCGTCCCAGATCCGCGCCGACATGCGATGCGTGTCGTCCGACTCGGGAGAGATCGAGCAGTACTCGGTTGAGACACCGGCGAACCCGCCCTCGGCCTTCAGCGCCCGGAAATACGCCTGGCTGAACGGTTTCTCGGAGCCGAAGCCGTTGCAGTGAGGTACCTGGTAGAAACGGTTCTTCATCACCTTCGGTCCGATCTTGATCGGCTCGAAGAGAATGTCGTGCTTTGGGTCGCGCGGCATCGCGGGGGCCTCCTCTGAGTCTATTCGGGTACAGCGATTCTCCTGTTCCGGGGGCGGAGATGCAAGCGACAACCGACGGTGCCGCTACGACGACTCGTCGGGGAGTGGCGCGGGCGACGCTACGCCTCGCTACCGCGAGGCTACGCATAGCCCCTACAGCCGCCCCCGGACATCAGCAGCTTCGGCGCGCTGTGTTCTCACCTCTCCCGGAAGCGGCTCGCGAGGATCCCGAGCAGGGCGACGGCGGCTGCCGGATCGGCGGCAAAGCCTTCGAGCAGTGCGGCACGCGTGACGGCGACGCACGTCACATCCGTCTCAGCCGTGATCGTCGCCGTCCGACCGAAGCCGGGGTTGAGGACCTCGATCTCACCGACCAGCGCGCCGACCCCGAGCTGCAGGGCGCGCCCGGGCCGCTCGACGCTCACGGTGCCCTCCTTCACGAGCATCATCGTGTCGGACATCTCGCCACGCTCCATGATCGTGTCGCCCGCGGCGTACCGCACCTCGTGACCCCTCAGCAGGATCTGGTCGAGCAGTTCGGGAGGGAGCCGCGAGAAGAGCTCCGGATCGCCGAGCAGGCGCTCGTACCGGCCACCGTGGAAGAGCAGCGGCTCACCTTCGGCATAGCGTGCGTACTCGACCTGGCCGAGGAAGAGCGAGTGGTCGCCACCCCAGTACGTCCGCACCACGCGTGCGACGAGATGTGCCAGCGCGCCCTGAACGAGCGCCGTCTCCGAAACGACGACGAACTCCGGCTGGACGCCGTCCCTCGCAGAGCGCGCGTAGGTGCCCGAGAGCTCCAACTGCGTCTGCGCGAGGACACTGACGCCAAACCGGCTCCCCTCGTGCAGCATGCCGCATAATCGGGTGCTGCGATCGAGCGAGATCAGCACGAGCGGGGGCCGGAGCGACACCGACATGAACGCGTTGGCGGTCATCCCGTGGACATGATCCCCCGCGCGCGTCGTGAGCACGGTGACTCCGGTTGCGAACATCCCGAGAGTGCGGCGGAACGCTATCGCCGGGTCGCCCTCGAGATCGCCGATGTCGATCGGCGCGTGGCCAGGGATGTCGTCGAAGGCCGATTCGCCGAGTCCCCCGGGTTCACCCCGCCCGAACCCGTCGGGTAGCGTGACATCGAATTCCCGGGGAGGAGGGGCGTCAGTACTCATGCCCTGATTGTGACGGCTGGCGGGGCCTTGCGTCGCAAGGCCCCGCCAGCCGGATGCGGGGAAGCCGCCGTCAGGCGGCGGGGCCGCCCGTCGAAACCGGGGTGGTCTCCGGCATCAACGGGGTGTCCTCGCGCCAGTGGATCTTCTCCTTGTCCTGCACGAGGCGACGGAAGAAGAAGAGCAGCAGGCTGATCGCGAGCACACTGAGGCCGATCACTTTCTCCTTTGTGCCGCCGTAGCCACCGGCAGCCGTCTGGAACCAGCCGAACCCGACGATCGTGAGGATCAGGCACCAGACCGCGAGAATGCCCGCGATCGGAGTCCAGATCGCACCCAGTTTGATCGGGCGCGGCCAGTTCGGCCGGTCCCTGCGAAGGAGCACGAAGCCGGAGAGCGCGAACATGTGCGCGAGCACGTATCCGAGGTTCGACGCCGCGAGGATGCCGAAGATGTTGCCGACGAGGAGGACGAACAGGATGTTGATCACCATGTCGACGGTCATCCCGTTCCCGGGGACATGGAAGCGATTCAGCGTCCCTAGTTGCTTGACCGTCATCCCGTCCCGCGAGATGCCGAATAGCGCACGTCCCCCGTCGGCGGTCGCCGTGTTCATACTGATCACGAAGCTCGCGACGAGGCAGACGACAAGTACATCCTTGACGAGCTCCGAGTCGGTGCCGAGGATGCTCAGCATCCCTCCCACGTAATCGAAGTTGGCGACGAGCTCCGGCCCGGCACCGCCCACGAAGGCGATCGGGAGCATGATGTAGACCACGAGCGAGAACAGCGCCGCCGAGCGGAGCGCGAGCTTCGTGTCGCGCACCGTGTCCTTGTACTCGGGCGCGAACGTCGCACAGACGTCGACTCCCCACGCCGACCACGACATCAGCCACAACCACACCAATGCGAGCTGAAGGCCACCCCACGCCTGTCCCGGATCGCCGAGCTTGTTCGTCAGGTTGTCGCTGTCGAAGCTGCCGTTCAGGAACGGCAGGATCATCATCACGAAGAGCGGAATCATCAGGAGGACGCCCGCCGCGTAGCCGAACGTGACACCGACGCGTGCGCCGTAGACGTTGAAGAGCCACACCGCGAGAATGAGCCCGATCGCGATCAGCGCGGGCAGTCCGACCTCGGTCAGGCCGAACATCGAGAAGTAGCCGTCACCTGCGAGGTAGCTCCCACCCGGCTCGCCGGCGAACCACGCGCCCTGGATGATCGAGCCGATGAAGAGACCGAACACGGAGAGCACGACCGACCAGCCGATCCAGTATCCGAAGGTCGCGATCGGGCCGATCAGCGTCGTGTACTTGCGCCACGCCTCGTGAGCGTAGAGCGCAATGCCACCCGACTTGTCGGGGAACATCGTCGCAAGCTCGGAGTAGATCGTGTTGATGAACACCGCGACAACGGCGGAGATACCCCAGAGGAGCGCCGCGCCCCAACCTCCGAGGTCACCGACGGTGTAACCGAGCGAGCCGAGCAGGAACCCCGGGTTCGCGAGCGCAATCACAAAGCCGTCGTACCAACGAAGCGTCTTGAGAAGCTGCTGTTCCTGGACTACTGCTGTCGCCACGGTCGACCTCCGTTGGTATTTGTCGGTCATACGGACAAGGGCTGAGCGCTCATGGTCGAACCTAACACGGCACTCGGACGATTCCAAGTCCCCGCGGATCAGGTCGGTCGCGAACCCGCTCTCGCTACGATCGCGAAATGCGCACGCCGATGATCACGATCACCTGCGACTGCAACGCCGTCACCGACGTCGCATACGGCGATCGCTGGACGTGCGATTCGTGCGGGAAGACGTGGGACACGAAACAGATCCCGTCGGCGGACTACGACTATCTCATCCGCGGTATCCACCGCTACCGGCTGATCGCTCTCGGGCCACCCTTGCTGCTCGCGGCCGTACTGATTCCCCTGGCGGTCATCGAGGGTCTCCAGTTCGCATTCCTCCTCTTCGTGCTCGTGATGGCCTGGGGTCTACTCGTGATCCCTCAGCTCCGGAGGCGAGCCACCGCGCACATGCGTGACAGCGCGAAGAGCTGGAAGCTTCGGCCGGAGTAGCGCGTGCTCGGCACGAAGCGCACCCGGACGTCCGCGGCTATCCCGCGCATCTCGGGCAGCCGCCCGGTCATCCTCGTCACCTTCGACGTGCCGTTCGACGCAGAGGCAACGACGCTCGCGGTCGATGCGGCCGTCGAGTCGGGACAGAAGCTGATCGTCGTCAATGTCGCCGAGATCCCGCTCGGACCGATCTCGCTCGCCATGAAGTACGAGTACGTCGAGCGTCCTGGCGTCGAGGACGCTCTCCGCGCACCCGCCGACCTCGCGCACTCGTTGGCCGTCAAAGTGGAGCGACTCCGGCTCTGCAGCCCACGCCCGGTCGACGCCCTCCTCGAGCTCGTCGCCGAACGCGCGCCGGGCCTTCTCGTCGTCGGGCCTGACCGCGAGCTCCTCAGACGGCGCACGTACGCGAAGCTGGCGAAGAAGATCAGGGACAGGGCGACATGCCTCGTCTGGCTCCCGGGCTGAGGTGTGACGACGGCCGCGCACCGGTCGAGGGCACGGAGTGCAACCCGTTACGCGCTCGGGCGGCCGAGCTCGTGGGAGAGGGCGGTCGCGTGTGCGACCAGTGAGCCGGACGCAGCTCGCATTGCCTCGGCGTCGAACCGTGATGCCGGACCCTGAACGCCGAGGATGCCGGCGAGATCGCCGCGACTGTCGAAAACCGGTGCGGCGATAGCAGCGAGCCCTTCCTCGCGCTCCTCGCGGGCCGTGGCGTATCCGTTCCTACGAATCCTCTCGAGCTCTTCCTCGAGTTCGGAGCGCGTGACGATCGTCCGGGGCGTGAACACAGCGAAGGGGTCGGAAGGAAGCTCGACGTCTCCGAACGCGAGCAGTACCTTTCCCGCGGCAGTAGCGTGTCCGATGCTCGGACGTCCGAGTTGCGCGACGCTCTGCACGGCCGAGGAACTGTGCGCGAAGTCGACCGTGATCGCGTCGTGCTCCCCCGGGGCCGACAGCGTTGCCGTCTCTCCCGTCCCGCGCACGAGTGCCTGCAGGTGCGGCCGGGCGAGCGAGCGCAGATCGAGACGCCCGAGCACGGCGTTGCCGAGCTCGATCAGCCGCAGCGAGAGGCGGTAGCGGCCGCTCTCCGGGACGTGCTCGACGAACCGGGCCGAGGCGAGCGTCGCGAGGAGGCGCGAGACGGTGCTGGCGTTGATTCCGGTACGCCGCGCGATCTCGTTCGTGCCGAGCTCACCGCCGTCCGACAGCGCGTCGAGCACCACGAACGCACGCTCGACGGCGGCGACGTGACGGACGGCTGGTTGACCGGTGCGAGCCATGCTACGCTCCTCGATAGTCCTTTTGATATGCCATTGCCCGGGAGGCAATTCACATGATACCTGCTTCGTCCCGCTTCGTCGTCGTCGGCGCCGGCATGCACGGCCTGTCGACGGCCTACCACCTAGCTGTCGAGCTCCGACAGCGCGGCATCGGCTCCGGCGCAGACATCGTCGTGCTCGAGAAGGCGACCCCGGGTGCCGGCGCCACCGGCATTGCGTGCGGCGTCGTCCGCAACAACTACTTCCAGCCCGCGATGAGCGAGCTCATGCAGGCCTGCGTCGAGGTGTGGGAGTCCGATCCCGTCGCGTATCACTACAACAGCGTCGGCTACATCGCGCTCGGCCCGCAGGTGCAGGAGAGCGATCTCAGCGCAGTCTTCGAGCGGCATCAGCGCATCGGCTACAACTCGAGCCTGTACGTCGGTGAGGCCGAGGTCGACGCCCACATGAAGGAGCTGTTTCCAGATTGGCGGGCGAAGGGTGTGACGATCTGCCTTCACGAGCACCAGGGTGGCTTCGCCTTCAATGTCGAGTCCGTGATGGGCCTCCGCGACAAGTGCCTCGGGGAGGGCGTCCAGATCCACTCGTACGTCGAGGTGACCGGCTTCGAGGTCGGCGACGACGACACCGTCACGGCCGTCGAGACCGACCAGGGCCGGATCGCCGTCGGCGAGCAGGTCGTGATCGCGCCCGGCCCGTGGGCCAAGCACTTCTGGGGCATGCTCGGCCTGCCGATGACGATCGACATTCACACGCCGTCGGGTGACGTCGCGCGCGACCAGCCGATGTGGACGTACTGGAACCTGCAGGAGGGTGAGATCACGGTCGATCCGCTGATGTTCGACCTGGCGGACGGCGGCGCACCTCCGGTGATCCACCTCGACACGGACGCCCCGCTGCATACCGACGACGGAAAGCTGATCACGGACGAGCTGTGGGGCATCTACTACAAGCGTGACCGTCACGGCGTCCAGGGAGGTGCCTCCCCGCTCACGGTCGACGGCGACATCGA
>NZ_JBDSNT010000010.1:0-13620 GCF_039915195.1 Gaiella sp.
GGCGGCGACCACGTCATTCTCGTCGGCCGCGTCGTCGCTGCGACCGTCACCGACCGATCACCCCTCGTCATGCACGCGGGCCGCATGCGCGGTCTTCCCTCTGAATTCCAGTAGAAAAGGAGACACCTCGTGGCAAAGACGCTGCTCGACGGCAAGGACCTCAAGCTCGGCCTCTTCTCGGCCAACTGCTCCTCCGGCATGGCCGTGACCAAGATCGAGGATCGCTGGAAGGCGACCTGGGACGACAACTTGGCTCTCGGGAGGCTCGCCGACGAGGTCGGGATCGACTTCATGCTCCCGATCGCCCGCTGGATCGGGTACGGCGGCGAGACGAACTTTCACGAGGGCGTGCTCGACCCGGTGGCGCTCGCCGCAGGCCTGCTCGCCGAGACCGAGCGGCTCTTCGTCTTCGCGACGATCCACACGGCGTTCAACCACCCGCTCGTCGCCGCGAAGGCGATGGCGACCGTCGATCAGATCGGCGAGGGGCGGGCGGGCCTGAATATCGTCGCGGGCTGGAACAAGCCGGAATACGACGCGATGGGCGTCGATCTGCCGCTCGACCACGACGATCGCTACGCCTACGCGCAGGAGTGGTGGGGGATCGTCGAGCGCCTGTGGACGGAGCCGGGCCGCTACGACATCGACGGCCGTTTCTGGCAGCTGAAGGGCGCCGAGTCGATGCCGAAGCCCTACGACGGGCTGCTGCCGATCCTCAACGCCGGCTCCTCGACGCAGGGACGTGATTTTGCGGCGCGCAACTCGAACGTCGTCTTCACGGTGGTCGGCGGGCCGGATGACGGTGCCGGTGTCGTCGAGACGGTGAAGGCGAACGCACGTGACAATTACGGACGCGAGGTGGGGGTGTTCACCCCGTCCTACTGCGTCTGCCGCGAGACGAAGGCCGAGGCCGAGGAGTTCCACCGATGGTACGCCGAGGAGAACGCCGACTGGGATGCCGTCGACAACCTGATGCGGTTGCAGGGACTGTACGCGATGTCGTTCAGCGAGGAGATGCTCGCGATGTTTCGCGGACGCTTCGCCGGCGGCCACGGCGTCTGCCCGCTGATCGGCTCACCCGACGACGTCGCCGCGGAGATCAAGCGCTTCTGGGACGCGGGCTTCGGTGGGATGACGCTGAGCTTCGTCGACTACACGGGCGAGCTCGCGTACTTCGCCCAGGAAGTGCTGCCGCGACTCGAGAAGCTGGGGGTGCGGCTACCGCGCTGAGGCACGCAGACGAGGCTTCCGGCGGCCCGTGGGCCGCCGGAAGCCGCACCTGCATGACGGCTAGCGCGACCGGCGGGCTCTGATCAGCCTCGTCGGCCAGCCACGGGAGTAGGTGCGCGGGGGCGCGGTCGGCCGCCTGTCGTCCGAGTCCTCGACGGCAGCGACGATCTCCTGCTCCGATCGCCCCTCGCGTTGCATCCGCTCGACCATCACCCGCAGGTGATAGCTGTCCACGGCTGTAGACGATGTTCTCATGGTCGATCCCTTCGTTCGTTGATGGCGGCGGCATCGCCTATCGTCGGGCTGCAAGGCCCGGGAAACGAAGCCGGCTTCAGAGCCGGATCGAGTGGCTTGTTACCGCCAGCCACACACAACGGTAGCTGCCGGGGCGACGTTGCGACGCAACGTACGAGTCGGGACGGTCGAGAAACGGTGTCGAAACGGGTTCGGGCGATCAGCCCTGGCGGGGCCACTGGTTCGCCTTGAGCCCACGGGAGGCGAGCTCCGCCGTCTCCGCAACTCGCTTCGCGCGCGTCTCGGGCCGCTTCGCACTCGCAATCCACTGCAGAATCCCCTTGCGCGTGGACGTGCTGAACGAGGCCCACTCCTTGGACGCGGTTGGCATTGCCGCAAGCGCCCTTGCGAGGTCATCGGGGACGATGCCGTCCTCAACCTCGTCGAGGGCAGACCACGAGCCGTCGGCCTGCGCTGCCTCGATCACCTGTAGACCGGGTGGCGCAATTAGGCCGTCGGCCGACAGCCGCTCGACTCGCTGCTTGTTGAGCCGAGACCAGCCGCTGCCGCGCTTGCGTGGCGCGAGCCACAGCTTCGATCGTTCGTCGTCAACGGTGCCCGAGCGGCTGTCGATCCAGCCGAAGCAGAGCACCTCCTCGACGATCTCGTCGTACGTGACGCGTGACTTGCCGCTCGCCTTCTTGTACGTGACGAGCCAGATCCCGCTCGGCTGCCGATGGTGCTCGGCGAGCCAGGACCGCCACTCCGAGCGACTCGTCACGAGGAGCTCCTGGGCGTCGCTCACGGGGTTGTGTTGGCTCCCTGGTCTGGCGCGGAAGAGGAGCCGACGAGGAGCGCGGCGAGTGCTTCCCCCGCTTCCTCGGGGGAGAACCCCGACGGGCCGGGCCTGCCCGGATAGGCGACCCGCCGTGCCGCGTCCACGAGAACGAGGCGCTCCGGCCACGCCGCGAAGGCCGCGCTCGCGGCGTTGTTCATCTCGTCGAGATAGAGCGGCATCGTCAGGCCGAGTCGTCCGGCCGCCTCGTGCGCCTGAAGTCGGCGTTCCTCGAGCGTGACCTGCTGATCGAGGACGGCGCCCTCCTCGACGTTCGGAGCGAGCTGCCACTCGTTCGCGGCGTGTGCCTCTGCGATATAGACGAACGCGAAGTCGGCGCGGTCGCGGAAGCGCTGAAAGAGGGTCTCGACGTCGCCCGACCGGCGACGGAACGGCGGTCAGGTGAAGCTGCCGAAGACGAGTAGCAGCGGCCGACTGCGCACGAGTGCGGTCAGTTCGATGGGCGCGAAATCGTCGGCCCGTCGCACGGCGACCGCGGGAAGTGGGTCTCCCACGTGGAGCGCCTCGGCGCTGCGGTAGCGGAGCAGGCTCGCGACCACTGCGTCGCGTTCGGGGCCGGGGGAGAGGCTCCCGACGTACGCGCGGTCACCGGCATCCACTATTTCTGCGAGAGATGTGTCGTCGGTGTGCGCGCTCATGTCCTCAGCATACGGGCGTGTGCGAGCGTCCAGCTCACGGCATCGGCCCGTCTCACTCTCCACGATCGCCAGCCTCTCTGGTGGCGTCAGGCGACGGCGCCCGTGACGGCTGCGACCGCGCGGTAGAGGCCGAAGTCGCCCCAGCTGCCGTTTCGGTTGGTGTCCGCGTCGATCCGGAGTCCGTGCGCATGGTTCTCGGTGAGGAGGCCGTCTGCCCGCCCCGGTGGTGGCCGGGGTGGCGCGAGCGGCCAGACGATCCCGTGGCGGTTTCGGAAGCGAATGCCGCGGTCGGGGTCGCCCTCGACAGTGTTGCCGCCTTCGTGCACGAGCCGGTGGTGCTGGTAGCAGAGCAACACGAGGTTCTCGAGGCTCGTCTCGCCCCCGTTCGCCCAGTGTTGGCGGTGGTGGGCCTGTAGATGGCGGCGGTGCTCACACCCCGGGAAACAGCACGTGTTGTTATCGCGTGCTTCGAGGAGCCTGCGGAGTGCGGCAGGAACAGTGCGGCGGCTGCGACCGACACTTACCGGGAGGCCGTCGCGCTCGAGGTGTGCGACCACGTCAGCATCACAACCAAGCCGGCGGGCAGTCTCAAGCGAGATCAGCGGCCCGTCCTCGAGCTCGCAGCGACCGTGGCCATCGGTAGTGAGCGCGTCGGCGTCGACATGAACGACGACCTGTGCTCGCATCGCGACGGGTTCGCACGCGCTAGCGAGCGATGCTTGGGCGAGATCGAGGAGAGCCTCGACCCGGGCAGGGCGCGCAGGATCGTTGGGAGACGCGCCGACCGCCGGCTCCCACCCCGCCCCGGTGTCTGTCTCTACTCCCGCGGACACGTCGGCATGTTTCCGCGCCTGCACGTGGGTCTGTCGTTCCTGTGGGTCGTTCGCGACCGCTGTGGCGCGTTCCTTGCGACGACGCTCAACGACGCGCTCGCGCGCTCCCTCGAGCGCCCGGATCAGCAGCACGCCGTCCTCGGCAGCGAGTCGCGCCCGCAGAAACAGGGTGCCGTCGTCGTCGACGTAGTAGTCGACGTACTCGAGCTCGTGTGCGTCGCTGGCGTCCTCGGCTGTTACCCGGCGGAATGCGCGAAGTGCCCGCTCGAGCTGCGATGCGGTAAGCGCCCCCGCGAGATCGAGCAACCCCTCCTCTGACACGGCCGTCGCGACCCGAGTGAGCGCCCGAACCTTGCTGAACGTCAGCTCGCCGCGCGCGAACGCCGCGCGTGTCGCCGGCAGCGCCTGGAGCGCTTCTGCGACCCGCAGGAACTCGCGTGCCTCGCGACCCGTGATCCCGCAGCGCCACGCGAGAAACGCCTGCAAATCACTGCTGTCGCCCTGCTCGCGCATCTCCCAGACAAGCTCGAGCCAGCGCGCAGTCGCCGCGCTCAGATGTGCGGACAGGCTCGCGAGCTCATCGACGCGCTGCTCCGTCGCCGCCTCCCGCGCAGCCACACCAGCCGCAAGACCCTCAGAAACCGTCTCAACCAACGTTGCCTTCATAGAAAACAAGACTACAGACCCCATCGGACGGAGGCCGGTAGCGCTCTCTCCACCGACAACGAGGTCGGCAACTCGCGCGCATCGCCGGGCTCATCTGGGATATTGCTGACGACGTCCTTCGCGATCTCTACCTCGGCGAGCCCGAAGCGTCGCCCGCGTCCATCGCGTGAACGGCCCGCGCTCAGGCGCGGACGACGCATACGCGTCGCCCCTACGACACCAACAGCATCCCAATCCCCCGAACCGGCACAACAACGCCGATCGCGTGGGGGCGATGCGAGCCGCGCTTCGGGCGCGGAGAGCGTCGCCAGTTTGGCCCCCGACAGCGAGACTTGCAAAGTGGGAGATAGTGGTTTAGAGTGGGGGAACGTGGGAGCGACCCTGGAGCTTTGCGCATGTTCATCGGCCAGTACGACCACTCGATCGACGACAAGAGCCGCCTCACTCTGCCGGCTCGTTTTCGCGACGCTCTGGCCGACGGCGTCGTCCTCTCGAAGGGGCTCGACGGCAGCGTCGACGTCTATCCCAGGGACGCTTGGCAGACGACGATCGCCGAGCGGATTGGTGGGCTCGATCCGCTCAGCGCAGAGGCCCGCACGCTGCAGCGACTCTTCTTCGGCGGTGCCGCTGAGGACACGCCCGACAAGCAGGGCCGCGTCCTCCTGCCCTCCCACCTCATTCGCTACGGAAGCCTCGTCAAGGACGTCACGGTGATCGGAACCCACGATCACCTCGAGATCTGGGATCGCTCTACCTGGGTGGAGCGCCTGGAAGGGATCGAAGGGAGTGCCGACCATGCTGCCGAACGTCTTGCCGCACAGCGCGTCTGACCACACCCCCGTCCTTGCGGACGAGGTGCGCGACCTGCTCGCCGTCCAACCGGGTGAGACGGTCGTCGATGCCACTTTCGGAGCCGGCGGCCATGCTCGCCTCCTCGCACAGGATCTTCGTGGCCGGGGGAAGCTCGTCGCGATCGACCGCGACCCGAGCGCGAAGGCGCACTTCGATCGATTCAAGGCGCTGGCCGGGGTAGATGTCCGCTTCCTCCGTGGCGACTTTGCGCTCGTGCTCACGCAGCTGTCGACGAACGACATCAAGGCCGACGCGATCCTGCTCGACATCGGCGTCTCGTCGATGCAGATCGACCGGCCCGAGCGCGGCTTCTCGTACGCCACCGACGCGCCGCTCGACATGCGCATGGACCCCTCTGGCGAGATCACGGCCGCGACGATCGTGAACACCTGGGACGAGAAGGAGCTTGCGAGGATCTTCCGCCGCTACGGCGAGGAACGCTACGCAGGCCCGATCGCTCGTGCGATCGCACGCCGTCGCGCCGATCAGGCCTTTTTCCGCACGCTCGACCTCGTCGACGTGATCAAGATGGCGATCCCGACGCCCGCTCGCTTCGGCGAAGGGCACCCAGCCAAGCGCGTCTTCCAGGCCCTGCGGATCGCCGTCAACGACGAGCTCGGGCAGCTCGAGGCAGCCCTGCCTGCCGCAGTCGCGATGCTCCGACCCGGCGGCCGGCTCGCCGTGATCAGCTTCCACTCGCTCGAGGACCGGATCGTCAAGCAGTTCATGGTTGCGGGTGCAAAGGGATGCACGTGCCCGCCCGACTTTCCGATCTGCGTCTGTGGCAAGGAGCCGGAGCTTCGTCTGCTCACGAAGCGGCCGGTGCGACCGTCCGCAGGTGAGCTCGATCACAATCCGCGTGCCGCCTCGTCGCGCCTCCGCGTCGCAGTCAGGACGAACAGCTAGTGCGACATCGTACAACGACACGTCTGTTTGCCGCCCAGGCGGGTGGTCGCCGCGCTCTGTCCCGGGAGAGGCTGCGCCATCTCCCCTACGGGGTATCGGTGCCTTGTTTCGGGGCGAGGCAATAGATGTCGACGATCGCCCAGGCGCCGGGGTCAGCGAGGACGAAGGCGAGACGGAAGACGAAGGTCGATGGCGGTCGTTCGCGAGCGCCGTTCGCCGGCGGCGTGCTGTGGATCCTCGTGATCGGCGTCATGCTCGCCGGGATCGTCGCGCTGAACGTCGTCGTCCTCCAGCTGAACATGGAATTCGACGGGCTCAGCAGGGAGCGCGCACAGCTCCGTGCCGACAATGCGCTTCTCCGCTCGCGCCTCTCGAGCGCCTCGGCGCATCTCCGGATCGAGGATGCTGCGAAGGCCAAGCTCGGGCTCCAGGAGGCGGATGCACTGACGACGACCTATGTCAGGCTCGGAGCGAAGTGAGCGGGCGACGCGCGAACCACCGGATCCGGCTTCTCCTCTTCTCGTTCGGCCTCCTCTTCGTCGTCGCCATCGCTCGTGCCACCTACGTGCAGGCGGCACAGCACGACCGGTTCACGAAGATGGCGACGACCCAGTATCGCGAGACGATCGAGATCCCGGCTGCGCGGGGCACGATCTACGACCGCACGGGGGAGCCGCTCGCGATCGGCGAGCAAGCAACCACCGTCTACGCGAACCCGCAGAACATCATCGACGCGCAGCGGGCCGCGGTCGTGACCGGCAAGGCGCTCGGAATGAGCGCCGACGCGCTGTACCCCGTCCTCAAGGATCGCTCGAAAGGGTTCGTGTACGTTGCCCGCAAGGCCGATCCCCTGAAAGCGAACGCGCTCGCCGAACAGGAGATTCCGGGGCTCGCGTTCTACCCCGAGGAGCTACGCACGTACCCGCAGGGAGGCGTCGCCTCGCACGTCCTCGGCTTCGCCGGCACGGACAACCGGGGACTCGACGGGCTCGAGCGCTCGCTCGACAAGACGCTCGCCGGCCGGTCGGGCTTCGAAACGATCGTCAAGGATCCCTTCGGTCGCGCAATCGACGTCGTCACGTCGAGGCCCGAGAGAGCTGGCAAGAACGTGACGCTGACGATCGACCATCAGATCCAGGCGAATGCCGAACAGGTCGTCGCTGAGAAGGTGAAGGAGTACAACGCACGCGGTGGGACTGCGATCGTGATGGACACGCGAACGGGCGCAATCCTCGCAATGGCGAACTATCCGACGTTCAACTCGAACAACTTCTCGACCGCGTCGCCGGACGCTCGGCGAAACCGCGCTGTCACAGATGCCTACGAACCAGGCTCGACGTTCAAGATCGTGGCTGTCGCAGGCGCCCTCGAAGACAACGTCGTCTCGCCGACGACGAGGTTCAAGCTCGCACCCACCATTCAGGTCGCCGACCGCGTCATTCGTGAGGCACACACGCGCGGCACCGAGGTGATGACGGTCAAGGAGATCCTCTCGCAGTCATCGAACATCGGGACGATCACCATTGCCCAGAAGCTGGGTCAGGGAGAGCTCGCATCGTGGATCGACCGCTTCGGTTTCGGCAAGCCCACTGGTATCGACTACCCGGGTGAGAGCTCCGGGCTCGTGCTGCCCCTCGACGAATGGTCGGGCTCGACGATCGGCAACGTGCCGATCGGCCAGGGCATCGCCGTGACGCCTCTCCAGATGGTCTCGGCGTACGCAACAATCGGCAACGGCGGACTCCGGCACACGCCCCGGCTGATCGAGAAGATCGGCACGAAGCGGGTCACGCCGAAACGCGGCACGCGCGTGGTCTCGCGGCACACCGCCGAACGGATGATGGCGATGTTCCGCGACGTCGTCGTCGAGGGAACCGGCACCGAGGCAGCAATTCCGGGTTACACGGTCGCAGGCAAGACGGGTACCGCGCAGAAGGCCGAGAACGGCCGCTACGTGCGCAAGTACGTCGCCTCGTTCGTAGGCCTCGTGCCGGCCAAGCAGCCCCGCTTCGCGATCCTCGTGATGGTCGACGAACCGAAGGGGAACATCTACGGTGGCGTCGTCGCCGCTCCCGCCTTCCGGGACATTGCGCGCTTCAACCTGCAGTACCTCGAGGTGCCGCCGGACGCGCCCGAGACGCGCGTTGCGGGAGGCGCCACCAACCCGTAACCGAGCAATCAGGTGAGCCCACCGGGCAGTCGCAGGAAGGGCGGGACAGGTCCCGCCCCTACAATGATGCCCCGTGTACCTCGACGAACTGACGCGCGTACTCGCGGCGAGCGAGATCGAGGGCAGCGGAGCCGTCGAGATCACGGATCTCGCCTACAGCGCGGACAGGGTCACACCGGGTGCCGCGTTCTTCTGCATCCCTGGTTCACGCGTCGACGGACACGAGTTCGCCGGTGCCGCAGTTGCTGCCGGGGCGGCGGCGCTCGTCGTCGAACAGCCGCTCGAGATCGAGGTTCCGCAGCTCCTCGTCGACGACGCGCGCGCGTCGATGGCAGTTGCTGCGGACTACTTCTTCGGTCAGCCTACGAGGACGCTCGAGGTCGCGGGTGTCACCGGCACGAACGGCAAGACGACGACGACATTCCTGCTTCGTTCCGTGCTTGAAGTGGCGGGCCGCTCTCCGGGGCTCGTGGGGACTGTCGAGTGGGTCGTCGGAGGCGCCCACCGGCCCGCGCCTCACACGACGCCCGAGGCGATCGATCTGCAACGCCTCTTTCGCGAGATGCTCGACGCAGGCGACGAGAGCGTGGCAGTCGAGGCCTCCTCCCACGGTTCTCTTCTGCGGCGCCTCGACCGCGTTCGCTTCGACGTGATGGTTTTCACGAACCTCTCGCAGGATCACCTCGACTTGCACGGCACGATGGAGGAGTACTACCAGGCGAAGCGGCGCCTGTTCACGGGTGCGGCTCCTCCGCCGGCGGCGGTCAACATCGACGATGAGTATGGCCGGCGACTCGCGATCGAGCTCGTCGAGTCCGCCCGTGCACCGATCGTCACGTTCGGTCTCACCGAGGGCGCGGAGGTTCGCGCCGAGAACCTTGCGATGGGACCGCGTGGAAGCAGCTTCCGCGCCGCAGGGATCGAGATCGAGACGCCACTTCGTGGCCGGTTCAACGTCGAGAACGTGCTCGGCGTGGTAGCGGCCGGCCTCCTGCTCGACATCGGCGACGACGAGATCGCGGAGGGCATCCGGTCCGTCAGCGGGGTGCCGGGGCGGTTCGAAGCGGTGGACGAAGGACAACCGTTCGCGCTCATCGTGGACTATGCGCACACGCCGGAGGCGCTCGACATTGTCCTTCAGGCAGCGCGCGAACTCGGCGCGGGCCGGTTGATCTGCGTCTTCGGCGCCGGAGGCGACCGCGACCGCGGCAAGCGCCCGATCATGGGCGCCGTCGCCTCGGAGCGCGCCGACCACGTGATCGTCACATCGGACAACCCGCGCAGCGAGGACGCCCTCGGGATCATCCAGGACATCCTGCAGGGAGCAGGAATCGACGTCGAGATCGACCCCGATCGGCGCAGCGCGATCCGCCGTGCCGTGTCTCTTGCCTCGGAGGGGGATGTCGTCGTGATCGCGGGCAAGGGGCACGAGCAAGGCCAAGAGATGGCCGGAGTCGTTGAGCCGTTCGACGACCGGGTTGTGGCGCGCGAGGCCCTCGGCGCTGCAGGACTCTCCGCGTGATTCCGATTCGTTGCGAGGAGATCGAGGAGCTCGATCTCGGAAGGCTCGATCGTCCTGGAGGTTCCACCGGGACCGGCGCGCCGATCACCGGGATCAAGGCCGACTCGCGGATCGTCGGTCCCGGCGATCTCTTCGTCGCGCTCAACACGGGAACCGCGTATGTGGCCGACGCCGCGGCGCGCGGAGCGGCAACGCTCGTGCCGGAGGATCAGGAGGCGGCCCTTGCGGCGCTCGCCTCCCTCGTGCGTTCGCGGAGCGACGCACGCGTGGTCGCCGTCGTAGGATCGACCGGGAAGACCTCGACCAAGGACATCCTCGGGGGGCTGTGCAGCGCGGAGACACCGACGGTGTGGGCGGAGGCAAGCCAGAACAACGAGATCGGGCTTCCGCTCACGGTCTGTCGCCTCGAGCGGGACACCCGGGTGCTCGTCACCGAGATGGGCATGCGGGGCCTCGGGCAGATCGCCGCGCTGTGCGACGTCGCCCGCCCCGATCTCGTCGTCGTCTCATCGATCGGGCCGGAGCATCTGGAGCTCGTCGGCACCGTGGAGCGCGTCGCCGAGGCGAACGCGGAAGCGATCGTTGCTCTTCCGCCGGGTGGCATCGCCGTGGTGCCGGCCGACGCCCCGGAGCTCGAGCCACATCTCGGCCGCACCGACATCGAGATCCGACGTTTCGACCGATCGCAGGTCGACGGAGCCGGGAACGACTGGCACTTCGTCGTCGGGGGCTGCGAGGTTCTGCTGCGATTACCCTTCACGGCGCGACACATGGCCGAGAATGCGCTCGCCGCGCTCTACGCGTACGACGCGCTCGGGCTGCCGCTCGATCACGCCCAGGAGGGCGCAGATGCGATCAGGCTCTCGCGCTGGCGTGGGGAAGAGATGCGACTTCCGGGCGGGGGGCTCGTCATCAACGACGCCTACAACGCGAACCCGACTTCGATGCGAGCAGCGCTGCTCGACCTTGTCGAACGCGCCGGCTCACGGCGGCGGGTGGCGATCCTCGGCGAGATGGCGGAGCTCGGCGATGCATCCCCTCGCTACCACGAGGATGTGGGTCGCCTGGTCGACGAGCTCGGGCTCGAGATCGTGATCGCGGTCGGAAACGGCGTGACGGCGTACGTGAGTGATCCGAGTCGACCCGGGCGTCTGCAGGTGACCGACGTCGCGGCTCTCGACGGTGCGCTCGCGGTGCTCGCCCCGGGCGATGCGATCCTCGTCAAGGCATCCCGTTCGGTCGGGCTCGAAGGCATCCCGGCCTCGATCGAGAAACGGTCAAGGGTATGGTCAGAGTCCTGATTGCGGGCCTGGTCGCGATGGTGATTGCCATCGTGATTGGCCCCACCTTCATCGAGTGGCTGCGTCGTGCCGGCGTGGGTCAACAGATCCGAGAGGAAGGCCCGGCACGCCACATCGTCAAGCAGGGCACACCGACCATGGGTGGACTTCTCATCCTCGCAACAGCTGTCGTACCGTTCCTGATCCTCTCGGTGTACACCTGGCCCGGGGTGACGCTGATCGCGATGACGGTCGGGTGCGCTGCGATCGGCTTTGCCGACGACTACCTGAAGGTGCGCAAGCGCCGCTCGCTCGGCCTCTCGGGTCGCTGGAAAATGCTCGGGCTCGTCCTGATCACGATCGGGGTCGGCTGGGTTGTGACGCGCGTCGGATACCTCGATACCGAAATCTACTTCCCGATCATCGACGTCAACATCGACCTCAACTGGCTCTACTTCCCATTCCTCTTCCTCGTCATCGCCGGGACGGCGAACGGCGTCAACCTCACCGACGGTATCGACGGGCTCGCGGCCGGAACCTGTGTGATCTCGTTGCTCACGTTCCTTGCGATCGCCGCGATCTCCTGGATTCGCTCCGGCGAAGTCGGTTCGCGGAGCGACAACTTTCTCGACGTCGCCATCTTCACGGCCGCACTGATCGGTGGTGTGATCGGCTTCCTCTGGTTCAACGCGTTCCCGGCCGAGGTGTTCATGGGTGACACTGGCTCGATGGCGCTCGGCGGCGCGATCGCCGGGCTCGCCGTGATGACGCAGACCGAGGTGCTTCTGATCTTCATCGGCGGTATCTACCTGATCGAGGCGCTCTCGGTCATGATCCAGGTCGCGAGCTTCAAGCGCACCGGGAAACGGGTGTTCCTGATGGCGCCGATCCACCACCACTTCGAGATGAAGGCGTGGTCCGAGACGAAGATCATGGTCCGGTTCTGGATCGTCGGGGCGATCCTCTGCACGATCGGGTTCGTCCTCTACTACCGCTACTACCTCCGCTTCAAGCTGTAGGGGCGATGCGTGGTCCCGCCACAGCGAGGCGAAGCGTCGCCTGTTTCGTCGTCGGGGTCGGAGCCGCGTTCGGACGAGGCATGCGCCTCGCCCCTACGGGTGTCCTTCGCGGTGTTCGACGCCACTCGACGTGACCCGGCTCAGGTCTTCCTGGGTGCCGATCGGCGTCGCGATGGCCGTGATGGTCGTGTGGGGGGCAACGCCGATCGTGACGCGGCTCGCGCTCGACGACCTCCCGCCTCTGGTCATTGCCTGCCTCCGTACCGTGCTCGCGGGCCTCGTTGCGCTCCCACTCTTGGCGCGCGGTCATCAGGCTATGCCGACGAGCACTACGTCGCGCAAGCTGCTCGTCATCTCCGCGGCTGCAGGATTCGTGATCTTTCCCGTGCTTTACACGGTCGGACAGCAGCGGACATCCGCGCTCCACGGCGTGATGATCCTGGCGGTGTTGCCCGTCTTCACCGGAGCGTATGCGTCGCTTGTCGCGCGCCGTATGCCGCGGCGTGCCTGGCTCGTCGGCTGCGCTGTGGCGATCGGCGGCGAGGTGGTCTTGATCGGAGGGCGAGGCGCCGCGGCGAACGACGCGACGCTGACGGGCGACCTACTGGTGCTGGCTGCCGCCCTCGTCGTGACGGCGGGGTATGTCGCAGGTGCGATGCTGCCGCCGCGCGGCGTCTCGAGCCTGTCCGCGACATTGTGGGGTGTCGTTGTCGGCAGCGTGCTTCTCGGCCCGCTCGTGGTCGGGATCTTCGTCGCGGACGGCGTGCCGGATGCGAGCGTGAAGTCCTGGGGCGCGGTTGTCTTCCTGGCGCTCGCCACGTCGATCCTCGGCTACTTCGGCTGGTACTGGGCGCTCGACCGTGGCGGGATCCAGCGGATCGCGACGTTCCAGTTCCTGCAACCGGTCTCGGGCCTCATCCTCGCCGCGCTCGTGCTCGGCGAGCACGTCACGGTGCCGATCGCCGTCGGGGGTGCACTGATCGTGGGCGGGGTGGTTATCGCACAGCGAGCGTGAAGCCCTCCCGGAAGGAGCGTCTCTCACTCCCTCCCGACACCAAGGTGCACGGATGTCATCTTCCCTCGCAAGCTGGTGCGTGGCTCCTCTCAGGCCACCCGAAAGGTGCCGGTCGCGTCGTCCGGCGGCGTCGCGCTGTACGGCCTCGACGCGGTCGAGCGTGCCCATCTACCCTGAATGACGCTCCTCGTTGCCGGAATCTTTAGTGACGTGCCGAAGGATGTTCACATGAAAGCTCTCGTTGTGGGACTTGCGCGCTCGGGCAGGGCTGCGATCGACGCGCTTGTAGCCCAGGGCAACGATGTCAGCGGCTACGACAGCTCGACCGATGTCGATGTTTCGGGCATCGGCGTCGACGTGCGGCTCGGCCCCTGGGATGACGTCGCGCTCGCGGGTGTC
>NZ_JBDSNT010000033.1:0-8543 GCF_039915195.1 Gaiella sp.
ATTCGATACTGATCCGGGTCTCGGACGAAACAGAGTAGGGAGCCACCCTCACGGATCGAGTAAGGCGTTCGTTCGGGCTCGATCCCTTGCGCTGCGAGCTTCTCGAGCGTCTCGCCCATATCACTGACGGTGAGCGCGATGTGCCCGTACGCGGTGCCGAGCTCGTACGAATCGACGCCGAAGTTGTACGTCAGCTCGAGCTCCGGATTCTCGTGACCGGGGACACCGAAGAAGTAGTTCATCGCCTCGTCGCGAATCGGCAGCTCGCGACGCTTCTCGAGCCCGAGTGCCTCGTAGAACGCGGTCGACCGCTCCGGGTCGGTGATGCGGTAACAGGTGTGAACGAGCTGCATGCGGACCTCCTTCGCTGGATTTGTCGTTACCAGGCGTATCAGCTCGGCGTCCTTGCTGTCGGGGGGAACAGCTTGCTCTCGTCGACCGACCGCGCCTCGGCCCGCGTGAGCGCGGCGCGGAACGCCCCCTGCGCTCCACGGCTCCTCTGTCATCGCAGGGAGCGAACGCGTGATCCTCGCGAGCTGCCGTCCGCGCCGTGAGCGGCACGATGGTTCGCGTCGTGGCGCCCCCCTCGTCGCTTGATACGTTCGAGGGCATGACCTCGCGCGTCAACCCGTGGCTCGTCCTCGTCCTCGTTTGCCTGGCGCAGTTCATGGTCATCCTCGACGCGACGATCGTCAACGTCGCCCTGCCGACGATCCAGAGCGATCTGGAGATGACCGACACCAGCTTGCAGTGGATCGTGAACGCCTACACCCTGCTCTTCGGCGGCTTTCTCCTTCTCGGCGGACGTGCGGGTGACCTCGCCGGCCGCAAGAGAGTCTTTCTCGCTGGAGTTGTCCTGTTCACGGCCGCTTCGCTTCTGTGCGGACTCGCGCAGGGCTCGACGTGGCTGATCGTCACCCGGGGCCTGCAAGGGCTCGGAGCGGCGCTCGTCTCACCCGCCGCGCTCGCCATCGTCACCTCGACGTTTCGGGAGGGCGCCGAGCGGACGAAGGCCCTCGGTGTCTGGTCGGCGATAGCTGTCGGGGGTGGGGCCGTCGGCCTCGTGCTCGGTGGCGTTCTCGTCGACGTGCTCTCCTGGCCATGGATCTTCTTCGTCAACATCCCCGTAGGAATCGCCACATTCATTCTTTCGCTGCGGTTCGTTCCCGAGTCACGTGACGATCACTCGCACAGGAGCTTCGACATCGCCGGCGCGGTCACGGTGACGATCGGGCTGATTGCGCTCGTCTACGGCATCGTTCGCTCGGCGGAGTCCGGGTGGGGATCGGGCGAGGTACTCGGGATCCTTGCGGTTTCGGTCATTCTGCTCGTCGCATTCGTGGTCATCGAACAGCGTTCGGCAGAGCCGCTCGTCCGGCTCTCGATCTTTTCCGTCCGCACCGTCCGCGGGGCGAACGTGGCGATGCTCGTCGTTGCGATGGGGCTATTCGCGATGTTCTATTTCAACACGCTCTTCCTCCAGCGCGTCCTCGGCTACTCGGCGCTCGATGCCGGCCTCGCATTCCTCCCCTTCACCGCCGGCATCATCATCGGCGCCACCCTGTCCCAGCAGCTGATTCCGCGGCTCGGTGCCCGCGAGGTCCCGCTGATCGGGCTCGTGATGGCGGCCAGCGGAATGCTTCTTTTCCTGCGGCTGACGCCGGACAGCTCCTATTGGCCCGATATCCTGCCCGGCATCCTGATCACCTCGGTCGGGATGGGCCTCACATTCGTGCCGGTGACGCTGATCGCGACGAGCGGGATTCCGGTCGACGATGCAGGGCTTGCGTCCGGCCTGTTCAACACGTCCCAGCAGATCGGCGGGGCGCTCGGCCTCGCGCTCCTCTCGACCTTCGCGGCGAGCAAGACCGCGGATGTGCTAGCCGCGACCGGCGACAAGCCGACCGAGTCCGAGTCGGCGCAGGCGCTCGTCGAGGGCTTTCAGATCGCGTGGCTCGGGTGCGCCGTCTTCCTCGCAGCGGGAGCCGTGCTCCTCTTTGCCCTGCTCAGGCGCGGCGATGTTCTCGCCGTGGCCGAGGGTGAGACTCAACCCGTCGTGACCTAGAGGCTTGACGCCGCGATGAAGATCGCTCCGTTCCGGATCGAGCAGTACTACGCGGTGCACGAGTTCACGGCACCCCACATGCTCTCCTCGAGCGACGCCGAATCGGTCGCAATCGCCGAGGTGCTTGCCCTCGAGCCGGATGCAGCGGAGCGTCTCTTCGCCCAGCGGCTTGGATACACCGAGTCGGTAGGAGCCCCCGAGCTGCGCGCTGCAGCCGCCGCGCTCTACGACACCACATCGCCCGACGACGTGATCGTCGTCGCGGCCGCGGAGGAGGCGATCTTCGTCGCCTACCACGCTCTGCTGCAACCCGGCGACCACGTCGTCGTCGAGACACCGTGCTACGAGTCTGCGCTCGAGGTCGCGCGATCGGCAGGGGCGGACGTGACCGAATGGTGCCGATCGGCGGGGAACGGCTGGGCTCACGACCTCGACGCTCTCGAGGCCGCTCTTCGTCCCGACACGCGACTCGTCTACACCAACACACCCCACAACCCGACGGGGCTGCTCATGCCGCGGCAGGTGCTCGACCGGGTTGTCGAGCTCTGTGCCGAGCGCGGCGCCTGGCTCTTTGCCGACGAGGTCTACCGGGAACTCGAGCACGATCCGGCCGACCGTCTTCCCGCCGCCGTCGACCTTTACGACCGCGCGCTGTCGCTCGGGTCGATGTCCAAGACATACGGTCTTCCAGGGCTCCGCCTCGGGTGGCTCGCCTCGCGTAATCGCGCCGTACTCGCGAGGATCGTCGACTTGAAGCACTACACGACGATCTGCTCGAGCGCTCCGAGCGAGCTCCTCAGCGCCCTCGCGCTCCGGCATCGCCACGTGTTCGCCGATCGGAGCCGTGCGATCGTCCTCGCCAACCTCGAACTGGTCGATGCCTTTCTCGAACGTCACGCGGAGCGCTTCTCGTGGGTGAGACCGACCGCGAGCACGATCGGCTTCGTCCGGATCGAGGGGGTCGAAGACACGTCGGTCTTCTGCCAGCAGCTCGTCGCGGATGCCGGCGTCCTGCTGCTCCCCGGCACCGTGTACGACGTACCGACGCACGTGCGGCTGGGGTTCGGGCGCTCCGCGATGCCTATGGCTCTCGGTCTGTTCGAGGCCTGGATCGAAACACGTTCTTAACCCGACTCGACACTGATCCGCAAAGGATGCGCAAGGTTTCCGAACAACCTGCCGATAGACCTTGAGCATCACATTCTCACCACCCTCCAGAGAGGCGACTGACATGGGTGACGCAAGGCTCACGACGTGGATCGACTGGTACCGCTTCGCGCGGCGCGCACTCGAGTTCGGCCATGCGGAGGCCTCCTCGTACGCAACAGCGCGCTATGTCGAGGAGCAGAATCGCACGGTTGCGAGCGAGTGGAGGGCAGCATGAGCGGCGATCAGGCCCTCGAGACTCCTCCGGTCGAAACACTCCAGGAGACCGGCCACGATCCTGCGGCCCGGGTCCTGAGCTGGCGGATCGAGCAGCTGATCGCAGTCGGTTACGAAAGTGACTCGGCATTCGTCCTCGCGCTCGACCGCAGCGTCGATCTGCACGACGCAACCGAGCTCGTGCGGCGCGGCTGCCCACCCGAGACGGCCTTCCGAATTCTTCTCTAGCGCTCGTCCTGCGGCCCGGCGGCGGGCGGCTCTGCCGACCGCCGCCCGGGCCGAAGCGTTCCCGAACCGAGGGCGACGCCAAGGAGGATCAACACGAGGCCGGCGACCGCCGCGACCGTGACCTGCTCGCCGAGCAGAACGGCACCGTAGAAGAGCGCGATACCCGGCATGAGGTAGGTCACGAGGCTCAGGCGGCGGGCGCCGAACAAGGCGATCGTCCTGAACAGGATCAGCTGCGCCAGTGCCGTCGGAAGCACAGCAAGGAGAACGAGCGACCCGAGGGCGCCTGTCGTCGGCATCGACGTCGGGTGCTGCAGGATCGCAAACGGAAGCAGGATGAGCCCCGCCGCGAGCATGTTCCCGGTTGCGAGGACGGGGCCAGACGTTGTTCCACTGAGTCGTAACTGTCCGTAGATGCCTGCCGAGGCGTAGAAGAGCGACGCCAGGATGACCGCGAACGTACCGATGACCTCGCCGACGTTTCCCGCGGGAGCGACCCCCGCGATCAGGGCGACGCCGACGATCCCGAGGCCGACGCCGGCGACCCGGAGCCGGCCGATGTGCTCCTGAGGAAGAAACTGGAGCCCGATCAGGAGCGAAAAGAGAGGGACGGTCGCCTGCGCGATCGCGGCGATGCCCGAGTCGATCCGGGTCTCACCCCACGCGACGAGCCAGAACGGCACTGCGGCGTTGATCGTGCCGAGAACGACGCACGCGCGCCAGGCGGCGCGGATCTCTCGTGTAGCCGCAGCGAGGCCGATTGTCGTCGAGAGGTACCCGATCAGAACGAGGGCGGCAAGGAGCGCCCGCGAGGCCATCAGCGCCGAGGGTGAGAAGCCGCCGTCGACGCCAACCTTGATGAGGAAATAGGACGCGCCCCAGAGCGAGGCGAGCGTGAGGATCAGCGGCCAGTAACGACGTGTCACCTGGCGAGGCTAGCCGCGCGGAACCGTGCGACGCCCGTTGCAAGCGCGGTGCCGGTGAGAATCAGCCCAAGACCGATCAGTGACGAAATCGTGACCTCCTCGTCGAGGAGCACGGCTCCGTAGATCAACGCGAGCGCGGGGACGAGGTACGTCACCAGAATCGCGCGCGACGCACCGGCACTCGCGATCAGCGAGAAATAGAGCAGGTAGGCGACGCCCGAGCCGAGCGCGCCGAGCGCCAGCATCGCGAGCAGGACGGTACCCGAGGGCACTGCGTCCGGCCGCTGCGCGAAGCCGAGCGGCAGGAGGATGAGCGTTGCGCACCCGAGCTGACCGAACGAGACATGCACGGCCGCCAGGCCACGCATCGTCCGTCCGGCAAAGAGCACGGAGAACGCGTAACACAGAGCTACGCCGACCACCGCGAGGGCGGCGACGAGGTCCCCACCGGATTGCAGGCCGACGAGAGCAACGACCCCGACGAACCCGATGCAGATCCCGACGAGCCGCACTCCTGTTACACGCTGTGTCCGATCCATTCGAGTCGCAAGGAGGACGGTGAAGAGCGGCGCTGCTCCCTGGATCACCGCAGTCAGGCCGGACGAGATGCTCTGCTCGGCAAACCCGAACAGCCAGAACGGCAGAGCGTTGTTGAACATCGCGAGAACGACGAGCGGGACGATGTAGCTCCGCAGCGATCCCAGACCGCCTCTCGAGAGGAGCAGCGGGAGCAGGACGAGGGCGCCGATCGCGACCCGGCTCAACGCGACGACCGATGGCTCGAGCTCGTCCACGCCGACCTTGATGAACAGGAATGACCCACCCCAGATCGCGGAGAGGAGCAGCAGAAGGAGGATCTCGCGCCTGGTCATACGCCCCATCCTGAGCCTCTGCAACCGCGAACGCGTCGGGCAACCATCCGGAACCACGCCGACGAGGGGGGATGCGACGTTGTTGGAAGCCCGCTCCGGCTAGACCGGCACGATGACCCGGGTCGAGATGATAGGCCGACGCTTCGGTCGTCAGAGGGCACGGCTAGACTGACGGTCTGAGCTTCGTCGCGGAACAGCCCATCCACCGCCAGCTCGGCCTCACGGACGGGGAGAACGCCCGCATCCACGAACTGCTCGAGCGCGAGCCGAACCACTTCGAGCTGGCCGTCTTCTCGCTTCTCTGGTCGGAGCATTGCGGCTACAAGCATTCGGCGCTGCTCCTCAAGCGACTCCCGAGCGCCGGTGACCGTGTGCTCCAGGGCCCGGGCGAGAACGCCGGTGTGCTCGATCTCGGAGAGGGGCTTGCGGTCACCTTCAAGGCGGAGAGTCACAACCACCCGTCGGCCGTCGAGCCGTTCCAGGGTGCCGCGACGGGAGTTGGTGGAATCCTGCGCGACATCATCGCCATGGGAGCACGCCCGATCGCCCTCCTCGATGGGCTGCGCTTCGGCGCACCCGATGCGCACTTCTCCCGTGCGGTCGGCGGCATCGGCGCGTACGGCAACTCGGTCGGCGTCCCGAACGTCGGGGGCGAGGTGGTCTTCGACGACGCGTACGCCTCGAACTGCCTCGTCAACGCCATGTGCGTCGGGCTACTACCCGTCGACGGCGTGATGAGCGCGCGGGCCGATACAGCAGGGGCGGTGCTCGTGCTCTACGGCGCGACGACGGGGCGAGACGGGATCGGCGGAGCGTCCGTTCTCGCGAGCCAGGAGCTCGGCGAGGAGGCGGCTGACAAGCGCCCGTCGGTGCAGGTGGGCGATCCGTTCACGGGTAAACGGCTGATCGAGGTCTCGGTCGAGCTCGTCGAGCGCGGGCTCGTGCTGTCGCTGCAGGACTGCGGTGCCGCCGGGCTCGCGTCGTCTCTCTCGGAGATGGCTGCCGACTACGGCATCGACGTCCACCTCGACCGCGTGCCCCAGCGCGAAGCGGGGATGGAGCCGTGGGAGATCATGATCTCCGAGTCGCAGGAGAGAATGGTCGCCATCGTCGCCCCCGAACGGCTCGCCGAGGTCGAAGCGGTGATCGACCGCTGGGAGCTCCACCGCGCGGAGATCGGCGAGGTCACCGAAACGGGTGAGCTGCGCGCGCTCTGGCACGGCGCAGAGGTCGGTGCGTTCCCCGCACGTTTCCTTACCGAGGACTGTCCACGCTACGTCGTCGAGTGCGAGCCTCGTGCGGCATCGTCCGAGGTCGAGCTCCCGGAGCTTCCGGAAACCGCGGACGTACTCCTCGACCTGCTCGGCTCCGACGCGCTGCGGTCGCGCGCATTCGTCACGCGTCGCTACGACCAGCTCGTCCAGTCGCGGACGGTGCGCCGTCCCGGGCTCGACGCTGCGGTCGTGCGGCTGCGGCCTTCCACTCGAGGGCTCGCGCTCACGCTCGACGGGACGGGACGCCTTGGCTCGCTCGATCCGTTCGTCGGGGGCGCCTCGGCGATCCTCGAGGCGGCTCGCAACGTCGCGTGCGCCGGCGGCGAGCCTCTCGGGTTCACGGATTGCCTCAACTTCGGCAACCCCGAGAAGCCCGAGATCGGCTGGGAGCTCTCGCAGTCGATCGAGGGGATGGCGCAGGCGTGCGAGGCGCTCGGACTCCCGATCGTCTCCGGCAACGTCTCGCTCTACAACGACACGGACGGCCGCTCGATCCCGCCGACCCCGGTCGTCGGCTGCGTCGGGCTCGTCGCGGACGTTCGGCAGATACCCGGCGAATGGCGGGAAGGGGACGTCATCGTCCTCGTGTCGGCGGGCGCTCCCGCGGTGCCGGGCTCCGAGCTCCAGGCCCGCTACGGGACGGTCTCGGGATCCCCGCCTCAGCTCGATCTGAACGCGGAGGCGTCGCTCGTCCGGCTCGTCGTCGATCTCGCGCCGCAGTGCACGCTCGCACATGACGTCTCGGATGGGGGGCTCGCGGTCGCGCTCGCCGAGGCGGCGCTCCACTCCGGTCTGGGCGCCCGGCTCGACCTCCCGACCGATGCGGTCGTGCTCTTCGGCGAAGGCCCGGGCCAGGTGATCCTCGCGCTCCCCGCTGACGAGGCCCGGGCCGTCCGTTCGGTCCCGGGTGTCGACGTGCGACGCATCGGCGAGGTCGGCGGGGACGAGATCCTCGGCGTCAGCCTTGCCGACCTCCGAGCGGTCTGGGAGCGTGAGTTGTAGATGTGCGGCGTCTTCGGGATCCGCTCGACCGACCGCGACGTGGCGCGGCTGACGTACTTCGCGCTGTTCGCACTCCAGCATCGCGGGCAGGAGTCGGCGGGCATCGCCGTCTCGGAGGCCGGGCGCCTGACCGTGCTGCGCGACATGGGTCTCGTGGCGCAGGTATTCAACGAGCAGCAGCTCCAGGCTCTCCCGGGCGAGGTTGCGATCGGACACACGCGCTACTCGACGACCGGGGGCGTGCACTGGTCGAACGCGCAGCCGCTCGTCCACCACGGACGGGCTCGAACGGTCGCGCTCGGCCACAACGGCAATCTGACCAATGCCGGTGTCCTGCGTGACGAGCTCGTCGCGGACGGAATCCGGCTCGGCTCGACTTCGGACACCGAGGTGATTGCCGCATTGATCGCGCGCGACCCGCTGCCGCTCCCCGAAGCCGTTGCGGCAACGATGGCGCGCCTCGAGGGCGCCTACTCCGTCGTCGTGCTCGTCGACGATACGCTCGTCACCTTCCGCGACCCGCACGGGATTCGTCCGCTCACGCTCGGCCGGATCGGCGACGACTGGGTAGTAGCTTCCGAGAGCTGCGCCCTCGACCTGATCGGCGCCACCGTCGAGCGGGACGTTCGACCCGGCGAGGCTCTCTGGCTCGACGAGTCGGGGATCCACAGCGCGCAGGCACTGCCCGAGGGCCGCGGAGCGGCATGCATCTTCGAGCACGTCTACTTCGCCCGGCCCGACTCCCGGCTCGACGGGAGTGAGATCCACTCGAGCAGGGTGCGCATGGGACAGA
>NZ_JBDSNT010000045.1:0-5630 GCF_039915195.1 Gaiella sp.
ATGTCGTCCTCGTCGACCTCTTCCTTCACCATCGGCTCGGTCGCGCTGACCGCTTCGCCGCGCACGGCGAGCTCCTGCTCGAGCGCGGGCAGGAGGCCGTAGCGGATTTCTGCGACCCGTTGGAGATCGCCGTGCCGCTCGGCCCGCTCGGCTTCCATGCGCAGATCGTCGATCTCTCGCGTGATCTCCTTGACGCGATCGAGGATGTCCTTCTCTCCCGCCCAGCGCGCCGCAAGCTCGTCACGGCGTGTCTTCGCCTCGGCGAGCTCGCGCTCCACGGGCTCTCGCGCCGCAGGCGCCTCCTTCGCCATCGCAGTCAGCTCGATCTCGAGCTGGGTAACGCGACGCTCTGCTTCGTCGAGCTCGACCGGCGAACTGTCGATCTCCATGCGGAGCCGCGAGGCAGCTTCGTCGACGAGATCGATCGCCTTGTCGGGTAGGAAGCGATCGGTGATGTAGCGCTCGGACAGGACGGCAGCCGCGTTGAGCGCGGCGTCGCGGATGCGGACGCCGTGGTGGGCCTCGTAGCGTTCCTTCAACCCGCGCAGGATCGCAATCGTCTCGGCCACGGAGGGCTCGCCCACGAGCACGGGCTGGAAGCGCCGCTCGAGCGCCGGGTCCTTCTCGATGTGCTTTCGGTACTCGTCGAGCGTCGTCGCCCCGACGGCGCGTAGCTCGCCTCGCGCGAGCATCGGCTTGAGGAGGTTGCCTGCGGAGACGGCACCCTCGGCAGCGCCGGCACCGACGATCGTGTGGAGCTCGTCGATAAAGAGGACGATCGCTCCCTCGGCGGCCGTGATCTCGGCCAGGACGGCCTTCAGCCGCTCCTCGAACTCGCCGCGGTATTTCGCGCCTGCGATCAGCGCTCCGACGTCGAGCGCCCAGACCCGCTTGCCCTTCAGGCCCTCAGGCACGTCGCCCGCGACGATCCGCTGGGCAAGCCCCTCGGCGATGGCCGTCTTGCCGACGCCAGGCTCGCCGATCAGAACGGGGTTGTTCTTCGTCCGCCTCGAGAGCACCTGGATCGTGCGACGGATCTCCTCGTCGCGCCCGATCACGGGATCCAGCTTGCCCGCCTCGGCCGCGGCGGTGAGGTCGCGACCGAACTTCGTCAGCGCATCGTAGGTTCCCTCGGGATCCTGGGTCGTCACCCGCTGCCCCCCGCGCACCTCCTTGAGCGCGCCGAGCAACGCGTCACGCGGGACGAACTCGAGGGCGAGAACCAGGTGCTCGACGGAGACGAAGTCGTCATCGAGCTTCCGCGCCTCCTCGAGGGCGTCGTCGAGCGCCTTGCGGAATGACGCACCGGCCTGCGGCTGTGCGTTCGAGCCGGAGACCGCGGGCAGCGCGCGAATCCGCGTCTCGGTCTCGACCAGGATCGAGCCGGGCTGGGCGCCGGCGCGCTGCACGAGGGTGCGCGGCAGCTCCTGCTCGAGGAGCGCGACGGCCAGATGATCCCTGGTCAGCTCGGGGTTCCCTGCCTGCCGCGCGATCTCCTGCGCGCGGGCGACGGCCTCTCCGGACTTGATTGTCAGCTTGTTGAAATCCATGATCTCTCCTCGGCGTGCGGGCGAGGCTGCGCCTCTCCCCTACGGGTTCCTTGCGGGTGGTTGTGGTCGGTAGAGAACAACCTCGCGCCGGTACTGGCGGTGGGTCTCGTGAATCTCGGTTCGCAGCTGCGACTCGAGCTGCTCCATGCGCGCCCTGACGCGGCGAAGTTCGTCTTCGAGCCGGAGGACGTGCTCGACACCCGCCAGGTTGAGACCGAGCTTTGTCGTCAGTTGCTGGATGAGCTGCAGGCGCCGAACGTCCTCGTCCGAGTACAGCCTCGTCCCACCGGGCGTTCGGCCGGGGTTGACAAGTCCCTTCGCCTCGTAGGCGCGCAGCGTTTGCGGATGCATCCCCGCGAGCTCGGCCGCGACCGAGATCATGTAGCGGGGCCGAGCGCTCATTCGTTGAACGCCCTGTCTCGGGGCCGCTCGCGCAGCACCCTGTCGTAGCCTTCGAGCGCCTCCTTCTCGGCCTTCGTCAGCTTCTGCGGAACGGTGACCCGGATCCGCGCGAGGAGATCGCCCTTGCCGCCGCCCTTCAACTTCGGGGCGCCGCGGCCCTTGACCCGGAGAAGCTTCCCGCTCTCCGTCCCGGACGGGACCTTCAGATTCACAGGCCCCTCGGGCGTGGGGATCTCGACCGTGGCACCAAGCGTCGCTTCGGGATAGGTGATCGGCACCTCGAGGATGAGATCGGCATCGCGGCGCTCGTAGAGCGTCGACGGAACGACGGACACGACGACGAAGAGGTCGCCGGCCGGGCCGCCGTTCGCGCCCGGCTCCCCCTTGCCCTTCAAGCGCACCTTCGTTCCGTCCTTCGCGCCCGCGGGGATCTTGACGGCGTAGCGCTTCGTGACGCGCTCGCGGCCGGCGCCTCGACAGGTCGTACAGGGCTTCTCGACGATGACACCGTTGCCGCGGCAGCGCGGGCAGGGCTGCGAAAGGGCGAAGAGGCCGTGCGAGTCGGACACAGTGCCCGAGCCGTTGCACTGGGGACATGTGACAGGCGATGTGCCGGGCTCGGCGCCGGTGCCGTGACAGGTGCGACATGCAGCGTCGACCTCGACGGGCACCCTGACCTGGGCGCCGGCAAGTGCGTCCTCGAATGGAAGCCGCACGCGCGACTCGAGGTCGGCGCCGCGCTCCGGTTGCGGCCGCCCTCTCCGTCCGCCGCCTCCGCGACCGAAGATGCCACCGAACTGCCCGAGCAGGTCGGAGAGGTCGACGTTCTCGTAGGAGAACCCACCTGGCCCCGGACCGCCTCCGCCTCTCGGGCCGGCCGAGCCGAACGTGTCGTACTGCTTGCGCTTCTCGACGTCGGAGAGGATGTCGTACGCCCCCTGGATCTCCTTGAATCGCTCCTCGGCGGCGGCGTCGCCCTGATTCGCGTCGGGGTGGTTCTCGCGAGCGAGCTTGCGGTACGCCTTCTTGATCTCGTCATCGCCGGCCGTCTTCGCGACGCCGAGCACCTCGTACGGGCTGCGGGCCACGACGCGCTACTCCGCCACGATCACGCGGGCGGGGCGAAGTACGGCATCACCGAGCCGGTATCCCCGCTGGACGACCTGCACGATGGAGCCGCTCTCGACGCCCTCCACGGGCTGGGCGAGTAGCGCCTCGTGGACGTGCGGGTCGAACGCGCCGTCGGCCTCGATCTCGACGAGCCCCTCCGAGGCAAGTGCTGCCGCGAGCGCCGACTTCGTCATCTCAACGCCCTCGATCACCTTCGCCTCCTCGTGGTCGGCCGCAGCTGCGAGCGCCCGCTCGAGGTCGTCGAGCACGGGCAGGAGCTTCGCGACGAGCCGTTCGGCACCGCGGGCGGCGAACTCCTGCTGCTGTCGCAGCGCGCGCTTGCGGTAGTTGTCGAAGTCCGCCTGCGTCCGCTGCCAGCCCGCGAGGTACTCGTCGCGCTTCGCCTCGGCCTCCGCCAGTGGGTCGAGCGCAGGCGCGGCCTCCTCGGCCGCGCCTGCCCCCGCATCGGCGTCCTCGGCCGAGGCTTCAGCCTCGTCCCAGGGCTCCTGGATCTCGATGTGGAGCTCGTCGCTCACGCCTTCGCCGCAGTCTCGTCGTCCGCAGTCTCGTCGTCCGCAGTCTCGTCATCGGCGGTCCCGTCGTCCTCGATCACCTCGAAGTCGGCGTCCTCGACGATCTCCTCGTCGGCGGCCGACGACGCGTCAGCATCGCCGGCACCGGGAGCCGACGCCGCCTGAGCGTCCGCGTAGAGCGCCTGCGCGAGCGGCTGGGCGGCCTCGTTGAGCGCCTCCGTCTTCTCGCGGATCGTCCCGAGGTCGCCGCTCTCGAGCACCTGCTTCAGCTCCATGATCCGACCTTCCAGGGTTGCTGCGTCGGCCGCCTCGAGCTTGTCGCGATGCTCCTCGAGCGACTTCTCTGTCTGGTAGGTGAGCGTCTCCGCCATGTTCTTCGCATCGGCGAGCTCGCGCAGCGTGTGAGCCTCCTCGGCGTGCGCCTCGGCGTCCTTCACCATCTGCTGCACCTCCTCCTCCGAGAGTCCCGAGCCGCCCTCGATCTTGATCTGCTGCTCGTTGCCCGTACCGGTGTCCTTGGCTGCAACGTGGATGATCCCGTTCGCATCGATGTCGAAGGAGACCTCGATCTGCGGCATCCCGCGCATCGCGGAGGCGATCCCGACGAGCTGGAACTTGCCGAGAGTCTTGTTGAAGCCCGCCATCTCCGACTCGCCCTGGAGCACGTGGATCTCGACCGAGGGCTGGTTGTCCTCAGCTGTCGTGAAGGTCTCGGACTTGCGGGTCGGGATGGTCGTGTTGCGCTCGATGAGCTTCGTCATCACGCCACCCTTGGTCTCGATTCCGAGCGAGAGCGGTGTGACGTCGAGCAGGAGCACGTCCTTGACCTCGCCCTTCAGGACCCCGCCCTGGATCGCAGCACCGATCGCCACCACCTCATCGGGGTTGACGCCCTTGTGGGGCTCCTTGCCGAGCAACTCGGTCACGCGCTCCTGCACCGCCGGCATGCGGGTCATGCCGCCGACGAGGACGACGTGGTCAATGCCGGAGGCGTCGATCCCCGCGTCCACGAGGGCCTGCTTCGTGGGGCCGACCGTCCGAGCGACGAGGGCGCTCGTCAGCTCGGTCAGCTTCGCCCGCGTCAGGGTCAGGTCGAGATGCTTCGGGCCCTCGGCGGTAGCAGTGACGAACGGCAGGTTGATCTGCGTCGTCATCGTGGAGCTGAGCTCGATCTTTGCCTTCTCGGCGGCCTCGTAGAGCCGCTGCAGCGCCATCTTGTCGGCGGCGAGATCGATGCCCTGATCCTTCTTGAACTCGGCTGTCATCCAGTCGACGATCACCTTGTCGAAGTTGTCGCCGCCGAGGTGGTTGTCACCGTTCGTCGACTTGACCTCGAAGACGCCGTCGCCGAGCTCGAGCACCGAGACGTCGAACGTGCCGCCGCCGAGGTCGAAGACGAGAATCGTCTGATCGGCGCCTTCCTTGTCGAGCCCGTACGCGAGCGCGGCGGCGGTGGGCTCGTTGATGATGCGGACGATGTTGAGGCCGGCGATCTTGCCGGCGTCCTTCGTCGCCTCGCGCTGCGCGTTGTTGAAATACGCGGGCACCGTGACGACGACGTCCGTGATCGGCTCGCCGAGGAACGCCTCGGCGTCGGTCTTCAGCTTCTGCAGGATCATCGCGCTGATCTCCGGCGGGGCCGACTGCTTGCCGTCTGCGACGACACGCGCGTCACCGTTCTCGCCCTCGACGACCTCGTAGGGGACGATCGTCATCTCGTCCGAGACCTCGTCCCACTTGCGCCCCATGAAGCGCTTGATCGAGGAGATCGTGTTCTGCGGGTTCGTGACCTGCTGTCGCCGTGCGGGCGTGCCGACGAGCCGCTGGCCGTCCTTTGCGAATGCGACAACGGACGGCGTCGTGCGGCCGCCTTCGGCGTTCGGGATCACGGTCGGCTCACCGCCCTCGAGGACGGCCATGCAGCTGTTCGTCGTGCCGAGATCGATACCGATTGTCTTTGCCATGCGAATCCTCCGTATCTGAGTGTTAGTGACTTAGATAAATCTAAGCCTGACTGTATCAGATACCGGGGTGA
>NZ_JBDSNT010000060.1:0-52605 GCF_039915195.1 Gaiella sp.
GGTCACGTCGTCCGGCGCCTCTTCACCGAGGGGTACGGCACGCCCGCCCTCATCGCGATTCAGCAGGACGTATCGGGTCGGGCGCGCGATCTCGCCCTCGCCTACGCGATCGGTATCGGCGCCGGTCGCGCAGGCATCCTCGAGACGACGTTCAAGGAGGAGACCGAGACCGATCTCTTCGGCGAGCAGGCCGTCCTCTGCGGCGGCACGTCCGAGCTCGTTCGTGCCGGATTCGAGACCCTCGTCGAGGCCGGATATGCACCTGAGATCGCCTACTACGAGTGCCTGCACGAGCTGAAGCTGATCGTCGACCTGATGTGGGAAAACGGTCTCGCCGGCATGCGCTATTCGATCTCCGATACGGCGGAGTTTGGGGACTACACGCGCGGTAAGCGCGTGATCGACGAGCACGTGCGCGAGGAGATGAAGGGCATCCTGGCCGACATCCAGTCGGGCGCCTTTGCCCGGGAGTGGGTCGAGGACATGGACAACAACGAGGCCCGGCTCAAGGCGATGCGCGCCGAGGCGGCGCAGTCGCAGCTCGAGACCGTCGGTAAGGAGCTCCGCGGCCTGATGCACCGCGCAGGAGACCGCTGATGCGCAGCCCCCGCATCGTCGACCGCGTACCCGTAGGGGACGGGCGGATGCCCGTCCCGCGAGCGAGCGGATCTCCGATCATCCTCAGTGGCGAACCGGCGCACCGTGCCGTGGCCAGGCGCTAGACGTGGTCTCCGTTGACGTACCGGTAGCCCTCCTCGGGTACGGCACGGTTGGTGCCGCAGTCCATCGCCTGCTCGAGGAATCGGCCGACGAGATCGAACGCGCCACCGGGCATCGCCTCCGGGTCACACGCGCGCTCGTCCAGGACACGAGCAAGGACCGCGGGTTCTCGCCGACGCCTGGCGTTCTCACCGACGACATCGGCGATATCCTCGGCGACCCCTCGATCCAGGTCGTGGCCGAGGTGATGTGCGGCGTCGACCCGGCGGGCGGCTACGTACTCGAGCTGCTCCGGTCGGGACGCCCGGTCGTCACCGCGAACAAGCAGCTCGTCGCGCGCCGCGGCACCGAGCTCTTCGAGGCAGCCGCTGCTGGTGGCGTCCAGCTCCGATTCGAGGCGTCCGTCTGCGCTGCGATACCCGTGATCAAGGTGCTGCGCGAGTCGCTCGTGGTCACGAACGTGCACCGCGTGCTCGGGATCGTCAACGGCACGACCAACTTCATCCTCTCCGCGATGGAGGATGGCCGCTCGTACGCCGATGCCCTCGCGGAGGCACAGCGGCTCGGCTTCGCAGAGGCCGATCCGACCGAGGACGTCGGTGGGCTCGACGCTGCGGCCAAGACGGCGATCCTCGCCACCGTCGCCTTCGGCTCTCGGGTCCCGCTCGATTGGGTCGAGGTCGAGGGAATCGAGGGAGTCACGCTCGACCACGTCGTTGCTGCGCGGGCGCTCGACATGCACGTCAAGCTGATCGGGCGGGCGACGCTCGTCGGCGACCGCGTCGACGTGCGGGTCGGGCCGGCGTTCGTCGACGGTCACCATCCCCTCGCCGCAGTCGAGGGCGCGTTCAATGCTGTGATGTTGCACGGGGACGCCATTCGCGAGATCACGCTCGAGGGGCCGGGAGCCGGTGGGATCGAGACTGCGTCCGCCGTCGTCGCCGACATGGTCTCCGTCGTCGGGACGACCGGGACGGGATTTCTCCAGAACGACCCCGTCTGGCGCACGCTCGAGCGGCTGCCTCCCGGCGAGCTCGCCTCGCCGTTCTACCTCCGCCTCGAGGTCGAGGATCGCGCGGGCGTCCTGGCGCGCATCGCGCAGGAGCTCGCATCCGAGGGTGTCTCCGTTGCGCAGCTCGTGCAGCAGCAGGCCGAGGGGCGCGCCGTCCTTCATGTCGTCACGCACGAGGCACCCTCCGGACGCGTCGACGCCGCCCTGGCCGCAATCCGGGCGCTGCCCGAGGCCCGCGGAGAGTCGACCGCGATGCCCGTCATCTCGGGCCGCGGCGTTGCCGGGTTGGGCTGGGCATGACGATCGCGCTGATCGATCGCTTCCGCGCTGTCCTTCCGGTGAGCGAGGCGACGCCCGTGATCTCGCTGGGCGAAGGGTCCACACCGTTGCTCAGCGCACCCCGTCTCTCTGAACGCCTGGGCGTGGAGATCTGGCTCAAGTGGGAGGCGTCGAACCCGACGGGCTCGTACAAGGACCGGGGCATGACCATGGCCGTCTCGAAGGCGGCTGAGGACGGCGCCGAAGCGGTGATCTGCGCCTCGACCGGAAACACGGCGGCGTCGGCCGCAGCCTATGCCGCTCGTGCCGGGATCCCCGCCGTCGTGCTCACCCCCGAGGGCGCGGTCGCAGGCGCCAAGGTGTCGCAGACGCGGATGCTCGGCGCGAAGGTGCTCGAGGTCCGGGGCGACTTCGACGAGGCTCTTGCCGCGGCTCAGGAGCTCTCGCACCGGGGAACACACGTGCTCGTCAACTCGATCAACCCGTACCGCCGGGAGGGTCAGAAGACAGCCGTCTACGAGATCGTCGAGGAACTCGGCACGGCGCCCGACGCATTCGTAATCCCGTACGGAGGTGGCGGTAACACGTCTGCCTACGCGATTGCGATCGGGGAGCTCGGGATCTCGACTCCGATCTACTCGGTCGAGGCCGAGCACCGGCCAACGACGCTCGCCTCGGCGATACGGATCGGTGACCCGGTACACGCGGCAAGCGTGCAGGCCGCGGGAGCGAACATTGTCACGGTCTCCGACGACGAGATCGTGGCCGCGTGGCTCGAGCTCGCGACAACCGAGGGTCTGTTCTGCGAGCCGTCGTCGGCAGCCGGCCTCGCCGCGATCCGCCGCGGCGCAGTGCAGGGCGAGCGGGTCGTTCTCACGATCACCGGCCACGGCCTGAAGGACACCGAGGCCGCCGACCGCTACGCACCGCCGCTTGCGCAGGTCGACGCAGATCCCGACGCGATCGCCGCAGCAGCCCGCGCATGATCGTCCGCGCCCCCGCCACATCGGCGAACATCGGCGCCGGCTTCGATACGGCCGCGGTCGCTCTCGATCTCTGGAACGAGCTCGAGGTAACGAGCGGATCAGGCGTGATCGTCGAGGGTGAGGGCTCGTCCGAGCTCTCGCTCGATCAGGACAATCTCGCGGTACGCGCGTATGCGATCCTCGCCGATCCGAGCGGCAAGCAGTTCCGGTTCCGGAATGCAATCCCCCTCGAGCGCGGGCTCGGCTCGTCGGCAGCTGCGATCGCTCTCGGACTCGTCGCGGCAGCACCAGACGCGACTCCGGAAGAGTTGCTCGCGGCCGGCCTGACGCTCGAACCACACGCCGACAATCTGGGCGCGGCGCTCCTCGGCGGCCTGACCCTCGTGTGGGACGGAAAGATCGCGCGCATTGCAGAGACGCTCCCGCTCACCGCGATCGCCATCATCCCGAGCTCGAGAACGTCGACCAAGACGTCCCGCGGAGCTCTACCCGCGACGGTCCCGCATGCCGAGGCGGCCGCGAGCGCAGGACGTGCTGCGCTGCTCGGCGCCGGAGCGGCAAGTGGTGACGCAGCGCTGTTCGCGGCAGCGCTCGACGACTGGCTCCACGAGCCGTACCGCCCGTCCGAGGTACTGGACGTCGTTCGTCAGAGTCCGCCGCCCGGATGCCTCGGAGCAACGCTCTCCGGATCGGGCCCAACGGTGATCGCGTGGGTCTCGGATGCGGAACGGTGTGTCTCGTCGATCCGGGATCTCTTCCCCGACCACCGTGTGCTCGAACTGGATGTGGCCCCGCGGGGCGCTCTCCCGTGAGCGTCCGGCTGATCGACGTGCGGCGCCGAGACGCGTTCCTGGAAGGCCATATCCCGGGCGTTGCACATCTCGATCCGGAGCTTGACCTGTCGGCAATCGGATCCAACCCCGCAGCCGGGGGACGGCACCCTCTACCGTCTGTAGAGCAGCTCGAGGAAGCCTTCAGGCGCGTCGGCGTCGGACGCTTCGACTATGTCCTGGCCATCGATGACGGCTCGGGCTGGGCTGCACGCTGCTGGTGGCTGCTCCGCCACCTCGGCCACGACGGGGCTGGAACATTCGATCTCCGGGGCTACGTCGGCCCTCTGGTGACCGCACCGACCGCACCCGCGCGAGGCGACTTCGAGGCGCGCCCTCGAGACGATGACACGATCACCGGCGAGGAGATCCTCGCGCGCCTCGACGATGACCTGCTCACGCTCCTCGACGCCCGCAGCGAACCGCGCTGGCTCGGCGACGAGGAGCCGCTCGACCCCGTCGCCGGCCGGATCCCGGGTGCGCGCAACGCGTACTTCGAAGATCCCTTACCCGACGACGTGGCCGGCGCGCCCGAGCTCATCGCCTACTGCGGCTCGGGCGTGACGGCGTGCGTCGTCGTCCAGAAGATTGTTCTTGCGGGCCGCGAGGATGTCCGTCTCTATCCTGGCTCGTTCAGCGAGTGGTGTCGCCGTGAGAACTACCCCATCGAGAAAGGAACGCCGTGAGCACGCCGTACGATCTCCCGTCCGACCCCGCTAAGCGCCATAGCGCAGCATTGACCGACGGCCCTGACCGCGCTGGTGCCCGCGCGATGCTGAAGGCCACCGGCTTCACCGACGAGGATCTCGCGAAGCCGATCGTCGGCGTCGGCACGACGTGGATCGAGACGATGCCGTGCAACCTGAACCAGCGCGATCTCGCCGTGCATGTAAAGCGCGGGATCCGCGACGCGGGCGGCACACCGATGGAGTTCAACACAGTGGCAGTTTCGGACGGCGTCTCGATGGGAACCTCGGGCATGCGAGCCTCGCTCGTCTCGCGCGAGGTGATCGCGGACTCGATCGAGCTCGTCTGCCGCGGCCACCTCTTCGACGGCCTCGTGCAGCTGTGCGCCTGCGACAAGACGAACCCCGGCACCGCCATGGCGATCGGTCGGCTCGACATACCCGCGATCGCCTTCTACACCGGGTCGATCGCTCCCGGGCTCTACCGTCAGCGGGAGGTCTCGATCGGGGACGTCTACGAGGGCATCGGCGCGCATGCGGCAGGGAAGATCTCAGACGCGGACTTGCACGAGCTCGAGTCGGCGGCGTGCCCGGGGGCGGGGGCCTGCGGCGGGCAGTTCACGGCGAACACGATGTCGACGATCCTCGACTTCCTCGGGCTCTCGCCGCTCGGCGCGAACGGCATCCCGGCGATGCACGTGGCGAAGGAGGAGGCGGCCTACGAGATCGGCAAGCTCGCCGTTCAGACCGTGCGTGGCAACGTCACGCCGCGCTCGTTCGTGACGAAGGAGTCGTTCGAGAACGCGGTCGCGTCGGTCGCGGCGACAGGGGGCTCGACGAACGGCGTCCTGCACCTCGTCGCGATCGCACGTGACTTCGGCATCGACTTCACGATCGACGACTTCGAGCGCATCTCGGCGAAGACGCCGATCGTCGCCGACATGAAGCCCTGGGGCCGCTGGCATGCAAACGACATGTACAACGCGGGCGGAGTCGCGCTCGTGGCGCGGGAGCTGAAGAAGGCCGGTCTGCTGCACGCGAGCGCGCGGACCGTAGACGGCCGCACCTTCGGCGAGATCGCCGACGCAGCCGTCGAGACGGAGGGCCAGACGGTCGTCGTCCCGATCGGGACGCCGCTGAAGACGCGGGGCGGTGTCGCCATCCTCTACGGCAACCTTGCGCCCGAGGGCTGCGCGGTGAAGCTCGCAGGACACGATCGGACGCTCCACCGCGGTCCGGCGCGGGTCTTCGACTCGGAGGAGGACACGTTCGCAGCGGTCAAGGCCGGCAACGTCGTCGCGGGCGACGTCGTCGTGATCCGCTACGAAGGCCCACACGGCGGCCCCGGGATGCGAGAGATGCTGCACGTCACGGGAGCGATTGTCGGAGAGGGGCTCTCCGACTCGGTCGCGCTCCTCACCGACGGCCGCTTCTCGGGTGCGACGCACGGCTTCATGGTCGGCCACGTTGCACCGGAGGCGTCGCGCGGCGGCCCCATCGCAGCGCTACGCGAGGGTGACATCGTCGTCGTCGACGTGGAGAATCACGAGCTCAACGTCGAGTTGACCGATGCCGAGATCGCCGACCGCCTTGCCGACTGGGTCGAGCCCGAGCCGCGCTATCGCCGCGGCGTGCTCGCGAACTACGCAACGCTCGTCGCCTCCGCCTCGCTCGGCGCAGTGACACTCTCACGGTACGAGACGGAATAGAGGCCGTTCGTCGCCGCGTACCCGTGCGCAATACTATACTTCCGAAAGTATTAGTTGTTCGCGCTTGCGTCCCGGTACTAGGCTGGGCTCGGCAGCCGCGGACGGATGGGAGGGAACATGACGTTGCATATCGGTGATATCGCGCCCGATTTCGAGGCTGAGACGACGGAGGGGCGCATCCGTTTTCACGATTGGATCGGTGATTCGTGGGCGGTGATGTTTTCGCATCCGAAGGACTTCACGCCGATCTGCACGACCGAGCTCGGCTACATGGCGAGGATCAAGCCCGACTTCGACAGCCGCAACGTCAAGATCATCGGGCTGTCCGTCGACCCACTCGACAAGCACGCGGCCTGGTCGGCCGACATCGAAGAGACACAAGGCTACGCTCCCAACTACCCGATGATCGCCGACGTCGACTTCAACGTCTCACAGCTCTACGGAATGCTCGGTGCGGACGTGTCGGGCGACCCGGCTGACCGCACCGCAGCCGACAACCAGACCGTGCGGAATGTCTTTGTGATCGGCCCCGACAAGAAGGTCAAGCTGATCCTCGTCTACCCGATGACGACGGGCCGGAACTTCGACGAGGTGCTTCGCGTGATCGACTCGCTCCAGCTGACCGCGAAGCACAAGGTCTCGACGCCGGTCAACTGGCAGCCCGGCGAGGATGTCGTCATCGCCGGATCCGTCTCCGACGATCAGGCACGCGAGATCTGGCCCGACGGCTGGGAGTCGCCGAAGCCGTACATCAGGATCGTGCAGCAGCCGAGCTGACGGCCGCATGCCGGGGCCGTCGGTGGGATATACCTGACCCGCCGGCGGCCCCGCGTAGCTCCGAGATACGTTCGCATTTCCCTCGACACGTGAGTCCGTAGTTGGCCGCACGGGGGGTCGGTTACGTCCCCGATGCGCCTCTCGTCGAGCGCCCTCATGCTGGAACCGTCAGCTAGAGCGGGCCGCGTAGGCGCCCGCGGCGAGGAGACAGATGAAGACCATTGTTGTTGGATTTGACGAAACGGAGCCCTCGAAGAACGCCCTTGCGCGCGCCGCAGATCTGGCCGAGGCATTCGGCTCCAGCGTGATCGTCACGAGCGTCGCGCCGGTGCTCGTCGGCTCGCGCGAGATGGGTGGTGTCGATCCCGTGGATTCGCCCGAACTGCATGCCGACGAGCTTGCACACGCGAGGACGTTCCTTGCCGAGCGTGGCCTCGAGGGACAGTTCGAACTGGCCGTCGGCGACCCGGCGACCGCGATTGTCGATCTGGCGGAGCGGCACGCAGCCGACCTGATCATCGTCGGTACCCGTCAGCACAGCCTGATCTCGAGCATTCTCGGTCTCAGCGTCAGCGGTACGGTCAAGCGCAAGGCGCACTGCGACGTGCTCACGGTGCAATAGCGCCACGCATCGACACCGTCGTGAGCGATCGAGAGTTGCGCGTGGTCATCATCGGGGGCGGCGTCGCCGCCCTCGAGGCGGTGCTCGCGCTCGACGCCCTCGCGGGGACACGGGTCGGCGTCGAGGTCGTGGCGCCCGAGCCGCAGTTCTTCTACCGTCCGCTCTCCGTCGCCGCGCCGTTCTCCCCCGATGAGCTGCGACGCTATGACCTCGGCGCTCTCCTCTCACCGGCAGGTGCCCTGCTGACCCTCGGGACGGTGACAGCTGTCGACGCCGGCGCACACGAGATACGCACCGCCGACGGTGGCGTCCTTCGGTACGACGCACTCCTCGTCGCCTGTGGCACACAGCCGCGCACAGCCGTCGAGGGAGCACTCACATTCCGGGGGCCGTCCGATGTGGAGCTCGTGTCGGAGCTGCTCGACGACGCGGACAAGGGCCGCGTCAACAGCATCGCGTTCTCCGTTCCCGGGGGTGCCGTGTGGGGCCTCCCGGCCTACGAGCTCGCGCTGCTCACCGCCGCGTGGCTCGAGGCGCGTGGCCGACGGGATGTCTCGATCGTGCTCACGACACCCGAGGAGGCGCCGCTCGAGCTGTTCGGAGCGGATGCAAGTTCGGCCACGGCGGCGCTGCTCGAGCACCGTGGGATCGAGATCCGGACGCGGGCTCGGGCGCTGCACTACCGCGAGCGTGTCCTGACACTTGCCTCGGGCGAGACGATTGCCGTCGACCGCGTCGTCGCGATGCCACGGCTCGTCGGCCAATCGATACCCGGGTTGCCGCAGACGCGTCACGGGTTCGTGCCGATCGATCGGAGCTGCCGCGTGGTGGGCCTTCCGGGGGTCTACGCTGCGGGAGACATCACGACTTTCCCGGTCAAACAGGGAGGAATCGCAGCACAGCAGGCCGACGTCGCCGCCCAGGAGATAGCGAGCGCTGCAGGGGCCGACGTCGTACCGCAGTCCTTCCGACCGGTGCTCCGCGGGATGCTGCTGACGGGATCGGAGCCGCTGTTCATGCGCCACGATCTCGCCCACCACGACGAGTCGCCCGTCGTCAGCCTGAACGAGCTCTGGTGGCCACCGGCCAAGATCGCTGGCCACTACCTCGGCCCGCTCATCCTGTCTCTCGGCGCACCGGGCGCGCGGGACGAGGAGGAGACCGAGCCCGAGGACGGCGTTGCCGTCCACGTCGAGCTCGACCCCGATGCGGGGCTCCAGGGACGCACCGAGGTGGCCGCCGATGACGCGCCGGCCGCCGGTGACGCCGTTGGCAACCTGGCGACAGGCCCCCTCCTCCTCGTCGCCCCGGAGGACACTCTCGGGGAGGTGGCGGCACGCCTCTGCGACCTCGATACCGGATCGGCCGTCGTCGCCGAGTACGGGAAGGCCATCGGAATCATCACGACGCGCGACCTACTCGGGGCCTTCGCCCACCGCATCCATCCGAGCGAGGGACGCGTCCGCGCCTGGATGACTGCGCATCCATTCACGATCCGGGCAGGTCAGAGCAGGCAAACCGCCGCCGCCCTGATGACGGAGCACAGCATCCATCACCTCCCGATCGTCGACGACCGCGGCAACGCGATTGCAATCCTGGGACTCCGCGACGTCGTGCAGCCCGGTTCGTAGCTGCGAGATCGATTCGTCCGCTAGAGTTCCTGTCGGCGCGGGACCCGTCCCGCTCCGCATCAAGAGAGGCTGAGGGACCGGCCCTGTGACGCCTCGGCAACCTGCCCCACAGATCGGGTGACGGTGCCAATCCCGGACGGATGTCGAGCGACGACCAGGAGGTACCAATCCATGCCCGCTGTTTCTCTCTGCTGCCGCATCTGCGCGACCGAGCATCCGCTCGACGCGACAGGCACGTGCTCCCGCTGTTTCGGCCCGCTCGATCCGACCTACGACTGGGACGCACTCCGCGCCCGGGTCAGCCGCGCCTCGATCGAGGCCGGTCCACAGTCGATCTGGCGGTACGCCGACCTACTCCCGGTGGCTGCTCCCGAGGTCGCACGACTGGCCCCGGGGATGACACCGCTCGTGCCGGCTCCGCGACTTGCCGAGGAGCTCGGACTCGGGGAGCTATGGCTCAAGCTCGACACCGCGAACCCGACGCACTCGTTCAAGGATCGCGTCGTCGCAGTCGCGGCGCGGAAGGCACAGGAGCTCGGGCTCGACACGCTCTCGTGCTCGTCGACCGGCAACCTCGCCGGAGCGGTCGCCGCACGCGCTGCGGCCGAGGGCATGGAGGCGGCGGTCTTCGTCCCGAGCGACCTCGAGCCGGAGAAACTCGCTGCGGCCGCCGTGTACGGGCCGCGCATCTATGCCGTTGCCGGCACCTACGACCACTGCTCGCGCCTCTCGGTCGAGCTGTCGTTCGAGCTGCCGTGGGGGTTCGTCAACGTCAACCTCCGCTCGTACTACGCGGAGGGATCGAAGACTCTCGCCTACGAGATAGCGGAACAGCTCGGATGGGAGACCCCTGACGCCGTCGCGATCCCGATCGCTTCGGGAGCTCTCTTCCACAAGGTGGGCCAGGGGTTCGCGGAGCTCTCCGCGCTCGGCCTCGTCGACGGCACTCCGGCCCTCTTCGGAGGTCAGGCGGCCGGTTGCGAGCCCGTTGCGACGGCGTTCCGGGAGAACGCGCGCGTGGTACCGGTGCGCCCGTCGAGCATCGCCCGCTCACTCGCAATCGGAAACCCCGCAGACGGCGACTTCGCGGTCACGACCGCCCGCGCAACGGGCGGCGCGATCCACACGGTCGCCGAGGACGAGATCGGCTCCAACATGGCGCACCTCGCCGCGACGACGGGAGTCTTTGGCGAGACCGCGACCGGCGTCACGCTCGGCGCGCTGAAGGCCGCCGTCGCCGCCGGACAGATCGGGCCGCGCGCGCGGGTCGTCCTTCTCGTCACGGGCGACGGGTTGAAGACGCCCGGGCCTGTCTCCGACACCTACGATCCCATCATGATCGAAGCCGACGCAGATGCGTTTCTCGACGAAGTATTGATCGCCTAGTGGTCGTGACAGGACGGAGCCTGTTCGAGAAGGTCTGGGACCTGCACATCGTTCGCGACGAGACGGGCGAGCCGACGCTGCTCTACATCGACCTGCACCTCGTCCACGAGGTCACCTCGCCGCAGGCGTTCGAGGGCTTGCGCCTCGCGGGGCGACGTGTCCGCCGCCCCGACCTCACGGTCGCAACGATGGATCACAACGTCCCCACCCTCCCTGGCCCGGTGACGGACCCGATGGCCAAGGCACAGCTCGACGCGCTGCGGGCGAACTGTGAGGCGTTCGGCGTCGAGCTCCACGGAACCGGATCGGGGAGCGAGGGGATCGTCCACGTCATCGGCCCCGAGCTCGGTCTTACGCAACCCGGGAAGACGATCGTGTGCGGAGACAGCCACACCTCGACGCACGGCGCGTTCGGCGCGCTCGCATTCGGCATCGGCACGTCCGAGGTAGAGCACGTCCTCGCCACGCAGACGCTCAACCAGCAGCGACCGAAGACCATGCTGCTCGAGTTCCAGGGTGACCTTCCACCGGGCCTGACCGCGAAGGACATGATCCTCGGGGCGATCGGACAGGTGGGGGTCGACGGCGGCGTCGGCTACGTCGTCGAGTACGCCGGTGAGTCGATCCGCGCGCTTTCGATGGAGCAGCGGATGACGATCTGCAACATGACGATCGAGTGGGGTGCAAGGGCAGGGCTCATCGCTCCGGACGAGACGACGTTCGCGTACCTCGAGGGCCGTCCGCATGCGCCGCAGGGCGATGACTGGTCGCGGGCCGTCGCCGCATGGAGGCAACTCGCCTCCGACCCGGATGCGACGTACGACACCCACGTCGTCGTCGACGTGACCGAGCTGGCTCCGCAGGTGACATGGGGAACGAATCCTGGCATGGTTGTCCCGGTCACGAGCACCGTGCCCGACCCGAAGTCGTTCACCGACGGCGACGACCGGGACGCTGCTGAGCGGGCCCTCACCTACATGGGCCTCCGCGCCGGCCAACCGATCGAGGAGATCGCGGTCGACCGAGTCTTCATCGGCTCGTGCACCAACTCGCGCATCGAGGACCTCCGGGCCGCGGCGGAGATCGTTCGTGGCGGGACGGTCGACCCCCGCGTGACCGCGCTCGTCGTCCCTGGATCTGCTCAGGTGCGGCGGCAGGCGGAGAGTGAAGGGCTTGATCAGGTCTTTCTCGACGCGGGCTTCGAGTGGCGCCTCGCAGGCTGCTCCATGTGCCTCGGTATGAATCCGGACGTGCTCGCTCCCGGAGAACGGTGCGCGTCGACGTCGAACCGGAACTTCGAGGGCCGGCAGGGGAGAGGCGGACGCACGCACCTCGTGAGCCCACAGATGGCAGCGGCAGCCGCGCTCCACGGGCATTTCGTCGATGTGCGAGCCCTCGCAGCGGAGCCGGTGGCGTCGTGAAGGCGATCTCCGAGGTCAGCGCTCGCGTGGCTGTGCTGGATCGACCCGACGTCGATACCGATCAGATCATTCCGAAGCAGTTCCTGAAGCGGATCGAGCGGACGGGTTACGGGCAGTACGCGTTCTTCGACTGGCGCTTCGACGAGGACGGCAACGAACGATCGGGCTTCGCGCTCAACCAGCCCCAGTTCGCGGGGGCACGCATTCTGCTTGCCGGCCGCAACTTTGGCTGCGGCTCGTCGCGTGAGCATGCCGCCTGGGCGCTCCAGGATGCAGGCTTCGATGTCGTCATCGCCCCCTCGTTCGGTGACATCTTTCGGTCGAACGCGGCCAAAGTCGGGATGGTCATCGTCCAGTTGCCCGAGGATCAGGTGAAGGAGCTGATGGAGTCGGTCGATCTCGATCGCGGCTCCGAGCTCACCGTCGACCTCGAGGCGTTGACCGTGACGACGCCCGAAGGCCGGGTGTTCCCCTTCGCCTTCGACGCCTCGACCCGGTACCGGCTGCTGAACGGCCTGGACGACATCGATCTGACGCTCACGCACGAGGCCGAGATCACCGCCTACGAGACCTCCCGGGAGGCTCGATGAGTCACGTAGCGGTGTTGCCAGGGGATGGGATCGGGCCGGAGGTCACGGCGCAGGCGGTGCGTGTGCTCGATGCATTCGGGATCGCGTATTCGAAGCACGCTTTCGGCGGCAACGCAATCCTGGCGGAGGGAACGCCGCTGCCGGAGGACACGCTCGCGGCCTGCCGCAGGGCCGATGCTGTTCTTCTCGCTGCCGTCGGCCTCCCCGAGCTCGAGGGCAAGCCCGTGCGTCCCGAGCAAGGCCTCCTCGGACTGCGCAAGGAACTCGGCGTGTATGCGAACCTCCGGCCGGCGCGCGCGCCCGGGATCGACATCATGATCGTCAGGGAACTCGTCGGTGGTCTCTACTTCGGCGAGAAAGGGATCCGCGAGGATGGGACGTGGTTCGACACCTGCGAATACTCACGCCCCGAGGTCGAACGGATCGCGCGCCGCGGCTTCGAGATCGCCGGGGCGCGCGGGGGACGCCTGACCTCGGTCGACAAGGTCAACGTCATGCACACCTCGCGACTGTGGCGGGACGTGGTGACGCAGATGGGGTCGACCCTCTACCCCGACGTCGCCGTCGACCACGCCCTCGTCGACTCCTTCGCCATGACGATCGTGCAGGCGCCGGAGACCATCGACACGGTCGTTACCGAGAACACGTTCGGCGACATTCTGTCCGACATCGCTGCTGCGGTCACCGGTGGTCTCGGCCTCGCCGCATCCGCGTCGCTCGGAGACGATGGCCCGGGGCTCTTCGAGCCGGTGCACGGATCGGCCCCGCAGATCGCCGGCCGCGGGATCGCGAACCCGGCAGCGATGCTGCGATCCGTGGCGCTGCTCCTCGACCACGGTCTCGGACGCGCAGCCGATGCAGCGGCGCTCGAGGCGGCTGTCGATACGGCACTCCAGATCGCGCCGACACCCGATCTCGGTGGAACGAGCACGACGAGCGAGGTCGGCGACGCGGTGTTGCGCGCGCTCGATTCTGCCCGTACCCTGTGACGACGATGCGCCGCGCGCCCAACACTCGCTTTCCCCGCGCGCCATTCGGCTTCGCCTTTACGGGCTAGCCGGCGCCTTCGACCTGCCTCGCGCCGTCTAGCTCCCACTCCCGGCGAACCGATCTCCAGCGAAAGGCGCTCCAACCACCATGGCTTCCATAGAACTCACCGTCGCGTATCCCGGCCGCGAAGGCGCCCACTCTGCAGCCGCGTGCGATCGGCTCTTCCCCGCAGCCCGTCTCGTACCACTGCCCACGTTTGCGGAGGTGATCGGCGCTGTTGCGTCGGGACGCGTTCCCTACGGCGTGCTCCCGATCGAAAGCTCGCTGGTCGGGCCTGTCGCCGAGACGCACGACCTGCTGTACGAGTCGCCGCTCTCGATCGTCGCGGAGGCGATCATCCCGGTCAATCACTGCCTCGTCGGGCCGGGAATCGTCGAGCTGGCGGACATTCGCGAGATCCACAGCCATCCTGTCGCGCTCGATCAGTGCCGACGACTGCTGGCGTCTCTGCCGAACGCGATCGCCGTCGCCGCACCCACGACGGGTGATGCCGCCTCGATCGTCGCGACCTTGGCCGATCCTGCGGTCGTCGCGATCGCGAGCGACCGCGCGGCCCGGATCAACGGGTTGACGATCATCGACGGGAACGTCGGGGACCATCCCGAGGCCTACACACGGTTCGTCTCGGTTGCGCCGTATACGCGGCTCGATCGCCGGGATGGGCAGTGGCGTACCGCGTTCTCGTTCACCACCGATCACCGTCCGGGGGCCCTCTTCCACGCCCTCGAGCCGTTGTCTCGGCACGGCATCGATCTCAACCTGCTGGTCTCGCGACCGATTCCGTCGCGTCCGTTCAGCTACCGCTTCGATGCCGTGCTCGGCGGCCATCCCCTCGATCGGGAGATTTCGGCGACGCTCAGGGAAATGCGCGATCTGACCGCCCAGTTCCGGGTCTTCGGCTCGTACCGCGCCGATCACGAAGGAGGCGGCGCAGCCCGAACCGTCTGAGGCGTTCCGCGGCTACGCCGCGGCGTGCTCGAACTGCTCGAGCGACGGCAGGTACTGACTCCAGCTCTCTGGCACCCTCTGGGCTGCGAGACGGATGAAGAGCACGGGTGCCGGCGCGCGCGGCTGCCGCGGCAGCGTCATCGAGATCTCCTCGAGCAGCCGATCTCCCTTACGGAGATTGCACGGAGCACATGCGGTAACGACGTTCTCCCAGACCGAGTCTCCGCCCTTCGACCGGGGAATCACGTGGTCGAGCGTCAACCGTCCCGCCGCAGTGCCGCAGTAGACGCACTTCCATCCGTCCCGCGCGAAGAGGGCACGGCGCGAGATCCTTCGTTTCACGGCGCGAGGCACGCGCACGTACTGAAGGAGGCGGATCACATGCGGTCGGGCAAACGACTGCTCGGCGGAGCGGAGCGGCTGCGCGTGCTGCTCGACGACTTCGGCCTTGCCTTTCCACACGAGGACGTGCGCGCGCCGATCGGAGCACACGTTCAGCGGCTCGTAGCTTGCGTTCAGGACGAGGACCTGATGCACGGACCACGAGCCTACCAGCGGCGCATGAGGCTCCTGGCCGAAACGGACGGGCAGGGGCCGACGGTCAGAGGAGGGGTGGTGGGAACCGTCCCGCTCGATACACCTGTCCCTCGAGTTCCTCGCCGAGGATCCCCTCGAGCCAGACCGCAACGCCGATCAGCGCGTCGAGGTCGACGCCAGTCTCGATTCCCTCGCCGTCGAGGAGGTAGACGAGGTCCTCCGTAGCGATGTTGCCCGTCGCACGGGGAGCGAACGGGCAGCCGCCGATACCACCGAGCGACGCGTCGAGGAGGGTCGCACCGGCCGCGATCGCCGCAAGGGCGTTCGCATACCCCGTGTTGCGCGTGTTGTGTAGATGCACGCCGACGGGGAGTCCGAGCCCCGCGACGGACGCGACGAGATCCTCGACCTGTCGGGGGACGGCCACCCCGATCGTATCCCCGAGCAGGAGCTCGTTCGGCTGGGCGGCGACAACCCGGGCTGCGATCTCCCGGACGCGCCCGGGATCGACCGGCCCCTCGAAGGGACAACCGAACGCCGTGCTCAACGTGACCGTCGACGAGATGCCGGCCTCCCGCGCGCGTCCGATGACCGCCGTCGCTAGGGCGAGGGACTCCTCGACGCCCGCGCCCTGATTGCGTCGATTGAAGCTCTCGCTGACCGAAAACGAGAAGTGCGCCTCCCGAAGGCCGGCGGCGACAAGTCTGTCGTAGCCCCGCTCATTCAGGACGAGGCCGGCGACCGTGACCCCCGCCCGCGGGGTGATCCCCGCAACCACCTCCTCCGCACCCGCCATCTGCGGAACACGGGACGCACTGACAAAGCTGACGGCCTCGATACGAGGCAGCCCCGTCGCTGCAAGCCTCTCGACGAGCTCGGCGCGCACGTGCGGAGAGAGGATCTCGGGCCGATTCTGCAGCCCGTCGCGCGGGCCGACGTCGCAGAGTGTGATGGCGCTCATGCCGAGATCAACGCGCCATTGCCCGCTCGACTGCCATCTGCTCCTCGGGAGAGAGCGCCACGGACGCCGTGCCCCGCTCGACGTCCTTCACGTAGATGCGGGCATAGTCGCGACCCTGGATCGCCGTTACGACGGTTCCTGTCCGCGTTGCGTCGAGAAAGGCGAAGGACGCTGACTGCTTCCCGCCCGTGTCCTCATAGGCGTCGTAGCGCACGACGGCCGTGTTCGTGATCGCACCGTCGATGCGACGGTCGACCCGCGACAGTCCGGCCGCGACCTCGTCCACTGCGCGGTCAAGGTCGTCGATCCTTCCCTGGAGCGACACTGCGAAGTCGACCATGTCGTGAGAGGCACCGCCGAGAACGGCCTTTTGACCACCCTGGAGCTTCCGGAGCCGTCGCATGAGCACCAGGATCAGCAGGAGCGCGAGAGCGGCCACAAGGCACGCCGCGATCGCGACAGCAAGGGTGGCGTCCATCAATGGTCTCTCCGGAAAGTCCTGCAAGCACAGCGCACGGCTTCGTCCCTCGTCGCACCCTTACCGACCTGTCCGCGAACTCCCTGCCTCTTCGCCCTGCTCGGTCTTCGCCGGCGCACCACGACTGGACTTCCCGGAAAGACCACTACTCGAGCGAGAAGATGACGGGATACTCGGCGCTGTTGTTCCCCGTGTTTGTCTCGCCCTGAACAGGCTTCACGCTCACCTGTACCGACGTCTTCTCACCGAACGGCGGGTCGGGGAAGTCCTTGAACGTAACCGCCTTCGTCACGCCGATGTCGAGCAGGTCGATCGTCTGCTTCTTCACGATCGGAGCCGTGCCCTTGGGGATCGTCAGCGTCACCTCGATGCCCACCTCCTGGTTCTCGCCCGTGTTCTTCACGAACACCTCGAAGGCGAGGTTGGTCGACGCCTTGATCGTCGTCTCGGTGTCGGGCGAGAGTTGCGCGCCGCCCGGCTGGACCAGCACCTTCTCGAGCCCCGTGCCGTGGACGCCGGACGGCGTGCCCCCGGTCGAAGCACCGTGAATCCGGAGCCAGATCTGGGTCATCGAGCGCGTCGAGTAGAGCTCGGCAGTCTCCACGAACACCGACGATGGTGCCTTGAGGTCACCAACGCCCTCGTCCTCGAGTGTCGCCTGGGCGGGAACCTGGAACAGAACGCGCCAGACGACATCGCTCGCCTCGAGCTGCTGCGCCTGCGCAGCGAGCTTCTCGCCGGCCGCCGTCGCGTTGTCCGAGTCGTCGCCCTTCGTCGCCACGAACGTGTCCAGGAGCCCCTGCATCCCACTCACGCGAAGCTGGAGCGCCTCGGCCCCGTGATCGGTTGCCGGCCGCAACGGGCCGGGAACGTCCAGTGCCTGAGCGCTCTCGAGACCCTGCCGTTGCCGATCGATCAGGCCGCCGAGCTTCGTCTCGAGCTCAGCTTGCTTCAGGCCCGGCGTCGTCAGGAGCTCCGCGAGGTCGCTGCCGATCTTGGCCGAGCTCGCGCCGTTGGTCCCGAGCTCGGTCATCGCGTCGCCGTAGCTCGACCGCTTCTTGTCGCTGGAGCAGCCCTGTCCCCAGACGATGAGCAACACGATGATCAGGATCGCGAAAGCGACGAACCCGACGAGTCGCAGGATGGGTGCGAGCCCGTGAGGTGCCCGTAGCGACGGGCCTCGCGGGCGCCCGCCTCCTCCTCCGCCACGCGAGGGCTCCGCGCCTGCGGTGTCACGCGCGCCGCCCGAGCCGACGCCGGATTCGCGGGTTGCGTCGTCTTCGAAGAAGTCGAAGTCGAGAATATCGTCGTCGTTCGAGCTCACTGAAATGCTCCTGCAGGGGACGAGCGGAGTCTACGCCATGTTCCGGTCTGGAAGGGAGGTCCTCTGCCGCGGCGAAGAGTCGGTGGACGTGTCGAGCACAGCGTACGCCCTTCCCACACCCGAGCTCGTGCTCGACCGCTACCGGCCTCTCCGGCCGATCGGCCGCGGTGGTTCAGGCTCCGTCTGGCTCGCTCGAGACGAGCGAACGGGCCTCGAGGTCGCTCTCAAGATCGTCCCCCGTGAGGGCAAGCGAGCATCGCGCGCGGCGCGAGAGATGGAAGCTGCGTCGCGGCTTCGGCACGAGCGATGCGTGCGCGCCTACGACTTCGGTGGCGACAGCGGCCACGTCTACATCGCGTACGAGTACGTCGAGGGTCAGACGATGCGCGAGGCGCTTCGCAGTGGCAAGCTGAGCGACCGCGATTCGATCGAGGCGGCCGCCCAGATCCTCGACGCGCTCGCCCATGCGCATGGCCTCGGGATAGTCCATCGAGACGTCAAGCCGTCGAACGTGCTGGTCGAGGAAGGCCCCGAGCTGTCGATCAGGCTCCTCGACTTCGGACTCGCCCAGTTCGACGAGGCAGACACCCTCACCGCCGTTGGGGACGTTCCGGGAACGCTCGCATACATCGCACCCGAGCGCCTGACAGGAGGAGACGCAACGACGGCAAGCGACGTCTGGGCCGTCGGGGTGCTCCTGTGGGAGTCACTCGTGGGCGAGCATCCGTTCTGGGGCGTGCCCCTCCCGCAGGTCGCCGCCGCAATCGAGTCGGGGGCCGCGCCCCTCGCGGAGAAGCGCTCGGACCTGCCGCCGGCACTGACCGACGCCGTCTCCTCGGCCCTGACAGTCGACGCGACGCGGCGGCCGTCCGCCGAGCGACTCGCCCGCGACCTTCGAACCGCAGTCACGTCGCCCCGTCGAGATCGAACGGGCCCGGCGCGTGAACGCAGGCCGGCCCCAACGCCCAGGGTTGCGACGGCCGCGCTCCCGCTCGAACAGCGCCTCGTTCCGGCCGGCCTCGCCGCGATCATCGTGGTGATCGGTGCAACCCTGCTTCCGTTCTGGACGCCCGGGCTGACGATCCTCCTCGCGCTTGCCGCCGCACTTTCGACGCTGCGCTCCCCCCGACTCGGGCTCGCCCTCGCGCTGTCCGTACCCCTGTTTCCGCTCGGTAACGTCGCCCAGGCCGCCGCCGTCACCTACGGGGCTCTCGCCGTCCTCTGGTTCGCCTTCAGCTGGCGTGACGCACGTGCGGGCCTTCTCTTCATGACCGGCCCGGTTCTCGCAGCGATCGGAGCGATCGCGCTCCTTCCGCTCGCCGTCCAACCCGCGCGGGGCCGCGCTCGGCGAGCACTGCAGGCGTTCGCTGGTGTCTTCGCGGCCGTCGCCGTCGCAGGCCTCCGTGGTGGCCCGCTCCCGCTCACGGGCGATTCCGTCTCGAACCTCGGTGTCGCTGGCTCGACGAGCCTCGCCGCCGTTGTCGGCTCTGTTGTCGCCCTCCTGCAGGAGAATCCCTGGTTCGTCGCGCTCGCGACCGTGCTCGCCGGCGCGGCGGCGCTACTGCCCGACGCCCGCAAGCGGGGCTTCCGGGGGATCGCGCTCCTCGGGGCCTGCCAGATCGGACTGATCCTGTTCCTCGCTCCCACGCTCTCGGCGCTCTCGATCGTGCTCGGAACCTTCGCCCTCTGCGCGATCCTCGCGACCCGTACGTTCCAGGCCGGCCGCTACCCTTAGCCACCAGGCGGCAACTCCGGCACATGAGCGTTCTGCGTACCATCGAGAGCAAGATCGAGGGCCTCTTCGAGGGCGTCTTCGGTCGCGCCTTCCGAACGCACGTTCAGCCGGTCGAGCTCGCCCGCAAGCTCGCGAAGGAGATGGACGAGCATCGCTCGGTCTCCGTCTCGCGTGTGTACGTCCCGAACGAGTACACGATCTATCTCTCGAGCGGCGACCGGCAACAGTTCCTCTCCTACGAGGGGTCTCTGATCGGCGAACTGCAGGAGTACCTCACCGAGCACGCAAGACGCGAGGCGTATGCGCTGCTGACACCTCCGCGCGTCAAGTTCGCGACCGACGACGACCTCGCCGTCGGCGAGTTCGGGATCGCGACGCGCGTCGCGCAGCCCGAGGACGGGTTGCCCTCTCTCCCAGCGGCCCGGCCGGCGCTACCTGCCCCTGTTGAGAGCGTCTCGATCCCCATCCCGGCGGCACCGGCGCCGTCTGTCGAGGCGCCGGCCGCCGTCGCAACGACGATGATCTACCGGCAGGCCGAGCCCGAAACCTTGATGCCCGTCGTCCCCCTGGCTCCGGAGCCACCTCGGGAGGTCGTGACCTTGACGCTCGACGGACGAGCGCACCCCGTCACGCCCGCTGGTGTCGTGATCGGGCGATCCCGGGAGTGCGACCTTCGCGTCACGGATGGCAACGCCTCACGGCGCCATGCCGAGGTGAGGAAGGACGGCGATTCGTACGTCGTCGCCGACCTCGGTTCGACGAACGGAACGGAGCTGAACGGCCGCCGGATCACGCGCGAGACGTTGACCGACGGTGACCGAATCACGATCGGTGCGACCGATATCGTCTTCGGCCGCTCCCTTCCGTAGCGTGTTCGGGGACCTCGATACCGAGCAAACGCTGCTCGCTCTGAAGATCGCGTTTCTCGTTCTTCTCTATCTGTTCATCTGGGCCGTCGTGCGCTCGGTGACGCGGGATCTCCGGTCAGCCCCACAGGAGTCGATCGTGCTCAGCGCGAAGGAGGCGAACGAGCTCCGGGCGCGGTACGAGCCGGTACTGCCAACCCCCGCGGCCCGCCTACTCGTGCTCGAGAGCTCGACCTTGCAGCCCGGCAGCACGGTCGAGATCCGGGAGCCGACGAGGCTCGGTCGCGGCGGCGAGAACGCGATCCGCCTCGACGGCGACGATTTCGCGTCGACACGGCACGCGATGCTCGAACCGCGGCCCGACGGCCTGTGGGTCGAGGACGTCGGCTCGACGAACGGAACGTTCGTCAACGGTGCCCGCGTGACAACCGCCCGACTCCTCGTCCCCGGCGACATCATCCGCATCGGCAAGACCGACTTGCAGGTGGAGACGTGAGAACCGGGCGAGCGAGCGCGCTGACGGATACGGGTCGGCGCCGACCCCACAACGAGGACACGTTCGTCTGCGATCCGCCGCTCTTCGCCGTGGCGGACGGCGTGGGAGGTGCCAAGGCGGGCGAGATCGCCTCGCGGCTCGCAGCGGCAACGCTCGAGGAGCGCCTTCCCGGGTCCTTCGGCGAGGACACGCTCACCGCGCTCATCCTCGAAGCGAACAACCGCATCTACAGGCACGCTCTGGATGATCCGGACGCAGCCGGGATGGGCACGGTCGTGACCGCGCTCCTCGTGGACGAGACGGCCTGCACCGTCGCGATCGGTCATGTCGGTGACTCGCGTGCTTACCGGATCCGAGATGAAGGGCTCGAACAACTGACGCCGGATCACTCGCTCGTCGGCGAGCTCGTGCGCGCCGGTCGACTCTCGACCGAGGAAGCGGAGCAGCATCCACATCGGTCGGTGATCACGCGGGCTGTCGGCACGGAGCCAACCGTCGATGTTCACACCGAGGTGCTCGACGCCCTTCCGGGCGATCTCTACCTGATCTGCTCGGATGGCCTCACCGACCTCGTGCGGGATGAGCACATCCTCGAACTCATCGCTGCAGCCGAAGACGACCCGGAGGCGGCGGTGCAGTCCCTCGTCGACGCGGCCAACAGCGCCGGTGGGATCGACAACATCACCGTCGTCCTCTTCGAGATCCTGGCCGGCGACCCCGTGCCAGCGCCTGCGCCCGAACCGACAGCGCCCGATCCTGACGACGATACGGCAGAGCACGCACTCGAGCCCGGGGAGAACGCGGCCTCCGCAAGCGCGACCCCGCTTTCGACTCCGCCGATCCAGCGTCACGGCGCGGGCGCCGGAGGTCGTTGGCTCGCACTGCTCGCGATTCTCCTCGCAATTTCGATCGCGGCGATCGTCATCTGGTGGAGCCTCAAGCGGTGAGCGCGCGGAACAGGGAGCTCCTCAATCTCGGGTTCGTCGCTCTCGTCGCCTCCGCTGCGTTTGCGAGCGTCTCGATCGTCGGGACGGGGCTCGTGACGACCCGCTGGCTCGGCTACATCGGCGTCATCCTCGGGCTCTACCTCGTCGCGCATCTGGTCGCGCGATTCACGGTTCCGTACGCCGACCCGACGCTGCTGCCCCTCGTCGCCCTGCTGACCGCGCTCGGCCTCACGGTGATCTACCGCCTCAACCCCGAGGATGCGCGACGTCAGGCCGTCTGGGTAGCCCTCGGGATCGGCGTCCTCGCGGCGACGCTCTTCTGGCTTCGGTTCGACTACCGCGTGCTCGAGCGGTACAAGTACATCTTCGGGATCTCTGCGGTCGTGCTCCTGCTTCTCCCGTCGATTCCGGGCCTCGGGCATCGGGTCAACGGAGTCAAGCTCTGGATCAAGGTCGGCTCGATGCAGTTCCAGCCGGGAGAGCTCGCGAAGATCTTCATGATCATCTTCCTCGCCGGCTACCTCCGTGACAAGCGGGAGGCTCTGGCCCAGGGCCGGTTGAAGGATCTTGGACCACTGCTCCTGATCTGGGGCGCCTCGATGCTCGTTCTCGTCCAGACGAGCGACCTCGGCTCGGCCCTGCTCAACTTCGGGATCTTCCTGGCGATGGTCTACGCCGCGACGGGGCGGTTCCTCTACGTCGGCGCCGGGCTCGGCCTGTTCCTCGCGGGTTCGGCCATGCTCTACAACTCCCTCGGGCGTGTGCAGCAGCGCGTGACGGTGTGGCTCCACCCGTGGACGGACGAGCGGGTGTACTGCTCGATCAGCGGGGAGCTCGACTTCCGTCAGAACTGCGACTCATACCAACTCGTGAAGAGCCTCTACTCGATCGCGAACGGTGGGTACGGCGGCACGGGCCTCGGGAAGGGCACCTTCACGACGGTAGACGGGACGCAGCTGATCCCGTACCTGAACACCGATTTCATCTACTCGGCGATTGCCCAGGAGGTCGGGCTGGTCGGCTCGGCCGCGGTTCTCCTCCTCGTCATGGTGTTCGTCGCCCGCGGGATGAGGATCGCCCTGATCGCTCAGGACGGCTTCTCCAAGCTCCTTGCAACGGGCCTCACGTTCGGCCTTGCCCTGCAGACGTTCATCATCGTGGGGGGCGTCCTCCGCGTCGTCCCCCTGACCGGGATCACGTTGCCCTTCGTCTCGTACGGCGGCTCGTCGATTCTCTCGAACTTCGTCATGCTCGCTCTGCTGCTTCTCGTTTCGAATCGTGCAGCAGCGACGGCGGTGACGCGATGAACCGGCAGATCTCCCGCGTCGCCGGCCTCGCCATGGGGTTGATGATCGCGCTGATCGTCGCGACGACGTACTGGCAGACCTGGGCTCGCCCCGCGCTCGCCGAGCGACAGGACAACGCCATTCAGCGCGTCGCCCAGTTCGAGATCAAGCGCGGCCCGATCCTCTCCCCAGCCCGGGTGCTGGCACGCAACAAGGGGCGTCGCGTCGGCGACCGCACCTTCTACCTTCGCCGCTACCCGCAGGGCCCGCTCACCGCACACGTCGTCGGCTATTCGACCGTCGCACGCGCCCGCACCGGCCTCGAACGGTCGTTGAACTCGATTCTGACCGGGTCCGAGCGGAGTCTCTCCTCCCTCGTCGATCGTTCGCTCGACAAGCTGAACGGACGTCCCATCATCGGAGATACGGTCGTGACGACCCTCGATGTGAACGGCCAGCGCGCCGCACTCGAGGCGCTCGGGACGCGCTGCGGCGCGGTCGTCGTCCTCGACCCGAGAACGGGGCGCGTGCGCGTGATGGTCTCGTCGCCGACCTATAACCCGAACGACGTCGAGGAGAGCTTCGGGCGCATCGAGAAGATCCGTGCGGACTGCACACCGGCTTCGCCGCTCCTGAATCGCGCCAGCCAGGGCCTCTATCCGCCAGGCTCGACGTTCAAGGTCGTCACCGCTTCGGCAGCGCTCGACTCGCGCAAGTTCACAACGAAGTCGACTTTCTCCGACCCCGGGTACTGCACCGTGTACGGCAGGCGCGTGAACAACTTCGACACGAGTCGCCCGTACGGCACCGTCACGCTCGCGACGGCGCTGCAGTACTCCGTCAACTCCGTCTTCTGCAACATCGGCCTCAAGCTCGGGGCGAAGGCGATCGTCAGGCAGGCCAAGGCATTCGGTTTCTACGAGCGGCCGCCCCTCGAGACGCCCGAGAGCGAGCGGCTGCCGAGCGGGCTCTTCAAGGGCGGCGAGCTCTACGATCCTCGTCGCGATCGGGATGTCGACCCGGGGCGGATGGCATTCGGACAGGAGCGCCTGCTCGTCACTCCGCTGCAGATGGCGATGGTCGCAGGCGCGATTGGCAACGACGGCATCCTCATGCGGCCGTTCGTCGTCGAGAAGACGGTGAGCCCCAATGGAAAGACCCGCACGCGGACGCGTCCGACGAAGATCCGTCGTGCCGTGTCGCCGGCGACTGCCCGGGACGTCGGAGAGATGATGGTGCGAGCGGTTCAGGCCGGAACGGGTGGAGCAGCGCAGGTGTCGGGCTTGCGAATCGGCGGCAAGACGGGAACGGCCGAGACGGGCATCGACGGGAGCAACACGACCTGGTTCATTGCATTCGCCGGCGCTGACGGCGAGAAGCCCCGCTACGCCATCGCCGTCGTTCTCCAGAATCAGTCGCTGACCGGTGGTGCGACGGCTGCCCCGATCGCACGCCAGGTTTTGCAGGCACTCTTGACCTCGACGGCGAAGAACTAACGAGCACATCTCATGGCACGCAACGACCTCACAGGAACCCTCTTTGCAGAGCGATACCGCCTCGAGCGCAAGCTTGGCTCGGGCGGAATGGCCGACGTCTGGCTCGCAGAGGACCAGGAGCTCGGTCGTCGCGTCGCGGTGAAGATCCTTCACGAGCGCTACGCCTCGGACGAGCAGTTCGTCGAGCGCTTCCGCCGTGAGGCGACGCACGCCGCGGGGCTCTCGCACCCCAACATCGTCTCGGTCTTCGATCGCGGCGTCGCCGATGGCTCCTACTACATCGTGATGGAGTACATCGAGGGGCGCACGCTGAAGGAGCTCGTCGTGACGCGCGGGCCGTGCCCCGTGCCGGTCGCGATCTCCTACACCCGCCAGATCCTTGCTGCGCTGCGCTACGCGCACAAGAACGGGATCATTCACCGCGACATCAAGCCTCACAACGTGCTCGTCGATCGCGAGGGGCGCGTGAAGGTCGCCGACTTCGGCATCGCGCGCGCGGGCACGAGCGAGATGACCGAGGCCGGCTCGATCGTGGGAACGGCGCAGTACCTCTCCCCCGAGCAGGCGCGCGGCGCCCCGGTGGACGAGAGCTCCGATCTCTACTCGACGGGGATCGTCCTCTATGAGCTGCTCACCGGCACCGTCCCGTTCACGGGCGAGACGCCCGTCGAGATCGCGATGAAGCACCTCTCGGCGACCCCCGAGCCGCCGTCGGTGCGTCGCTCCGAGATCCCACGAGACCTGGACCTCGTCGTGCTCCGAGCGCTTGCGAAGGAGCCTGCCGACCGCTACCGCTCGGCAGGCGAGCTCGATCGCGACCTCGAGCTCGTGGCACGCGGGGAGGCCGTCGGCAGCGAGACGGAGACCGCGGCGACAATGGTTCTTGCGGGTGCGGGCGCAATGGACGCGACTGCCGCAACGCGAGTCGCGGCCCCGCTTCCTCCCGCTACGGGCGGGACGTACACCGGCGACGAGCGCTACCGCGCCTACGAGGCACCGGTCGCCCGTCGCAGAAGCCCCTGGCCGTGGGTGCTCGTGGCCCTCGCCGCGATTGCACTCGGCGTCGGAGGATGGTTCCTCTACGGGAACGTGCAGGATCAGATCAACGACAACAAGCCACTCGTCGTGCAGCAGTACACGGGGATTCTCGAGGTGCGTGCCGTCGACTTGATCGCCGGCGACGGATTCGAGTCGAATGTCCGTCGCGTCCCGAACGGCGACCAGCCAGCGGGCATCGTGTTCGACCAGTCACCGGTCGAGGGCACGGCACTCGCGCGGGACGGCATCGTCACGATCCTCGTCTCGACGGGAAAGAAGAATGTCACTGTGCCCGACGTCGTCGGCTCGCAGGTCACGGATGCGGTGGCCACGCTCACGCGAGTCGGGCTCGTGGCCAAGAGCGTCGGCGTTCCGTCCGACAAGCCGGCAGGTACCGTCACCGCACAGGATCCGTCCGCACAAACGTCCCTCGTCGAGGGGGCGACCGTCAGGATCAACTACTCGACAGGGCCGAAGCAGGTCGCGGTTCCCCCCGTCGTCGGGCTCGACTACTCGGCCGCACTGCAGCAACTGCAGGCAGCAGGGTTCGCGGTCGCGCGCACCGACGTCGAGAGTGACCAACCTGCGGGTGTCGTGGTCAGCCAGGTGCCCGCCGGGTCGTCAACAGCAACGAAGGGCTCTAAAGTCACTCTCTCCGTCTCGAACGGCCCCCAGACGACGCCCGTGCCGGATGTGACGGGCCTCACGACTGCCGACGCCAGGACGACGCTGACGGATGCCGGCTTCAAGGTCACGGTCACGAACCAGGAGACCGATGATCAGACGTTCGACGGTGTCGTCATCTCGCAGGATCCGCCGGGAAACACGCAGCAGGATCCGAACACCGTGATCACGCTCTCCGTCGGCGTCTACGTACCCACGACGTCGACGCCGGCCGCGACGACAACTACTCCGTGACGACGCGCATCCGGGTCGCGGTTCTCGCGGGTGGCCGGTCGAGCGAACACGAGATCTCGCTCGCGTCGGCTCGCTCCGTCGTCGAGGCCCTCGACCCTGACCGCTACGAGACACGAACGATCGAGATCGGCCGGGACGGCGTCTGGGCGCTGCCGCGAGGCCCCGGAGCCCCCGCCATCGACAGGGCCCACGCGAGCCTCCCGATACCTACGGCCGCCGCTCCGCAGGCGCTCGGGGCCATCGACGTGGTTCTGCCGATCCTCCACGGCCCCTTCGGCGAGGACGGGACGGTTCAGGGTCTGCTCGAACTCGCCGACATTCCCTACATCGGCGCCGGCGTGACGGCGTCCGCGCTGTGCATGGACAAGGATCTCTTCAAGGCTGTCCTCCGCGACCGCGGCATCCCGGTTGCCTCGAGCGTCACTCTGCGCACCGGCGACGCGGTGGAGAACCCCTTCGGCTACCCCGTGTTCGTGAAGCCTGCTCGCCTCGGATCCTCGGTCGGAATCTCCAAGGCCACGACGCCCACCGAGCTAGACGTCGCCGTCTCACTCGCACGACGGCATGACGACAAGGTGCTCGTCGAGGAGTTTCAGCCCGGAGTCGAGGTCGAGGTCGGCGTGCTCGGGAACCGTGAGCCGATCGCCTCTGTTGTCGGCGAGATCGTGGCGCACGCCGACTGGTACGACTACGACGCGAAGTACGCGGCCGGAGGGATGGATCTGATCGTTCCCGCCCGTCTCCCGGACGAGGTCACCGAGGAGGTGCGTCGGCTCGCCGTTGAGGCATTCATCGCGACCGACTGCGAGGGGATGGCGCGCGTCGACTTCTTCGTGCGCCCCGACGGACAGGTTGTCGTCAACGAGCTGAACACGATCCCCGGCTTCACCGCAACGAGCGTCTACGCGAAGCTCTTCGCGGAAAGCGGCATTCCGTACGCTGCACTTCTCGACCGGCTCGTCGAGCTTGCGCTCGACCGCCACGCGCAGCGGCGCGCGCTCGCGTACTAGCCGCTAATCGAGAACGCTCTCGAGCGCGTCTTCCCAGACAGCGAGAGCCTCGTCCAGCACCGCGTCCTCGATCGTGAGCGGGCACAGGACGCGGATGCAGTTGCCCGAGATCCCGGCCTTGAGCAGAATCAAGCCTCGTTCGAGAGCCGCGTCGATCACGGCAGCCGCGAGCTCTGATGCCGGTTCCCTCGTCGCAGGGTCCTTGACCAGATCGATCGCCAGCATGGCGCCGAGCCCACGAACATCCCCGATTCGCGGCCACCTCGCCTGCCACGCCAACATTCGCTCACGAATCAGCGCTCCGATGACGTTCGCACGCCCGACGAGATCCTCGTCGGCGACGATATCGAGGACGGCGAGCGCAGCTGCGAGCGCGACGGGGTTTCCGATGTACGTTCCCCCGATAGCCCCCACGTGTGGCGCGTCCATGATGGCCGCCTTGCCGATCACGCCCGAGAGAGGTAGGCCCGCGGCGATCGACTTGGCGACGCACATGAGGTCGGCCTCGACCGCGTAGTGCTCCATGGCAAACATCTTTCCCGTTCGCCCGAAGCCGGTCTGCACCTCGTCCGCGACGAGGAGGATTCCCTCGCGGTCGCAGATCCGCCTGAGCCCCTCGACGAACTCTGCGGACGCCGGAACGAACCCGCCCTCGCCGAGCTGCGGTTCGAAGACGATGGCGGCGACCTGGGAAGGAGCAACGTGCGAGGAGAACATCCGCTCGAGTTCACCGAGCGCGTCGGCCGCCGACGGGCCGCGGTACGCGTCAGGGAACGGGGCCCGGTACACCTCGGGAGCGAAGGGGCCCATTCCCGTCTTGTACGGGTGCACCTTCGACGTCATCGTCATGGCCAGCATCGTGCGACCGTGGAACGCGGCCTCGAACGCGATCACCGCGGGACGGCCCGTCGCGAGCCGGGCGATCTTGACGGCATTCTCGACGGCCTCTGCACCCGAGTTGAAGAACGCCGCTCGAGTGGCACCCTCGAACGGCGCAAGGTCGCCGAGCCGCTCGGCGAGCTCGACGTACAACGCGTACGGCACGACCGTGAAGTCGGTGTGCACGAACCGCGCTGCCTGTTCCTGAATAGCCTCGACGACCCTCGGGTGGCAATGACCCACGTTGATAACGCCAACACCGCCTGCGAAATCGATGAGCGTGTTGCCGTCGACGTCGGTGATCGTCGCGTTCAGCGCCTCGGCGGCGAACACCGGGAGATACACCTGCAACGGCTTCGCGATTGCGGTCTCGCCTCGCGCGAGAAGGTCGCGGGAGCGCGGTCCCGGGATGTCCGTGCGAATCTCGATCGATCGGGTCGTGGCCACCGGCGAAGCGTACCGGAGCGCCGAATGGCTACCCTCGGCCCGTGCGCACCGGCGACCTTTCCCTCGACCCTCACGCGCAGTTCGACACGTGGTTTGGCGAAGCAATCGCGGGCGGAGTCCCGGACCCCGAGCAGATGGCTCTCGCAACGGCAACGCTCGCTGGCGCGCCGTCGGTTCGCATGGTGCTGCTCAAGGGCCACGACGAGCGCGGCTTCGTCTTCTACACCAATCGCACCAGCCGGAAGGGTGCCGAGCTGAGGGACAATGCGCGGGCCGCCGGCGTTCTCCACTGGAAGCCGCTCGAGCGCCAGGTACGCATCGAAGGTTCGGTCGAGGAGCTCTCTGCGCAGGAGTCCTCCGCCTACTTCGGTACGAGACCCCGCGACAGCCAGATCTCCGCGTGGGCGTCGCCGCAGTCGCAACCTGTCTCGGGTCGCGACGAGCTGGAGCGGCGAGCCGCCGAGGTCGCGGAGCGATTCGATGCGCAGGCGAGCCTACCGCTGCCTCCGTTCTGGGGTGGGTACCGCATCGTGGTGACGACGTTCGAGTTCTGGCAGGGCCGCCCGGGACGACTCCACGACCGTGTCCAGTACGCGCTCGCAGCAGGCGGCTGGACGAAGCAACGACTGGCGCCCTAGGCGGGCCAGCAAGCTTCAGCCGCCGTAGGTGCCGGCGGGCGCGAGAGCAGCGGTCGTGTACAAGCCGGAGGCGTTCCACAGCAGATAGCCCTTGGCCCCCTGGAGACGCGCGGCGTCGATCTGGGCGAGAACCTCCTCGGTGCCGTAGTCCCAGTCCTGAATCCACGGGACGAGCTGGGCCTCTGAGCCCTTGAGCTGGCGCCGGAAGTCCGTCAGCGTTCTGAACACGGTCTCGCCCGGCTCGGCGCTCGGACTCTCGAGGCCGAGTTCGCCACCGCCGTAGAGCACCGGGTAGGACATCGGCGAGACGCTGTCAGCGCTCTTCGAGATCCACCGCGGAACCTGGCCGATCCCGAGATCGCGCGTTGCTGCGAGTCCGAAGAGCGCCGTCGACACTCTCGTACCGTACGGTTCGAGTCTCTTGCTCGCGTACGCGACGAAGTCGGCAATGACGCGGCCCTTCGAGACGCTCGTGCGACCCGGGTACACCGCGGCGCCGACGTCGCCGTCCGATGGGAAGCGCACGTAGTCGAACATGATCTGGTCGAAGCCTGCCTTCGCAGCCGCCTCGGCAATCGAGGCGCAGTAGTCCCAGACCCGACGGTCGTACGGGTTGACCCACCCGAGGCCGGCCGAGGTCGTCCACACGCTGCCGTCGGAGCGCTGGACTGCGAGGTCGGGACGTGCGCTCGCGAGCAGCGGATCCTGGAAGCAGACGACACGTCCGATCATGTACACGCCATTCCGGTGTGCGAGCCCGACGAGGGCCTTGGGGTTGTAGTACGGGCGGGTCGCGCCGGACGTACGGGCCAGAGGTACGTCGGCCGGCGTGAACCCGATTTCCCCGCCCTCGTCCTTGACGTCGAGCTCGATCGTGTTCAGGCCATAGCGCTTGTAGCCGATGTACTCGCGGAACTTCCCGGGCAGCGAGGCCAACGCCCCCGTGACGTGGACGCCGCGGATCTCGACCGGAAGTGGGCGCCGCTCGCTTCGTGCGCTAGCGCTCGGAACGCCCACGGCTGGAGTTGCAGCACCGTTGGCGCGCACACCCGGTGCGATAGTGGACGCGTCACCGACGAACCGGGCGCCCATGGCAACGGCGATGACGACGACGAGGAGGAGGGCGAGGACCGCAGCGCGTCGGCGCCGCTTCGTTCGGCGTGTCTGGTCCCGACGGGCGCGGAAACGCTCATTCGGGTCCATCGGTCCGTAGAGCATGGACACAGGATCACCGAGCGTACCTCATCGCGGCCCTCAGCGAACAGATTGCGCAAACCCTCTAGGATCGCTGGCATGGTTCTCTCCGACAGGTCGATCCGCCGGCTGATCGCCGAAGGCAGCATCATCATCGACCCGTACGACGACGCGCTCATGCAGCCTGCGAGCCTCGACGTCCGCGTTGATCGCCTGTTTCGGGTCTTTCGAAACTCGCGATATCCCTTCATCGACGTCAAGACCGAGCTCGAGGGCTTGACCGAGCTCGTCGAGATCGAAGGCGACGAGCCTTTCATCCTCCATCCCGGCGAGTTCGTGCTCGGCTCGACGCTCGAGCGCATCGCTCTCCCCGATGACCTCGTCGCGCGCCTCGAGGGCAAGAGCTCGCTCGGTCGACTCGGGCTACTGATCCACTCGACAGCGGGGTTCATCGATCCGGGTTGGGACGGTCACGTCACGCTCGAACTCTCGAACGTGGCCAATCTGCCGATCACGATCTATCCGGAGATGAAGATCGGGCAGCTCTCGTTCGTCCAGCTGCTCGAGCCCGCGGAGCATCCGTACGGGTCGGCAGGCCTCGGCTCGAAGTACCAGGGACAGCGCGGGCCGACGCCGAGTCGCTACTGGAAGAACTTCGAAGTCCCGTCGTGATCCTCGTCACCGGAGCAACCGGGTTCGTCGGCGGCCACGTCGTCCGCGCGCTCGTCGATGCGGGAGAGCGCGTTCGGGCTCTCGTCCGAGACGCGAATGGGGCTGGCGCGCTCGCCGGGGTCGACTGCGAGCTCGCCCGCGGGGACGTGACCGCCCCGGCAAGCCTCCTCGCCGCCACCGAGGGGTGTTCGGCCGTCGTCCATCTCGTCGCCATCCTCACGGGAAGGCCGGAGGACTTCAACCGCGTGATGGCCCGGGGAACCCAGAGCCTCATCGAGGCCGCCCGCGATGCAGGCGTGCAACGGTTCGTCCAGATGAGTGCCCTCGGCACGAGCGAGGCGACAAAGGACACCGTTCCCTACTACCGGGCCAAGTGGACGACCGAAGAGGCCGTGCGGGCCTCCGGACTCGGCTACGCGATCCTTCGGCCCAGCTTCGTTTTCGGGCCTAACGGCGGCGCCCTGGCGCAGTTTTCACGAATCGCACGGCTTGCACCCGTGACACCCGTCATCGGAAAGGGAACCCAGCGGCTCCAGCCGATCTGGGCGGACGACCTCGCCCGGGCTGTGTGCCTGGCGGTGCGTCGCACCGACGACGTTCTGGTCGAGATCGGGGGGCCTGACATCGTCGATTGGAACGAGTTCTGGTCTCTCCTGAAGGAGGCCCTCGGCACGCGACGGCCGACCATCCACGTGCCGTTCTGGTTCATGCGCCCGCAGGCAGCGATCATGGAGCGCCTCCCTCACCCCCCGGTGACCCGCGATCAGCTGCAGATGCTCGAGCTCGGAGACAACGTCGTATCGGACAGTGGTGCGAGCATGGCCGCAATCGGTCTCGACCGGACGATGCCTCTCGCCCAACAGCTCGAGCTCGCCGTCGGTCGCTCGCAGTAGCGGTCACGCCGCCACGCCCGCCGAACGGTGGCTAGCCCTGGACGGGGCCTCTTGTCGGCGGCGCCGTTGTGAGAAAAGATGAGGGCCGCCTTTCGGCGGCCCTCGATCCCGGTAACCAGCGTTGGATTTGGCAGAGGCGCTTCCTGCCTGCCCGCTCACCCGAAGGAGAGACGGTCGGCGGCGCGGAACGCGCGTCCCCTACGCTTGGCTATGGCGATTCCCCGGTGGGTCTCGGGAACACGCCCCTACCCGCTGGTACCTCCACTGCCGGTACTGCTGGAATCTGTCACGTCCGGACCACCTCCTTTCCGCGGTTCATCGGAGTGTATACCGACGGGGGTGGACGGCGGCAACTCCCAAACGAAACCCGAACCCACGGCGACCCGATCAAGCGTCGATGACGACCATTCCGTCGTCCCGCACACGCGCCGGAAACGTGTCGACATCGATGTACGCCGGAAGGGTCAGCGCACGGCCGGTCGTGATGTCGAACCGGGCGCCGTGCCGGGGGCAGATCGCGACTCGCTCGGCACAGTCGAACTCGCCTTCGCACAACGGGCCTTCGTCGTGGGTGCACTGATCCTCGATCGCGAACAGATCACCGTCGCAGTTGTAGACCCCGACCGAGAGGGACGGCGTTACGACGACGATCCTGACCGTCCCCGCGGGGAACTCGGCAAGGGGGCACACATCGATCTCGGCCATGGTCAGTTGACCGAGATGTCGCCGCTCGAGGTGCCCCACTCCTCCGGGAGTGGCGTCCCCTTGCCCTTGTGAAGCGCAATCTTGAGAACGCCCATCCCGAGCAGCGCGCACTTGAGGCGGACGGGGCTCAACGGAATCCCGATCTCGTCGAGGAGCTCCTCCTTCGACATCACGGCGACCTCCTGTGCCGAGCGACCCCTCACGAGATCGGTGAGCATGGACGTCGCGGCCTGGCTGATCGCGCAGCCGCGTCCCTCGAACCCGACGCTTTCGATGGTGTCTCCGTCACCGAACCGCACCGAGACCGTCACCTCGTCGCCGCAGAGGGGGTTCTGGCCCTCAGCGACGGCGTCGTTCGGGTCGAGGAGCCCGTGGTTCCGGGGACTCTTGTAGTGGTCGAGGATGACCTCGCGGTACATCTGCTCGAACTCGCTCATCCGAGGTTCGCCCTGACCTTGTGGAGGCCATCGACCAGACGGTCGACTTCCTCCGCGATCGAATAGAGGTAGAAGCTTGCGCGGGTCGTCGCAGCGACACCGAGTCGGGTCATCAACGGCTGCGTGCAGTGATGGCCCGCGCGTACGGCGACTCCCTCCCAGTCGAGGATCTGGGCGACATCATGTGGATGGATGCCGGCAACCTCGAACGACACGATTCCGGCGCGACGCTCCGCCGGCGGCCCGAACAGGCGCACCCAGTCGAGCTCCGAGAGCCGCTCCATCGCATAGCGCGTGAGCTCGTGCTCATGCTGCTCGATCGCCGGGAGACCGATCGCCGTGATGTAGTCGATCGCGGCACCGAAGCCGACCGCCTCGGCGATCGCCGGCGTTCCCGCCTCGAATTTGTAGGGGAGCTCGTTGAACGTCGTTCGGTCGAGCCCCACCGAACGAATCATCTCTCCACCGAGATTGAACGGCGCCATCTCCTCGAGCAGCTCCCGCCTTCCCCAGAGGGCGCCAATTCCGGTCGGGCCGCAGAGCTTGTGAGAGGAGAGCGCAAGGAAGTCACAGCCGAGCGACTGGACGTCGATCGGTCTGTGCGGCGCGGCCTGTGCCGCATCGACGACGATGATCGCGCCCTGCTCGTGCGCCCAGGCTGCGATCGCCTCTACCGGATTGATCGTGCCGAGTGAGTTCGAGACCAGACCGACGCAGACGACCTTGATCGAGTTCTCACGCGCGAGTTCGTCCAGAGCGTCGAGCTGCAGCTCGCCCGCGTCGTCGATCGGGATATGGCGAAACGCGGCACCGGTGCGACTGGCGATGAACTGCCAGGGAACGAAGTTCGCGTGATGCTCGAGCTCGGTGACCACGACCGCGTCGCCGGGGCCGAGGTTCTGGAGTCCCCAAGCGTACGCGACCAGGTTGATCGCTTCGGTCGCGCTGCGTGTGAAGATGACCTCACGCTCCGAGGGAGCGTTGACGAAGGCCGCGGCGGTCCGCCGAGCGCCCTCGTAGCCCTCGGTTGCCCGCTCGGCGAGCTTGTAGACACCACGATGGACGTTGGCGTACTCGTGCTCGTAGAACGTGCGCATCCGATCGAGAACCTGACGCGGCTTCTGCGTCGACGACGCGGAATCGAGGTAGGCGAGTGGCTTGCCTCCCGAGAGCTCCTCGAGGAACGGGAAGTCGGCTCGGAGGACAGTGGAGTCGAGCGGGGTCGCGGTATTGACGTCCATTGCACCCATCGTAGCCGGGCGGCTCATTCCGGCCTGCTCCGGAGCGGAATGAAGCGGTCGTCCGTGAGCCAGAGGAAGCCGATCGCGATCCCACAGCCCACCGCGATCAGAACGACCGACGCCGGGTTCGGGATCGCGAGCTCGAAGAATTGCCGTAGCCCCGGTACGAGAAGAATGAGCAGGTAGGTGACGAGCAGCAGCCCGCACATCGTTCCGACGAGACGAGCCCTCCTCGTGCTCGTCGCCTCGAGCGCGAGGACGAGGTAGAGCCCGATCACGATGAGCGCCGTCGTGGCCGCAGTTCGCGACTGGAGCAGCCCCAGGTCGAAAACGTTGAGCGCGACGAGGTACGTCGTCGTCACGCCGAGCCCTGCTGCAACGCCCGCCGGGACCGAGAACCGCCCGACCTCGCGGAGGAACCCGTCGGTGCGCCAGGGCCCGTCGCTCGGGGCGAGCGCAAGGAAGAACGCGGGAATCCCGACCGTCAGCGTCCCGACGATGGTCAGATGCCGCGGCAGCAGGGGATACTCGGCAGGCGTGATTCCGATCGCGACGATCAGGAACGCAGCGAAGACGGACTTCGTCACGAACAGCTTCGTCACCCTCTGGAGGTTGCGGAGGACGCGCCGTCCCTCGGCGAGCATCGCCGGTACTGCGGCAAAGTCACCGTTGACGAGAACGATGTCCGAGACCGCTTTGGCCATCTGCGTACCCGAGCCCTGCGCGATCGACAGGCGCGACGCCTTCAGCGCGGGGACATCATTGACGCCGTCGCCAACCATTGCGACGTAGCGACCGCGCCGTCGCAGAGACTCGACTACCCGACGCTTGCCCTCCGGCGAGATGCGCCCCACAACGCCGATCTCGGCCACCATGCGATCCAGCTCGCCGTCGTCGTCAGGCAGATCCTCGCCCGTGCGGCACGGGCCTCGTTCGGGAATGCCGGCATCTCCCGCGATCGAGGCGACAGTGCTCACAGCGTCGCCCGAGAGTACGACGATCTCGACGCCCTGGTCGGTGAGGAACGCGATCGTCTCAGTGGTCGCCGGGCGGAGCTCCTCCGCGAGAACGGCGAGACCGAGCGGTTTCACCTGCCGAAGCGTGCCGCCGCTAGCGGGGAACTCTCCGTCAGTGACGCCGAAGCCGATGACCCTTCGACCTGCCGTCTGGTACTCACGGACGGGGGCATCGAGCTCTCCGAGAGCGAAGGTCTCGGGAGCGCCGAGGACGTAGCGAGTGCCGCCGAGCCGCAGACCGCTCCAGCGACGGCGGGAAAGGAACGGTACGACATCGTCTGCGCGTTCCGGATCGGCAGGCCATGCGGTCGCGACCGCCGCGAGCGTCGCGTTCTGCCCTTCGGACGAAGCGGCAAACCGGCCGAGCGCCGAGCCGAGTTCCTCCTCGGTCACACCGGGAGCCGGGACGAGCGAGACGACACGGAGCCCCGGCTCGGTCAGCGTGCCGGTCTTGTCGATACACAACGTGTCCACCGACGCCAGTGACTCGATGGCGTTCAGCTGCTGCGAGAGAGCACCGGCGCGGGCCATCCGCACTGCTGCCGCCGCATAGGTGATCGAGACGAGGAGCACTAGCCCCTCGGGAATCAGCGTCACCATGCCCGCAACCGCCGTCTCGACGGCGTGGCTGACAGCTACGTCCTGCTTCCACAGAGCGACGATGAACATCGCGCCGAGCGGCACCGTCACGCCGAGCAGCACGTACAGCAGCCGGTCGATCGCCCGTTCGAGCGGCGAGCGCGGGTGACGGAACTCGCGGGCCGTTCCCGTGATGCGCTCCGCGTAGCTCTCGGCTCCGACCGCGGCGACGCCGAACGAACCGGTTCCCTCGATGACGAACGATCCCGACCTGACTTCGTCGCCGATCCCGCGCGCGACCGCCTTCGCCTCGCCGGTCAGAATCGACTCGTCGACACGTAGGTCGTTGCTGGAGACGAGCGTCCCGTCGGCGACGACCTGATCGCCAGGAGCAAGGAGCACATAGTCGCCGACGACAATCTCCGCGACGTGCAACGGCCTTGTCGTTCCTTCTCGTACGACCGTCGCGCGCGGCTGGACGAGCGCCGCGAGCTCGTCGAGCTTGCGCCGAGCGCGAAGCTCCTGCCAGATCCCGATCCCGGTGTTCGTGACGATGATGGCCAGGAACAGTGCATCGCGCCAGTCGCCGAAGACGAGCGTGAGCAGGCCAAGCGCGAGGAGAATCGCGTTGAACGGTGTGATCGCGTTCGCGCGAACGATCGTCGCCGTCGAGCGACTGGTCTGAGGCTCTCTGGGCTCGCCCCGTGCTGCGAGTCGCCGAGAAGCCTCCGCCTCGGTCAGGCCTGAGCTCACACGGCCGAGGCTAACAGCGGTCCGCTGCCACGGATCTCGAGAACCCCGAGGTCAGCTCGGAGGATGAACCTTTCCGTTCGTCTGCGCCCGCAAGGCGACTTCCCTCTGCCGCTCCACGGTCTCCGCTGCGATCGCGAGCAACTCACAGAGGCGTACGAGCCTGACGCGCTCGGAGCTTTCCGCCAGGAGCTCCTGCTTCAGCTCGGCCGAGAACTCGAAGCGGCCGGCGATCGAGAACGAAAGCTCGGGCGTCCCGCGGTCGGGGGCGACCACGTCGCTCTCCGTCAACTCGGCGAGGCGCCCGAACAGCTCCAAGGCACGATCGATGTCGGCGTCCTCCGCCGGATCGTCCTGGTCGGCGAACGGCTCCACGCTGGCCGTGACGAACGATCGGCCCGAGGTCAACTCGAGCAACCGGAAGCGCTCACCCCCAACGACGATGACGTTCGAGCGTCCGTCCTCGAAGCGCTCCGTCACGTCGCTGATGGTCGCTAGCGTCCCGACCTGACGTAGCCCATCGTCGTCCGCGTAGACGATCCCGAAGGGATTACCCTGCTCCAGGCTCTCCCCGATCAGCTCCTGATAGCGGGGCTCGAAGATGTGCAGCGGCACCTGCTCTGTCGGTAGCAGGACGAGGCCCAACGGAAAGAGACCTATCTCGGACATCGGCTGAAGCCTACCCCTCTCGCACGGCGACTCAGTACGCTGCCGGTGCTCAGTTGTCGAAGACGATCACGCTCCTCGCGACGTCCCCCTCGCCTCATCTCGTTGTGGAGCCCGCTCGAGGGCCACGTCGGTCGGTCAGGCCTGCGGAATCCGCGCTTCGAGCGCGGCGCCGAGCGCTGTTCTCACGGGCTCGAGCTCGATCCGGTCGAGCACGTCCTGGAAGAAGCCGCGCACGATCAGGCGCTCGGCCTCCTGGCGGGACAGCCCACGCGCCATCGCGTAGAAGAGCTGCTCGCGGTCGACCTGACTCAGGGTCGCACCGTGCGTGCACCGAACGTCGTTCGCGAGGATCTCGAGCCCGGGAATCGAGTCCGCGTGTGCCGTCTTGGAAAGGAGCAGGTTGCGGTTCTCCTGGTAGGCGTTCGTCTTCTGCGCGTCCTTCTCGACCCGGATCATGCCGCGCCACACGGCGCTCGCCGTGTCACGCAGCACGCCCTTGAATGCGAAGTCCGATGTCGTGTTCGGTGCAATGTGCTCCTGGAACGTGTCGTAGTCGAGGCGCTGCACGTTGTCGGCGAAGTAGGCACCCGTCACCCTCGAGGTCGCCCCTTGACCGGCAAGGTCGTTCTGGATCCACACCTTGCCGCCGCCAGAACCGAAACCACCGGCGACCCAGTCGAGCTCGGCGTCACGCCCGACTGTCGCGTGATGCGAGGCGAAGTGCCACGTGCTCTGGGAGAGGTTCTGGACGGAGACATACTCGACCTTGGCGCCGTCCTCGACGATGATCTCCACCGCGGCATTCGAGTAGCCGGACAGCTCGGGCGAGGCCGACGCGTACTCCTCGATCACGGTGAATGTGCTCTGAGCCTCGGCGACGATCAGCAGCCGCCAGAACAGCGAGCCCCCCTCAACCGTGTTCGCGATCCGGATGTAGAGGGGCTTATCGACCTCGACGCCCTTCGGGACGTGGACGAGGATGCCGTGCTGCCACATCGCTGCGTTGTGGGCCGCAAACTTCTCGGTGTGCCCGACGAGCGTTCCGAGGAGCGGATGGTCGTCGGTCAGCAACTCGAAGCGGATTCCCTCCGGGGCATGCTCGATCGTGATGCCGGACTCGCCGACGAGGGCGACACCGGAAGCGTCGATCTCGAGCATCGTCTCGGGGAGCGCGGTGGCATCGGCGCTCGCCGCCGTGTACGCGTCGGGGTCGAAGCCCGTCAGATCGGTGAAGCGCCAGTGCTCCTCCGACCTCGTCGGCAGAGGAATCGCCTGATAGCTCTCGAGCAGGTCAGCTCTCATGCGGGGCATGCCGACGGTGCAGCATGAAGACGTTGCCGTCCGGATCGCTGAAGTGAGCCATATGACAGACACCCGTATCGAGGGTCTCGCCCTCGAAGGCAATTCCTTCTGCCTCGAGCTCGCCGCGAGCCTCCTCGACGTCAGCGACCCGCAACGCGATGGGGCTCGCGTGCGGTCCGACGAACGTCTGCCCCATGTTCGTCGGGTCGACGAGATACAGGCTCACGTTCTCGCCGAGCTGGAACTCCGGCCACATGCCCTCCCCGATCTGCTCGAGCCCGAGCGTGTCGCGGTAGAACGCGGTGGAGCGCTCGAGATCCGTGACAGGCACCGAGACGAAGTCGACGCGCTCGACGATCAACCGATCAGCCAACGCTGCCTTCCATCTGCAGCTGAATCAGGCGGTTCATCTCGACGGCGTACTCGAGGGGAAGCTCCTTGGTGATCGGCTCGACGAACCCGGAAACGATCATTGCACTGGCGTCGGACTCGGAGAGGCCACGACTCATCAGGTAGAAGAGCTGCTCCTCACCGATCTTCGAGACCGTCGCCTCGTGGCCGAGGTCGACATCGCTCTCGTCGACCTTGATGTATGGGTAGGTGTCCGAGCGCGACTCGTCGTCGAGAATGAGCGCATCGCAGACGACCTTGGACTTCGAGCCGGTGGCGCCACGGGCCACCTCGAGCAGACCGCGGTACCCGGCCCGGCCACCGTCCTTGGAGATCGACTTCGACGTGATCACGGACGACGTGTTCTTGCCGACGTGGACGACCTTGCCGCCCGCGTCCTGATGCTGGCCTTTGCCGGCGAACGCGATCGAGAGAACCTCACCGTGCGCCCGCTCACCCATCAGCCAGATCGCGGGGTACTTCATCGTCAGTTTGGAGCCGAGGTTGCCGTCGACCCACTCCATCGTCGCGTCCTCATGGGCGACAGCACACTTGGTGACGAGGTTGTAGACGTTGTTCGACCAGTTCTGAATCGTCGTGTAGCGGCAACGACCCCGGGGCTTGACGATGATCTCGACGACCGCCGAGTGCAGCGAATCGGACGAGTAGATCGGAGCAGTGCAGCCCTCGACGTAATGCACGTAGGCGTCCTCGTCGACAATTATCAGTGTCCGCTCGAACTGCCCCATGTTCTCGGCGTTGATCCGGAAGTACGCCTGCAGCGGCATCTCGATGCGGACGCCGGGCGGGACGTAGATGAACGAGCCACCCGACCAGACCGCCGAGTTGAGCGCGGCGAACTTGTTGTCGTTCGCCGGGATGATCGTCGCCATGTGCTGTTTGACGATGTCCTCGTGCTCGCGCAGCGCGGAATCCATGTCGAGGAAGATCACGCCCTTGGCCTCGAGATCCGCCTGCAGCTTGTGGTAGACGACCTCGGACTCGTACTGGGCACCGACGCCGGCGAGGTACTTTTTCTCGGCCTCGGGGATGCCCAGCTTGTCCCATGTGTCGAGGATCTCGGCCGGGAGGTCCTCCCACTTGTCGACCTGATTCTCGGTCGGCTTGATGTAGTAGTAGATGTTCTCGAAGTCGATCTCGCCGACGTTTCCACCCCACTCTGGCATCGGGCGGGCATAGAAGTAGTCGAGCGCCTTGTGGCGAAAGTCGCGCATCCACTGCGGCTCGTTCTTGTGCTCGGCGATCGCCTCGACGACCTCGTGCGAGAGCCCACGACCGGACTTGAAGAAGTAGTCCTTCGCCTCATCGGGGTTCGAGAAGCCGTACTGGTACTCGCTGCGAATGCCCTTGACGACGTCGTTCTCGGTGGTGCTCATGCGCCCTCGCCTCCGACTCCTGCTGGGATGAAGGCTTCGTAGCCCTCCGCCTCGAGTTGTCGCGCAAGCTCCGCGCCTCCCGAGGCCACGATCCGTCCGTCCACGAAGACGTGCACGTGATCCGGGGTGATGTAATTGAGTATTCGTTGATAGTGGGTGATCACGAGCGCGCCCATCTCCGGGCCGACGAGCTCGTTGACGCCGTTTGCGACAACCTTGAGGGCGTCGATATCGAGGCCCGAATCGGTCTCGTCGAGCACGGCCATGCGGGGCTTCAGCATCGCCATCTGGAGGATCTCCACCCGCTTCTTCTCGCCACCCGAGAAGCCGTCGTTGAGGTAGCGCTGCGCGAGCTCGCGCGGAACCTTGAGGTGCTCCATCGCGGCGAGCATCTCGATGCGAAACTCCTTGACAGGGACCGGATCGTCCTCGCCGCCGTTTGCCGCCTTGCGCTTCGCATTGATCGCGCTACGAAGGAAGCTCGTCACCGTCACGCCCGGGATCGCATGCGGGTACTGGAAGGCGAGGAACAAGCCCTTCTGTGCACGCTCGTCCGCCCCGAGCTCGACGACGTCAACGCCGTCGAGGAGAATCTCGCCCTCGGTGATCTCGTACGAGGGGTGGCCCATGAGGGCGTAGGCGAGCGTCGACTTGCCCGAGCCATTCGGACCCATGATCGCGTGCTTCTCGTTGGTGTTGACCGTCAGGTCGACACCCTTGACGATGGGCGTGCCGTCCTCGAGCGCGACGTGCAGGTTCCTGATCTCGAGCAGTGCCACTGTTCTCCGTCCTTGCCGTGTGTGGGGAAAGCCGCGGGCTCTTTGCGGGAAAGCCGCAGGCTCCGTCTATCCTCATCGTACCCGGACCACCAAAAAATAGAACGCGCAGCCCATTCGCTGCTACTCTCGATCTATGCCTTTCGGAATCGGAATCTGGGAACTGCTCATCCTGTTGCTCGTTCTGCTCCTCGTCTTCGGCCCCAAGCGGCTGCCGGAGATGGGTCGGCAACTCGGCAAGGGGATGCGCGAGTTCAAGGACTCTGTCACGGGCGACTCGAAAGACGACGACATTTCGTTGCCGCCAGCCGAGCCGGCCGTCCCCGCCGCACCTGCCGCGTCCGAGTCGCGCGAGCGGGATACCGTCTCCTAACTCCGCCTGCGAATGTTCCGTAGGCTCGCCCCGCGCCGTCTCGGCACGGACGAAGAGGCGACCGTTGTCGAGCACCTGACGGAGCTGCGACATCGCCTTCTGATCTCGGTCTCCGCGATCGTGCCGGCGTTCATGGTGGCGTTCTACTTTCACGAGCAGCTGATCGAGTGGTTGATGGTGCCGCTCCCGCCGGACAAGAACCTGGTCACGCTCGCCGTTCTCGAGCCGTTCACGACAGCCGTGAAGGTCAGCGCCATGGCCGCGATCGCGGTCGTGCTCCCGATCCTCATCTGGCAGGTCTGGGGCTTCCTCGCCCCGGCCGTCGACGAAGCGACGCAGCGAACGCTTCGGGTCTTCATCGCGCTCGGAACCGGACTCTTCGCAATCGGCGTCGCGTTCGCCTACTTCGTGATTCTGCCGCGGGCGATCGACTTCCTCACGAACTTCGACGACAACCTCTATGACGTCCAGATCCGGGCGAGCTACTACCTCTCGTTCACCGCGCTCGTCCTGCTCGCGAGCGGGATCGCGTTCGAGATGCCCATGTTCATCCTGGCCCTCGTACGAATCCGGGTTCTCAGCTCGGCAAAGCTGCGGCGCAATCGCCGGATCGGCTACCCGCTCATGCTCGCCTTCGCCGTCCTGCTACCCACCGTCGACCCCGTTTCCCTCGCCTTCGAGGTCATCCCGTTGCTGATCCTCTTCGAGACCTCGATCTGGCTCTCGGTGATGATGGAGAAGCGCTGGAACCCGAACCCTCCGGACGAGGAAGGACCCGAGGCATCTGCGGACGATGGCGACGCATCGGAGTACGACGAGTTCGATCTTTCTTCTGACGAGGAGACGGCGGAGTTCTCTGCTGACGACCCGCTGGAAGGCCCCGTCGCCGACGCCGAGCTCTCTGACGAACCCCGGGCGGAGGAGGACGACGCTCCTTGAGGGTGATCTCGGCGGACTGGGTCGTCCCTGTCGAGGGCTCGCCAATCGAGAACGGTGCCGTTGCGATCGCCGATGACGGCACGATCGAGGCCGTCGGGAGAGCGGGTGACCTCGGCCCGGGCGAGAACCACGAGGGCTGCGTGATCATCCCGGGGTTCGTCAATGCGCACTCACATCTCGAGTACGCCGTCTACGCGGGGTTTGGCGACGGGCTCCCGTTCGTACCCTGGATCGGGATGCACATCCAGCGGAAGGATGCACTCGATTTCGGTGACATGACTTCGATCGCAACGGTGGGCGCGCACGAGTCACTCCGCTCGGGCACGACGACGGTTGGTGATTGCAGCTTCTCCGGTGCCTCTGCCCTTGCGGCAGCGTCGAGCGGCCTGCGGGCAATCGTCTACCTCGAGGTGTTCGGCACCGACGGGGCGCCACTCGACCGATTCGAGGAGGCCCACACCCGGGTCGAGCATGTGGTCTCCGACCGCGTTCGAATCGGCGTCTCGCCGCATGCGCCGTACACCTGTCGGATCGAAACCTACCGCGCCTGCGCCGAGCTCGGCATTCCCCAGGCGACCCACTTCGCCGAGAGTGCGGCGGAACGCGACTGGCTCGTCAGCGGGGTCGGAGACTGGAGTCCCCTGGCGCGCTTTCTGGTGCCGCCGCCGGGAGAGACAGGAATCCGCATGCTGGCGGCCGAGGGCCTGCTCGGCCCGAGCCTGATGGCCGCCCACTGCGTTCACGCCGACGCGGAGGAGATCGCGCTTCTTGCCCGCCACGACGTCGGCGTCGCGCATTGCCCGCGGTCGAACGGCTACCTCGGCTGCGGCGTGGCGCCGCTCGCGGAGCTTCGACAGGCCGGAGTGCAGGTGTCGATCGCGACGGACAGTCCCGCATCGACCCCGTCATTCGACATGTTCGACGAGATCCGTGCAGCGATCGTCGGCGCGCGAGCACGCGCGGGAGATCCCGGAGCGCTCGCGGCATCCGATGCGCTCGAACTCGCGACGCTCGGTGGCGCGCGCGTTCTCGGCCTCTCCGACCGGATCGGGTCGCTCGTGCCCGGCAAGGAGGCCGACCTGGCCGTAATCTCACTCGCCGGCTCGCCGTTCGATCCAGTTGAAGATCCTGTTATCGCCGTCGTTCTGGGGGGATCGCCCGAGCGTGTCGCAGCTACTCTTGTTGCCGGCGAGCAGCGCTATGTGAAAGGAACATCCCGATGGCCCGATTCGACAAGAGCAGCACGAAGAGCCCGCAGCCTGATGCTGCCCTAGCGGCCTCTCGGCGCGCCAAGAAGTCGACCGCGCCGTCGATCGAGGACACGATGTTCTTCCCGCGGCTGCGACGGCACGCGAAGTGGATGTTCGTCTTCCTCGCGGTAGCGCTCGGCGGCGGATTCGTCCTCTTCGGCGTCGGTGCCGGCGGTACGGGGGTCGGAGACATTCTCCGGGGTGGGGGCGGAAGCAGTGGCCCTTCGGTGTCGAGCGCGCAGAAGAAGACCGAGGAGAATCCGAAGGATCTCGAAGCGTGGCGAGAGCTCTCGACCGCCTACCAGGCCGACAACAAGACGGACGAAGCGATCGAGGCTCAGAACACCGTGGTCGTGCTAGCTCCGAAGGACACGAACGCCCTCCGTGAGCTCGCGAGCCTCTACCTCGCCCAGGCGAGCGCCAAGCAGACCGAGGCCCAGATTCTGCAGACCCAGGCCGCCTACCAGGGCGCCGGTCAGGGCTTCCCGGGCGCGTTCACGTCGCCAACGGGGCAGCCCCTTCTCGAGGACTCGATCAGTAGCGTGCTCCGGACGCAGGCTTCACCGAGAATCCAGGAGCTTGCCCAGGCCGCACAGGCGGCGTCTGCCGCGAGCGTCGACGCCTACAAGAAGATCGTGGTCATCAGCCCGAAGGATCCGAACGTCCAGCTCGAGCTCGCCCAGGCCGCCCAGCAGGCCGGCGATCTCGCGACGACGATCAGTGCGTTCGAGGCCTTCCTCCGGCTTGCGCCGGACGATCCGAACGCACCGGTCGTCAAGCAACAGTTGAAGCAGCTGCGCGCGTCGCAATCGGGATAGACTCGCGGCATGACGCCGATCGTCTCTCGCTCGCATCGACTGCCGATGGCCATTGCGCTGGTTTCGCTCGCTGCTTTGGTGCTCCTCGGAGCAGGCTGCGGCGAGACTGTTGGCTACACGGAGGCGACGGGTGATAAGACGAACGGCAAGACGTTGTTCACGGCGAAGTGCGGTAGCTGCCACACCCTTGCTGACGCCGGGACGGCCGGCGCAATCGGGCCGAACCTCGATGACGCGTTCGCCGAGTCGCGGCGAAATGGTCTCGGCGAAAGTACGTTCGTGCAGGTGGTTCGAGATCAGATCGCCTACTCGATCGAGGAGACTTCGACCGGGGCACCCGGAATGCCCGCCGACATCGTTACCGGTCAGGATGCGATCGACGTCTCCACCTACGTCGCAAGCGTCGCGGGCACCGGGAAGGCACCAACACCTGCTCCTCCACAAACGACGACGACAAACGTTGAGCCGGGCGGTGATGTTGGAGACGCGGCTGCCGGAAAGGTCGTCTTCACCAACGGCTGCGGTGGATGTCACACACTCGGCGACGCCGGCACCACCGGGGCGATCGGCCCGAATCTCGACGATCGTCCGCCGAGCTCCGAACTCGTCACGGAGCGTGTCACGAACGGGCAGGGCGCGATGCCGTCGTTCTCCGCGACGCTGACGGCAGCACAGATCGCCGACGTCAGCGCGTACGTCTCCAGCGCCGCCGGCAAATAGCAGCGCGTCACGTCGGCAGGCGATGCTCTGCAGCGTCGCCCCGACCGCCGCCTGTCGAGTCCCCGATGACGTGCGTGACGGGCACGTCGGATCGAGCGCGTGCGCCCTCCACGACGCCCCGCTCGAGCCAGTTCGAGGAGCCCACCGGGTGGGTGGAGATGACGATCGTGTCAGCAGAGAACGTTCGGAGCGCGTCTTCGAGGGCCTGGAGTGGATCTCCGTCGCCGATCTCGCCGCGGGCCCGGAGGCCGGCACCCCGAAGCGCCTCGAGGGCGACAGCCAGGCGCGAGGCTGCGGCTTCGCGCGCACCGTCCTCGTCCGATGTCCAGGTGCGAACCCTCGAGTTGAGAGCAGGGCAGACGACGAGGACATCCTCGGCGACTCCTCGAGACAGGCGCAGGATCTCGTCGCGCAGCCCTTGTCCGCGCAGCGTCTCGTTGGCGATCACGAGGATTCTCAACGTGTCCGCGACCGGAACCCGCTCAACGGGCTCGCGCAGGGGCAGTTGTCTCTTCCCCCCTCGTAACATGGCAAGCGCGGCACCGGTGACCACCAGGAATACGACCACCGCGAGCCAGGTCGCGATCAGCGACGCGGCGACGATCAATGCGAAGTAGACGAGCGTGCCAAGGAGAAAGCGAAACGCCGTATCCTCGCTTTTGAATGGGTTCCGCACGAAGGCTCCCCGGGTCGACGCCTCCATGATGCGCAGATCGTGCGGCGCGACACAAGCGCCGCGCGATCGGACAGAGTGGGCGCCTAGATCAGGTAGACGGTCACGTAGACGACGATCCACATCACATCGACGAAGTGCCAGTAGATGCCGGGAAGCTCGACTCCATGGTGATGCTCGGGCGAATAGTGCCCGCGGAAGGCCCGAATCGTTGCGAACGTGAGGAGGAGGAGCCCGACGAGAACGTGTGCCCCGTGGAGGCCGGTGAGCCCGAAGAAGACCGATGCGAATGCCCCGTCGCCCGTGTTGAAGCCGATGTGGGCGTACTCGATGAACTGGGTCAGAAGGAACGCTATCCCCATCAGGATCGTGAGCACGAGCCCCGCCTGGAGGCCGCGTCGGTTGTTCCGCTTCACCGACTGCAGCGCCCAGTGCATGGTGAAGCTCGACGTCACGAGGATCGCCGTGTTGATCCCGGCGACGAATTGCGGGAACTCGTACGGGCTCGGTGGCCAGGAGTCCGGGGCATCAGGGTTCACGACCCGAACGAAGAAGTAGGCGGCAAAGAAGGAGCCGAACAGCATTGCCTCGGTTCCGATGAACAGGAACATTCCGAGGATCGTGGGCGCGATCCGAGAGCTCTGATTCGCCGCGGGAGGCCCATGATGGTCGCTCCCGTGGAGTGCCTCGGCGTGCGCGCTCATCCGTGCACCTCCTGCGCAGCCGGCGCGGTCGTGCTGGTGAGGATCGCATGGCGGGCCCCGGGCACGCCGTACTCGTACGGACCACCGACGACCTGTGGGATCTCGTCGAAGTTGAAGATCGGGGGTGGTGAGGAGACCTGCCATTCGAGAGTCATTGCGCGCCACGGGTTCGGGTCGGCGATCGGCCCACGTGTCCAGCTGACGATCATGTTGTAGAAGAAGACGACGACGGAGGCACCGAGCGCGAACGACGAGATCGTGACGACGAGATTCAGGTCTGCGAATCGGTCGGCGTAATCGGCGACGCGCCGCGGCATACCAACGAGCCCGACCCAGTGCATCGGGAAGAACGTCAGGTTGAAGCTGATGAACGTAAGCCAGAAGTGCAGCTTGCCGAGCCGCTCGTTGTACATCCGGCCGGTCATCTTGGGGAACCAGTAGTAGATGCCGGCGAAGATCGTCAGCACGGAGCCGCCGAAGAGGACGTAGTGGATGTGGGCCACGATGAAGTACGTGTCGGAAGCGTGGATCGTGATCGGCACCGATGCGAGGTAGATCCCGGAGAGACCACCGATGACGAACATGGAGATGAAGCCGAGCGAGAAGAGCATCGGTGTGTTGAGCTTGATTCGACCCTCCCACAGCGTCGCCAACCAGCTGAACACCTTCACCCCGGTCGGAACGGCGATCAGCAGGGTCGAGATCATCATCGGGACGCGCAGCCAGTCGGTCATGCCCGCCACGAACATGTGGTGTGCCCACACCGAGAACCCGAGCACGAGAATCCCGAGCAGCGACATCGCCATCAGTCGGTAGCCGAAGATCGGCTTCCGGCTCATCACCGAGATGATCTCGGAGATGATCCCGAATCCAGGCAGGATCATGATGTAGACGGCGGGATGGCTGTAGAACCAGAAGATGTGTTGGTAACCGAGGACGTATCCGCCTTCTGCCGGAACGAAGAAGCTCGTGTGCATCACGCGGTCGAACATGACGAAGAACTGGGAGCCGGCGATGAACGGCGTCGCGATCACGACGAGCAGTGACGTCGTGAAGTTCGCCCACACGAGCAACGGCATCCGCCAGAAGGTCATCCCTGGCGCCCGCATCGTGATGATCGTGACGAGGAAGTTGAGCGCAGTCAGGATCGACGAGGCCCCGGCCCACTGAACGCCCATGTTGAAGAAGACCTGCCCGATCGGCTGGTCCGAGGCGAGCGGGGCATAGCTCGTCCACCCGGTGGCAAACGCGCCGCCCGGGGCGAGGAAGCTGCAGAGGAACATCGTCCCTGCGATGGGAAGGAACCAGAACGACAGGGCATTCAACCGTGGAAACGCCATGTCGGGCGCACCGAGCATTAGCGGGACGGCGAAGTTCGCAAGACCTGCGAAGGCAGGGATGATGAAGACGAAGATCATCAGCGCGGCGTGCATCGAGACGAGACCGTTGTAGGTCTGCGTGTCCATGAACTGCATGCCGGGTTGGGCGAGCTCGGCGCGGAAGAGCATGGCCATGAGGCCACCGAGCGTGAAGAACACGAACGTCGTCACGAGGTACTGGACACCGATCACCTTGTGGTCGGTGTTGACCTTGAAGTAGTCCTTCCACGTTCGCGCGCCGTGGTTTGCGTGATCATCCGGGATCGTGGGACGACCGGAGATCCAGTAGAGCCAGTAGTCGAACGAGCCGAGACCGAGCAGGAACCCGATCGGGGCGAGCGTCAGCCCACCGACGAGCACGATGATGTTCCAGTCGTAGACCGGATCCCAGCCAGCGAGCCACCGGATGCCCGCGACGAGGTAGAGCCCGACCAGGAAGAAGAGCGCGAAGCACCAGGCCGCGCGGACGAATCCGGGCCGCATCAGAATGCTTCGCTGCCGCGTCGGCTCCCCACTGCCGTGGCCCGCTCCATGCGATTCGTGCTCGACGGCGCTCATCCGTTCGGCTCCCTCGTTTTACTCACTTCGCCCCCGTCAAATACGCGACGAGGGAATCTATCTCTGCCGGCGAGAGCGTCTCGCCGTAGCTCGGAGGCATGACCCCGTCCTGGTAGCCGGGAGCGATGACCTTGCCGGGGTCGACGATAGCTTCCCGGACGTAGTCGGCAGGATCCTGGCCTGCCTTCTGGGCGGCGGCGACGAGGTCGTCGAGGTTTGGACCGATCTCACCGGTCGTGCCAGCAGGAGTGAACGCGTGGCAGCCACCGCACCCCGCGTCGGCAAAGAGAGCAGCGGCCTTGTCTCCGGAGACACCGCCCCCTCCCCCGCCGTCGCTTCGCTCCTTGACCCAGGCGACGAAGTCCTCCTGCGAGACGACTCTGACGGTCGCGCGCATCGTCGCGTGTCCGACGCCGCAGAGCTCGGTGCAGACGAGCGAGAACACGCCCGTGCGGGTGGGTGTGACGATGATCCTGGTCTTGATTCCGGGTACGAGATCCTGCTTCTGACCCATCGCCGGGATCCAGAACGAGTGGATCACGTCGGCAGACTCCATCTCGAACTTGGCGCTGCGATTCACCGGAAGTACGAGCTCTCCGGACTTGACCTCGTTGTCGTCCGGGTAGACGAACCGCCATGCAAACTGCTGGGCGAAGACCTTGACGTTGAGCGGGTTCGGCCCGGCCTCACCGTTCTTCGACATCACGAACGCGCTGATGACACCGATCGCGATGACGAGGATCGCGGGGACGACCGTCCAGGCGACCTCGAGATTCGTGTTCCCGTGGATCGGGGGACCATCGGACTCGTCCTCGGGAGGCGAGCGGAACGCCATCACCGAGTAGAGCAGCACCGCCATCACGAGCGCGAAGACAGCGATGCAGATCACCGTTGCGAACCAGTAGACGAACTCGATCCGGTCCATCTCCTCGGAGGCCGATGTCGGCAACCAGGGAATCAGGACGGCGACCAGCGTGACGAGGATCGCGATCACGATCCCGAGCCCTGTCATGCGAATAATCGCTCCCCTGCGCACGGGCCGAGGTTACATCACCTGCCGGAGCCACGGTGTCGGTAACGGGCATCGGAATGACGTTCTCACGGCGTCACGAGGTCGGCTGGGCCTTGCACCGACCTCCTCGGAGCCCCGGCTGAGCGATCGGTTGTGCTCGGTTGAGGGGTCCTGCGTTGTGTTCAGTTGAACGGTCCTGCGGTGTTGTGCCGTCTTTCAGGCGCGACATCATCCACGGCCGCTCGCGCTTCGGGCGGCCAGGAGGTCTTCGTCTGCGCGACTAAGAAGGTCAGCAAGCTCATCAGCGGGCTTGTATTCGGCGACGCCAAATGTGATCGCGTGCCGCCTGTCGGCGGCGGCGAGCATCGCGGCGACCGTACCGAGGCGCTTTGTTGCCGCTCTCCGGGTGGCGCTCGGCATCGCGCAGATGAACTCGTGTTCCTGGTAGCGAACGATCAGATCGTACGAGCGGAGGTTTGCTTTCAAGCTGTCGCCGATGAAGCGGAGGATCGTGTCCGCGTCGGCCCCGCCGTTCGCCTGCGTGATCTCGTCGAGGTGCTCGACCTCGATAGCAGCGAGCACCAGCGTGCTGTCTGCTCGTTCGGCGCGATCGAGCTCGTGGGAAACCCCCGAGAGCCCAAACGTTCGCGTGAGTGTGCCCGTCACCTCGTCCATTGCCACGCGCACGAGGTTGTGCTCGGCCTCGTGCCGGGCTTCGGTCAGGGCGCGAAGGGCATCTGTGCGGTCTCGCGCTGCAGCCTCCCGTTCGGTCGTCGCCCGCTCGCGATCTGCTGCCGCCCTGGCACGATCATCAGCGGCCTTTGCGCGATCGCGTCCAGCGCGCAGGAGAATATCCTCCGCGCCCTCCGTGTCATCGTGAAGCACTTCCCTCATTCGCGCCTGAAGATCGCGACCCTCGGCGCCACGATCACGGAGCTCTGCAGCATGGTCGTGATCCTCGGCAGCCTCCGCCCTCCATCGCGCGGTCTCATCCTCGAACCGTGGCACGTCCCCCGGGCCGGGCACTGAGACGCTGTCGTGGGATCGATGCGGATCGTCGCGGAGCATCGCCCGATCGTCGTCGCTCCCGCCTCGCTGCGGGCCGGACACTGCCCGGGCCTGGTCGCGCAGAAGCTGGTCGACCGCCTGAGAGACATCGACCTCACCGACGCCGCTGCAGACGGGGCAGAGCACGCGGTCTCCCATGCCGCTCAACCCCTCCCGGGCTCGCGGGAGGTCTCGCTGGTGGTCCCGCGGCTGGCCTTTGCGCGGTAGAGGTCGGCGTCGGCTCGAGCGACGAGAGATTCGAGACTGTCGTCCACGCGGAGCTCGGCAAGCCCGGCGCAGATCGTCGCTCCCGGGTGGAGCACCTCGAGCTCGCGTTTGATCTGACTCACGCGGTCCGTGGCCGCGACCTTCGTCATGTCCGGGAGCGCACAGACGAATTCGTCGCCGCCCCAGCGCACGGTCACATCGTAGGAACGCAGGGTGACGGTGATCGCGGTGGGGACGGCGCGCAGAAGTGTGTCGCCGGCGGCATGCCCGTCGTGGTCGTTGACGAGCTTTAGGCCGTCGATGTCTATGACCAGAAGGATCAGTGGGTGACCAGCTCGCCGCGAGCGCTCGATCTCGTGAACGAGGGCGAACTCCCCGGTCCCGCGCCGAAAGACACCGGTCAACTCGTCGAGGCCGGCATCGCCCCGGTCGGCCGCGGCATGCTGCCGGTCGACGGCCGCGGCTGTACGGTCCTCGGCGGCGGCAGCGCGTTCCTGCGCCGATTGTTTCCTGGTCGATGCGCCAGACACGCGGATCGTGTGCAGCGTGCCAACAGCCTCATCGACATCGTGCGCCTCGGCGGCGTGGAGTCCACGTGCTTCGGCAGCTCTGTCGCGTGCGTCAGCTGCCTTGTCACGCGCCTGCGCGTTCCGATCGCGAACTGCGGCGGTCAGGTCTCTGGCGCCAGCGACCTCGTCCCTCGCCTCTGCCGTAAGCAGCCGCCGACCCGTTGATCTCGCCCGGGCAGCCGAGGTCCGCGCCCGGTCGTCCGTTGTCATGTCACGCTCGGCACGCGAGGCTTCGAGCGCCTCCGTCTCCTCGGGCGAGCTTACAAATCGACGGCGCCTTCGCTCCGAATCTGCGACGGCCTGATCGATGTCCGAATCATGCTGATCCCGATCGGCCAGCTCCTGGTCGGTGTTGGAGGCGTCCTGATCGGCATCCGCCGCCGACTGATCCGAATCGGCGTACGTCTGATCCGAATCCGCATGGGTCTGATCCAGGTCCGCCGCCGACTGATCCCCGCTCTGGAGCGCTTCATCCCCCCTCTCCAGCTCGTCGGCTACCTTCATCTTCAACTCACGGGTATCGCTCATTGCGACTCCGATCTCGGAGCTCGGGTCCGGCGCAGGCGATCAACGATGAGAGCACACAATGCGCCCTCGAGCACCCTCTTGCC
>NZ_JBDSNT010000089.1:0-12632 GCF_039915195.1 Gaiella sp.
GTTGGGGATGGGGAATCGCAACGAGCCCAGCGGGCCGAATGAAGGTTCAGCGCGAGCACTTTTTGGTGTGCTCGCAGCGCGGAAGTGTGATGCCATGAACGATGGCGCAGCGCGATCAGCCAAAGGGCGCGGCGGACGGGTCCCGGCGTTTCTTGCCCTCCTTGTTTTGCTGTGCGCGTTGGTAGTGGCCGGCGCAGCCTCGACCTCCGCCGCCACATTCATTTTTGTCCCGGATTCCGGCGGGCAAAACGACATCGATCCCAGCTCGCTCGCCAACCAGAGCGATCTAAGTGGGTACGGCGTCAACGGCTCGGGAGCGGCCAGTACGTTGACTCAGTACGGGTGGAAATGGGACGAGGTTGACCTATCGGGCAAGAACACCCAGGACGTTTGCGTCTATCTGAGCTCGACCACCTCGGGCGCAAGCGACCCGAACGCAGCCGAGTATGCGGTCTGCTACAGCCTCCTCCAGGTGAACCCGACGGATACTCCCGTCGCCACCATCACATATTGGAGCTGTCCGACCTATGCCACAGCGAATGCGTCAACCGGTGGTCAGAAGTGCTTCGGTAACAGCACCGAGACCCTCCCTGCCGGCGTGACTCTCAGCGCGACGGCTGCCTTGACGACGGACGTTCTCCCGCAGTTCTCAACAGACCCAGACAACGACACCCAGGTCATCCTGGACGTCACATCGAACCTAAACTTGACCCTGATCAACATCTGCTCCAAGAAGAGCTCCTCACCGGCATCCGACTCGTCCGACTGCGGCATTGAGCGCGCACCCGCGTTTCTGAAGCTCGTCAAGGTCGTTCAGGGCGGACCTGCGCTTCCCAGCGAGTGGACATTGTCCTGGGACGGCCCCGGCACGAACGACGGATCGGTGACTGGAGACAACACCCAGTTCGTCCCTGTCCTCGAAGGGGTTTACACGCTGTCGGAGTCGACCGTGTCCGGCTACGGATTCTTTTCGTTGGTTTGTGCACCCAACGCGAGCACGGGTAGCACGGCCACGGGTAGCTCCGTCACGCTCGCTTCCGGCGATCAAGTCACCTGTACCTATACGAACACCCCTATTGCACCGACGTTGACGGTGAACAAGGTGTGTGTGCCGACCAATGATGGTGGTCTGTTCAATCTGCGGATCGATGCTGCGACTGCTGGCACGGGAGCGAATGCGGCCTGTGGTGGCACGACGGGTGCGGTGCAATCGACGCTCGGCCCCCATACGGTCAGTGAGACGGCGGGGACGAACACTTCTCTGGCGAACTACGACACCGTGATCGGTGGTGCATGTGCGGCTAACGGGACGATAACGTTGGTGGCCGGGCAGAACGCGGTATGCACGATCACGAATACGTTGAAGGCGGCGCCGCAGTTGACGGTGGAGAAGGTGTGTCCGAGTGGGAAGGCTGCGACGACGGATCGTTTCCAGCCGCGGAACGGTGGCTCTGATTTCGGGGCTGCGTTGGATTGTGGTGGGTCGTCGACGAATGCGTTGACGCCGGACACGGCGTATGCCATCACGGAGGTTGGTGCGGGGACGCCGGCGGCGAACCTGGCCAACTACACGACGACGTACAGTGCGGCGTGTGTGAATGCGCAGGGTTTGGCGCGTGGTGCGGCGACGCCGACGTGCACGATCACGAACCAGCTGAATCCGAAGCTGACGGTGATCAAGATGGTCGTTGGCGGCACGAAGACGGCGGCAGACTTTTCGATGACCGTGAAGCGTGGCGATGAAGCGCTTGCTTCGTTCCCGGGCAGCGACGGCCTCGGAACGACGCGGACGTACACCCCTGGCAACTACGCCGTCGGTGAAGTCGTCGACCCTCTGTACTCCGTCACCTACGGTGAAGGCTGCTCCGGCACGCTGGCGTACGGTGACGACAAGACGTGCACCGTCACGAACACCCGCAAGGCACGTTCGATCACTGTCGAGAAGACCGTGTCGGCGACGCCTGAAGGCGAGTACGTTCAGGCTCCGGACAAGGCGACGAACCCGGAGAACGGTGGCACGTTCTACTTCAAGGTCGTCATCACGAACGACTCGGTGGCGGACACGATCACGGTGACCGACCTCACCGACATCATCGAGCCCGACGAGACCGTTGACGCCGAGAACCTCGACAACCTCGTCTGCGGAACTCCGGATCAGGGTGACGGGATCCCGTTCACGCTGGCACCCGATGCTTCGATCACGTGCACGTTCTCGCGTGATCTCATCGGGAACGCAGGCGCGACCGAGACAGACCACGTCGACGTCTCCTGGAAGGACGAGGAGGGCACCACCCAGGAGCCGGAGTCGAGCAACGACGCGATCATCGAGCTCACCGACGTGCCGTCGAAGCTCCAGGTCGTGAAGACGGCGAATCCGACCTCCGTCCAGGAAGGCACGCGAGCGATCGCGTTCACGATCACGATCACAAACCTCGCGCAGTTCACGCTGGGCGAGGCTACGGTCAACGCGGTTGACAACATCACCGTCACGTCCCTGCAGGACGACAAGCTCGGCGACCTCGATGCCGCCGGCGACGTCACCTGCACGGTGGGGGGTGCGACCAAGACCTGGCCGATCACGATCACGCCGGGTCAATCGATCGTCTGCACGGTCACCCGGAATATCACGGGTACGCCGAGCAGCCCGCACGTCAATACCGCGACGGCGACTGGCACCGACGACGACGGCAACACGAAGACGGCCTCGGACGACGCAACGGTGACGTTCACCGCGACGCCGCCGCCGCCGTACGTTCCGTCGAGCGACGTGACGGTGACGAAGTCGGCCACGGCGGCAGTGCAGTTGCCGCTCGGCGGTGGCTCGGTTCCGATCGTCTACACAATCGCGGCGAGGAACAACGGGCCCGACGCTGCACAGAACGTGCTCGTGTCCGACTCGGCTCCGGTCGATGTCACATTCGTCTCGGCGACAACGGGTAAGGGAACGTGTACGACAACTGCGAAGGCGGTCGACTGCACGATTTCGAGCCTCGCTGCAGGCGAGTCGGTGCCGATCTCGATCAACGCCACGGTCAACGCGACCGGGACGAAGACAAACGTCGTGATCGTCAGCAACAAAACGCCGATCGACAACAATCCGAACAACAACACGGCCCAGGCCTCGACGCTCGTCACCGCTCCGTTGACGCCGCCGAAGCCGCCGGTCGTGGTTCCGGAGATCTGCAGCACGCTGGTCGCGAACCCGAAGGTGCTGAAGGCGACCGGCAAGGCGCAGAAGATCAGCATCACGGTCAAGAAGGGCAAGAAGGGTGTGAAGGGCGCAACGGTGAAGATCACCGGGCCTGGGATCTCGAAGACGGCGAAGACCGGCAAGAACGGCAAGGTCATAGTGACCGTAAAGCCGTCCCAGCCGGGCATCATCCGGGTCGCGATCCAGGGGGCGAAGGCCTGCAACACCCAGCGGATCGGCGTGGTGGGCGTGTACGAACCCCCCGTCACCGGGTAGCGCCCGACGTAAGCCGAAACGGAGTTAGGGCCGACGCCCCCGGGAGAACCGGGGGCGTCGGCCGTTCGGGCGCCAATCCCTCGTGCGTCGCGCAGTTGTTAGAGGTATGTGAAACCCTCGAACGAGGCATGGTTGCCCCCCACAAGGGGCACTACCCTGTGGGTATGAAGGCCTTCGTTCTCCTGGCTGTGCTGGTCGGGCTCATCGCGGTTCCGGCCGCCGGCGCCGACGCCACAGCACCCTCGAAGCCGTCGGCTCTCGCGGCGGTCGACGTCGTCGGTTCCGGCACGATCGCGTGGCCGAGCGTGGCCGTTCGCTCGCAACCGAGCAGGAAGGCATCGGTTCTGAAGACGATGACACAGTTCCGGCCCGACTTCCGGCCGCGCGTCGTCCTCGCGCTCGAGCAGCGCACGGATGCTGAGACCGGTGAGCCCACCTGGCTCAGGATCACGATTCCCGGCCGCCCGAACGGACGCTCGGGCTGGATCCCCGCCGCGAGCGCCACACTGAAGCCGGTGGATCGTTGGCTCGTCATCTACCGCGGCGCCCGGAAGTTCGAGTTCTACGTGAACGGAAAGGTCGTTCGCTCCGGCAGGATCGCGATCGGTAAGAAAGGGACGGAGACGCCGACCGGGCTCTTCTACGTCCAGGCCAAGTTCGATCCGTCGTGGGAGGTGCTCGGCGCCTACGCGTTCGAGACGAGCGGCTACTCCAAGCTCTCGGACTGGCCGGGAGGCGGCGTCGTCGGCGTTCACGGAACGAACGCCCCCGAGCTGATCGGGCAGGCCGTGTCGCACGGGTGTGTCCGGCTGTTGAACAAGGATATTCAGTATCTCCGCTCGGTAGTTCCGGTCGGAACTCCCATCAAGATCGTTGCAGCGTAGGACTTCCAGACCTCTCGACGAAATGATGAATCCCATGACTGGACAACCAGCTCGATTGCTCAAGCTTCTCATCGCGACCGCGGTGTTCGTCGTCGCGCTCCTCGTGCCGACCTCAGGCCTCGCTGTCAGCCAGTCACCGCCGAAGGCAGTCATCGGCGCTGGGACGATCAACGTGCCGATGCTGGCCGTACGCAGCGCACCGAATAAGAGCGCGCGCGTCATTGCCAGGTTGAGCGAGTTCAGACCCCAGGACTATCGCGCGCGGTACGTCCTTGCTGTCGGTGTGAAGAAGGGCAAGAAGGGCAAGACGGAGTGGTACAAGATCACCGTGCCCGGCCGCCCGAACGGCCGCACGGGCTGGGTGCAGGCTCCGCACGTCGCGGTCAAGCCGATGCCGTGGCAGGTCGTCGTCTACCGCGGCACCCGCGTCGTTCAAGTCTGGAAGAAGAATGAGCTCGTCTACACCGGCAAGATCGCCGTCGGAGCTCCCGGCACCGAGACGCCGACAGGGCTCTACTACGTCACCGTTCGTTTCAAGCCGGTGAAGGTTCCGTTCCTGGGTTCGTTCGCCTTCGAGACCAGCGCCTACTCCAAGCTGTCGGAATGGCCGGGCGGAGGGGTCGTCGGGCTTCACGGAACGACGGCGCCCCACCTGCTCGGGCAAGCCGTCTCACACGGCTGCGTCCGCATGTCGAACGAGACCGCGAACTTCATGCGTGACCGGATCCCGCTCGGGACGCCGATCCGCATTCTCGCCTCGTAGGCGGAGGCGTCCGGGAGGGCGAGGCATCCAGGAGGGCGAGGCATCCGCCTCGCCCCTACGGGCATGGGTGACACGTCGCTGTCGTAGGGGCGACGCGGACGTCGTCCTCGGGTGCCGGATGCGTTTGGGCCGGCGGGTGTTTCGGGTGTCGTGGGCCCGGTTGTGCGTGGGCCATGTTGTCGTAGGGGCGACGCGGATGCGTCGTCCTCGGGTGCCGGGTGCGTTGGGCCGGCGGGTGTTTCGGTTGCCGTGGGCCCGGTTGTGCGTGGGCCATGTTGTCGTAGGGGCGAGGCATCCGCCTCGAGGGCGAGGCATCCGCCTCGCCCCTACAGGCTCGTTGCCTCGAACGCGTACGGGGAAGGCGCACCCGCTGACAGCGTGCGCTGCCCATCGGTCGAGCCGCTCAGGCGCTTGACGTCGAACCCGCGGTCGAGGAACTTGTAGCCGGGTGAGAAGGCCTGCCACGAGCCACCCTTCAACGCGGCAACGCCGACGCCGTCGAAGCGGAACCCGAACCGGTTGCAGACGCCCCGATTGCCGTCCCACGATTCCGCGGTCGCGATCGGACGCCACCGATTGGTCGAATTCGCGAGCAGGATCGGCTCGGTCACCGCGGCTCCGTCGAGCCAGACTCGCCAGTAGTTCGGGCGGCCGGACATCTCGAGCACTGCGACCTTGTGGCTCTCGCCGACCGCGATACCCTGCAGAAGCGTCACGAACACCGGATCCTGGCCGCCACGAGTGATCTCGGCGTAGACCATCGTGGGAGTGTCCGGCATCGACGCGACGCCAACCTGAAGCCACGTCGTCTCGCCGCCGGCGCCCTGACCCGGTCCGCCGACACCGACCCAGCCGGCCACGTGACCGGCGGCGACGTTCGCCTGCACGGTCGGTGTGATCGTTGCGCGGACACCGTGAGCGACCTTGGTTGCCTGATGGCCCGCGTAGGCGTACCCCTGGGAGCCGTTCGCTCCCGCGCCACACTTCTGCCCCGTTGCCTGTGCCGCCTCGCTGCCGGGGCCGGCGACCGTAGCTCCAAGCGCGAGAGCCACGAAGGTGACAAGAATGAGGAACCGCCGCATGCCAGAGGGATCGGCAGCAGCGGTACCCTCGGGTGATCCCTCGGATCAGCGATCGCGCCACCCGAGCAGGGGAGGCACGATGTCGTCAGTCCCTCGATCGGATCGCTCGGACGGGGGACAAGCTGGTTTTCCCGTGCCTCGCTCGGGCACACCCTCGCCGATTCGAGTCTGTTACAGCTCGATCTCGAGGCCGTCGAACGCCTGCTCGACGTCGGGCGGGGTATCCAATTCGGAGGGGCGATGTGTGAGCAGCACTCTCCTCGTCCCGGATTGTGCGGCAGACGCAAGTGCCTCGTCGACGCTGAGGTGCCCTCTCAGCGGTCCGTCGTCGACGCCGCGTTTGAGCGTTGCTTCGCACACGAAGAGGTCGGAGTCACGGGCGAGTTCCGCCAGTCGCTCGCTCGGGCCGCTATCGCCTGAGTACGCGATTGTCACGCCGTCGGCCGAGAGCCTGAACCCGTACGTCTCGAGCGTGTAATGCGGCAGTCGCAGCGGCACAACCTCGAAGCCGGCGGCGACGAACGGTTCGTCCGGCGCGTACTCGCGGACGGTGAACACGCGGTCGAACATGTCCCTGAAGCCGAACTGCTCGCCGAACTCCTCCATCACCGCGCGGCCGCCCTGATGAACCCAGAGGTCGGGGCGATTGTCGACGGCGACGGCTCCCGCCCAGCGGTACATGGCGCCCCAGACCCACGGCACGAGATCGCCCCAGTGGTCGAGGTGAAAGTGGGTGATCGCGATGGCATCGACGTTCGGCCAGCCCTCGCGTTGGCGGAGGCGGGGGAGGACGCCGGGGCCGCAGTCGACGAGGAGCCGTCCGGCCTCGTGCTCGAGCAGGTATCCCGAATGGGCGCTGCCGGGATTGGGCCAGGCGGGCGAACAGCCGATGACGGAGAATTTCATCGCCGTATACTGCCCATGTGGAGCGGAAGATACGCGTGGTGATCGCCAAGCCCGGCCTCGACGGACACGACCGCGGTGCGAAGATCATCGCGCGCGCCCTGCGCGACGCAGGGATGGAGGTGATCTACACCGGCCTCCATCAGACCCCCGAGCAGATCGTCGAGACGGCGATCCAGGAGGATGCGGACGCAGTCGGGATATCGGTGCTCTCGGGAGCGCATATGACGCTCGTGCCGAGAATCATCGACGGCCTCCGCGCCCAGGGCGCGGACGACGTGCTCGTCGTCGTCGGCGGGACGATCCCGGCCGACGACGCAGGCGAGCTGATCGACCGCGGAGTAGCAGCGATCTTCACGCCGGGTGCTCCGACGAGCGAGATCGTCGCGTTCCTTCGCTCGGCCACTGCACACGTGTAGATACGGAACACGCTCGGAACGGCCGCGGAGACGGCCCGACTCATCCGGGGCGGATCCGATCGACCGAGAGTGCTCCGGGCTCGCCTGCACTGACGGCGAGCGTCGCCGGCGTCGGAATCGTGAACGCGACGACCTTCGTCGCCTTCCACTTCCTGGAGCTCAGGGTTCGCCTCGTCGGCGACAGAATGAGATCTACGAGTGACTCATCGACCACGGACTCGACCGGCACCGCCAGCTCGAGCGTGCGCGCGGGGATCGTCACCCACGTTCCGCCCGGCCAGACCCGGTAACTCGTGATTGCGAGCTCGACGATCCCGCCGCCTGCCGAGGTGACCGTCCCCTTGACCCCGACTGTCACGGGCTTCACAAGTGGTTGAACCGGGAAGAGCAGGCGCCGCGCCTCGTTCAGATACGGACGCGGATTCGCGTCGACGCCGTCGTTCGGATGGATCTCGAAGTGGAGGTGGTAGGTCCCCTCAGCGTCGCCCGAGTCGCCGTTATAGGCGATGAGCTGGCCGGCCTTGACCCGTGAGCCCGTCTTGAGACCGTTGGCGTAGGCAACGCCCGGCGCACATGTGCCACGATTGTCTCGCTTCGCGGTCAGGTCGTTGTTGAGGTGGACGTAGAGGTAGGTCGTGCCGCTTGCGCCGTAGAGGTAGAGCATGCACCCGGCCCGCGACGACGTCGTCCAGAGCCTGATCTTCCCGTCTTCCGCCGCGACCGCGGGGGAGCGCCACGTCGTGAGGATGTCGTTCCCCGCGTGTCGACCCTGCCCGCGCGGATCGCCCCAATCGTCGAAGTACCTTGCGGCACCGACGACCGGAAAGACGATCGGATTCTTGCCGCCAGAGGGTGGGTCGGCGGGCTCGGGGACCGCGAGTGAAGCTGACACGACCGCCAGGCTGAGCGCCAGGAGGAAAGAGAGGAGGAAGGCTCCTCGGGCTGTCGTCCGGTGAATTCGCATCCTGGATCGGGAGCCAAGTGTCTCCCGTGATTCGCGCTCGAAGGGCGGGAGCCTACCAGAGTGCCTCGACGTCTCACCACGAGAGTCACCTCTACCCTGCCACTCGAATTGTTCATCATCTAGGCTCACGGTATGAAGATCGCGGTCTGTGTGAAGCAGGTTCCGGACGCAACGTCGGGACGAAAGCTCGATCCCACCACGAACCGGCTCGACCGGTCGGGGGAGGGTGCGCTCAACGCGACCGACGTCAACGCCGTCGAGGAAGCTCTCCGGATCAAGGAGGCACACGGGGGCGAGGTCGTCGTCGTGTCGTTCGGGCCGACCAAGGCGCTCGATTCCCTGCGCAAGGCGCTCGCGATGGGTGCCGACCGCGCGATGCTCGTCTCGGATGATGCAGCCGCCGGTTCGGATCTCGTGGCCACGAGCTACGCGCTCGCGAAGGGGCTCGAGCGTGAGGGAGCTGACCTCATTCTCTTCGGGCAGCAGTCATCGGACTCCGACGGTGCCGTCCTCTGGGCCGCGGTCGCCGACAGGCTGCAGCGTCCGGTGATCTCTCAGGTCGCCGAGCTCACGGTGGAGGGGGCCTCCGTGACCGGGAAGCGGCAGACGGAGTTCGGCTACGACATCATCTCGGCGCCGCTGCCGGCGGTCGTCGCAGTGTCGGATGCGATCAACGAGCCGCGCTACCCGTCCCTCAAGGGAATCATGGGGGCCAAATCCAAGCCGGCAGAGACGTTGTCGCTTGCGGATCTCGGGGCCGATCCCGCCCTCGTCGGGGCTGCAGGATCGCGGACCAGCGTGCTCACGCTCGCTCCACCGCCCGCGAAGGGAAACCAGATCAAGATCGAGGACGACGGAACGGCCGCCGATCAACTCATCGCCTGGCTTGCGGAGAAGAAACTGCTGTGAGCACCCTCGTCTTCCTCGAGCATCACGATGGGCTCATCCAGAAAGGCTCGCTCGGCGTGCTCGCGAGAGCGCTCGCCGTCGGCGGGCAGGACGTTGCCGGTGTGATCGTCGGGCACGGCGTCGCCGACGCCGCGGCATCGGCCGGCGCGTACGGCGTGTCCAACGTGTACGCCGTCGACGCACCCGAGTTCGAGGCTCCGCTTCCGCAGCCGCGCGTCGACGCGCTCGAAGCGGTCGTTACAGCGTCGGGCGCGACGAACATCCTCTTCGCCGCCTCGGTTCTCTCCGCGGACGTTGCCGCCGGTCTCTCGGCGCGACTCGACGCCGGCCTGAACTGGGACATCACCGACTTCGAGATCGACGGTGGAGAACTGACCGCCCGCCGTCCCGCGCTCGGCGACACCGTTCTCGTAACCGTAGGCTGGACGACCACGCCTCGCATCGCCCTCGTGCGATCGGGTGCGTTCGAGCCCGTCGAAACGGGCGGATCCGCCACCGTCAAGGATGTCGCAGTCACGCTCAGGGAGTACTCGACGGCCGCGCAGATGGTCGAGCAGGCCCAGGAGCAGGCGAGCGGGCCCTCGATCGAGGATGCGGATGTCATCGTCGCCGGAGGACGCGGGCTTGGCGCGCCGGAGGGCTTCAAGTTGGCGGAGGAGTTGGCGGCGGCGCTCGGTGGCGCGGTTGCGGCGACACGTGCCGTCGTCGATGCCGGCTGGTACCCGTACTCGACGCAGGTCGGGCAGACCGGCAAGTCGGTCTCACCGAAGCTCTATATCGCGCTCGGGATCTCTGGCGCGATCCAGCACAAGGTCGGCATGCAGAACTCCGGTGCGATTGTGGCGATCAACAAGGATCCGAACGCGCCCATCTTCGACTTCGCCGATTTCGGGATCGTCGGCGACCTGAACGCCGTCGCCCCGAAGCTCGCCGAGCTCGCGCGAGCCCGCAGGGGGTAAGTTGGCCAGGGGCGCAGCGGCCGCAGTCCGTGCCGCGGACTTCCCGCCGCCGTTCTCGAGCAACGAGGCGATTGCCGCGCCGACCGACGCGCTGGACGAACGCATCGAGGTGGGAGTCCTGATCGTGGGCGGCGGACCAGCGGGCCTCTCGTGCGCGATCCGTCTCGGGCAACTGCTCGCGGACGACCCGGCGACGGCCGAGAGACTCGGCGAGGTTCCGGTGGCGCTCGTCGAGAAGGGGAAGCAGCCCGGATCGCATCTCCTCTCCGGCGCCGTCATGAACCCGCGCGCGATTCGCAGGCTCTTCAGCGGACGGCCCGAGCAGCTCGGGGGCGTACCGACCTACGGGGAGGTGCCTGGTGAGGGCGTCTACCTGCTGACGCGGAAGCGCGCCGTCAGGATCCCACCGCCGCCGACGCTCCGCAACCACGGCAACTGGATCGTCTCGATCTCGCAAATGTCCCGCTATCTCGCCGAGCAGGCGGAGGCCGCTGGCACGTTCGTCCTGCCGGAGACCTCGGCCGACAGGTTGCTCGTCGAGCACGGGCGGGTCGTCGGGATCCGAAGCGGCGACAAGGGGCGAGGGAAGGAAGCCGAGCCGCTCGGCAACTTCGAGCCGGGAGCGGACATCGTCGCGCGCGTGACCGTGCTTGCCGAAGGGACAGCCGGCCACCTCACGGGCGCTGCGCTCGATCACTTCGGATTGCACGGCCGCGAGCCGCAGATCTGGGAGCTCGGAGTCAAGGAGGTGTGGCGCGTCGCGAAGCCGCTCGACAGGATCGTGCACACGCTCGGCTGGCCGCTCCGCAAGTCGGCGAAGTATCGCGAGTTCGGCGGGTCGTGGATCTATCCGATGGGCGCTGACATGGTGTCCCTCGGGTTCGTCATCGGGCTCGACTACCGCGACGTGGAGCTCTCGGCGCACGACCTTCTCCAGGAGTTCAAGACGCACCCCTTCGTTCGCGAGATCCTCGACGGTGGGGAGCGGGTCGCCTGGGGCGCGAAGACGATCACGAGCGGTGGCTGGCACGCGATGCCGAGCCGGCTCGGTGCGCCCGGGCTGTTGCTCGCCGGCGAGAGCGCCGGGCTCGTCGATCTCGCCCGGCTGAAGGGTGTCCACTACGCCATCGAGTCCGGTCGCCTGGCGGCCGAGGCTGCATATCGGTCGTTGCAGCGAGGCGAGAACCCGGGCCGGATCGGCGCCTTCGACGCCTACGACGAGGAGATCCGCACCGGGTATCTCGGCAAGAGCCTCCGCGAGGTGCGCAACATGCGGCAGGCGTTCGAGAAGGGCTTCTTCGTTGGTGGTGGTCTCGCCAGCGCGATGACGGTGACGAAGGGGAAGCTGCCGCCGAAGGAGTTCCACAACGAGCCGAATGTCACAGCGCCGCTTCTCCGCACGGATCGTGCATCGCGCTATCCGTCCGCGGACGGCGCGCTGACGTTCGACAAGCTCTCCTCGGTGTTCGCGTCTGGCAACCGGACGCGCGACGACCAGCCGAACCATGTTCGGATCGAGCGGAGGGTGCCACTCGACGTCGCCGAGATGTGGGCCTGGATGTGCCCGGCTCAGGTCTACGAGGTGGGGGCGGACCATGGCGACGGCACCGTCGACGTGATGCTGACGCCGTCGAACTGCGTCCAGTGCGGCGCGATCACGGCGCGCGGCGGCCGCCTGACACCGCCGGAAGGTGGATCCGGCCCCGAGTACACCCTGACGTGAATGCCCGTTCCTGATCGATCCAGCCTCTCGTTCGCAGATCGCACGGTGGACGTCGCTGTCGTCGGTGCCGGCATCGTCGGTCTTGCGGTTGCACGGGCGCTCTCACTCCGGCGGCCGGGGCTGAGTATCGTCGTCATCGACAAGGAGTCCTCGATCTCGCAGCACCAGACCGGTCGCAACAGCGGCGTGATCCATTCAGGCATTTACTATGCCCCGGGTTCACTGAAGGCTCGCCTCTGCACTCAGGGGGCGGCCGCGCTCAAGCAGTACTGTGCCGAGCGATCGATCCCAACGAACATCTGCGGCAAGGTCATCGTCGCGACCGATGCCTCCGAGCTTCCGCGTCTCGAGGAGTTACATCGGCGGGCGGTCGCAAACGGCGCGGTCGGCCTGGAGCTCATCGGACCAAACCGCTTGCGGGAGATCGAGCCGCACGCGGCTGGCCTGCGCGCGCTGCACGTACGGGGAACCGGCATCGTCGACTACGGCCTCGTCGCACGCGGCTTCGCCGACGATGTCGTTGCCGCAGGCGGCGAGATCCTCCTGGGGTACGAGGTCGA
>NZ_JBDSNT010000090.1:0-27027 GCF_039915195.1 Gaiella sp.
CCGCCGACGTGTCCCGCTCGTTCGAGGGTGTAGACGCCCTCCAGGGCGTCTCGCTCGAGATTCATCGGCACGAGGTGGTCGGGCTGATCGGGCCGAACGGGGCCGGCAAGTCGACGCTCGTGAACATTCTCACCGGCTTCGATCGGCCCACCTCCGGTGCCGTCGAGCTCGACGGCAAGGCAATCACGTCGTGGAGCGCCCACCGGCGCGGCCGCAGCGGCCTCGCCCGCACCTTTCAGCACTCACACGCATTCCGGCAGCTGAGCGTCCGTGAGAACGTCGAGGTCGCGGCTCTCGGCGTGGGCTCCTCGCCGCGCCGAGCACGAGCCACGGCCACCGAGATTCTCGGGCTGCTGCGCCTCGACCGCTACGCAGACGCACCTGCCGGCTCGCTGCCTCACGGCGACGAGCGGCGTCTCGGAGTTGCGCGGGCACTCGCCACCGATCCGCTCTTCGTGCTCATGGACGAGCCTGCCGCCGGCCTGCCGGAAGCGGAAGTGCCGGAGTTCGCGGCGGTCGTTCGCTCCGTCCGTGACGACCACAACGCCGGGGTGCTCCTGATCGACCACAACATGGCGCTGATCATGGACGTGTGCGATCGGCTGCTCGTCCTCGATCAGGGCCGGACGCTCGCAGAGGGTACGCCTGACGAGATTCGAGAGAACCTGGACGTGGTCGCTGCCTACCTCGGCGAGAGCGCCGTTCACGAGGGCGACCCGTGACCGATCCAATGCTCTCCGTCACAGGCCTAGATGTCGCCTACGGCGGCATTGCCGCGGTGCGCGACCTCTCGTTCGAGGTCGGCCGTGGTGAGATCGTCGGGCTGATCGGGCCGAACGGTGCGGGGAAGTCGACGACGCTCAACGCGATCATGGGACTCGTCGCGCCACGCGCCGGCGATATTCGGCTCGCGGGAACCTCGATTGTCGGTCGCAAACCGGAGGACGTGGCGCGCAGTGGAATTGCGCTCGTCCCCGAGGGGCGGCGCATCTTCGCCGACCTGACGGTGGAGGAGAACCTGCGCCTCGGCTACGCGGCACGCCGGGATGGCGACTCGGCCGAAGCAGATACGGATGCTGTGTTCGAGCTGTTCCCGGTCGTGAGGGAGTTTCGGTCGCGCCATGCCGGGGCGTTGTCGGGCGGGCAGCAACAGCAACTCGCGATCGCGAGAGCACTCGTCGCCCGACCCGACGTCCTGCTTCTCGACGAACCTTCGCTCGGGCTCTCGCCGACCGTCGTGGACGTGGTCTTCGACGCGCTCGCTCGCGTGCGCGAGCGGGGAATCACCGTCCTCCTCGTCGAGCAGCGCGCCCAGCGCACCGTGGCTCTCGCGGATCGAAGCTACGTGATCGCAAACGGCGAGTTGCGCCTCACGCTGACGCCTGCCGACGCGAACGACACGGCCAAGATGGTGGCGGCGTACCTCTCATGACTCTCGGTCTCCTCAGCATCAGCTGGCAGGTGATCGTGGACTCGATCGGGCTGGGCGCCGTATACGCGCTCATGGCCGTCGGCATCGGGCTCGTGTTCGGCGTCCTGCGGCTCGTCAACTTCGCGTACGGGCAGCTCGTGATGGCGGGCGCGTACGCACTGGCATTCGCGTCGGAATGGGATCTCCCGCTCGTCGTGGGCATCGCGTTCTGCTTCGCCGTCGTCATAGGGCTCTCGCTGATCATGGATGTCGTCGTCTTTCGCCCCCTCCGCGCCCAGTCGCCCGCTGTGATGCTCGTCGCCACATTCGCGGTCGCATTCCTCTTGCAGAGCATTGCGCTACTCGCCTTCGGGCCACTCGGCAAGGCCGCCTCCTCGCTCGGCAGCCTCAACCGCCCCGTCACGGTCGGCGATGTCGACATCCGGAAGATCACGATCGTCGCGATCATTGTCGCGGGAATCTGTCTCCTGCTTCTCGTCCTCCTCCTGGAAAGGACGACGATGGGACTCCACATGCGCGCTGCCGCAATGGACTTCCGTACGGCGCGCCTGCTCGGAGTCCGTGCCGATCGTGTTATCGGCTCGGCTGTTCTCATCTCGGCGCTCCTCGCCGCCACGGTGAGCGTGATCCTGACAGTGCAGAATCCTCTCGTCACTCCCGATTTCGCCCTTCGGGACACGATCGTCGTGCTCGCGGGCGTCGTCGTCGGGGGCATGAACCGGCTTCTCACCGCCACGATGGGCGGCTTCGCGATCGGATTCGTCTCGGGGATTCTCGGCGGCGCTCTGCCGTCGGATCAGAGCCAGTACCTGCCGTCGTTCCTTTTCGGTCTCGTCATCCTCGTCCTGCTCGTACGGCCGAATGGGCTGTTCGCCCGCGGCCCGGGTCCGGTGGAGCGCGTATGAGCGGGCGCCACCTGACTCAGCTGGCGGGCCCGCTGGGACTGATTGTCGTCGCGGCGTTGCTGGGCAGTGTGGCATCGAACTCGACGGAGATCTATTTCATCAACGCGCTCGTCGCCGTCGCGATCGTCGTCGCGATCTACGTCTTCGTCGGGAACTCGGGCGTCGTCTCGTTCGGGCACATCAGCTTCGTCGCCGTCGGAGCGTGGACGGCGGGTGTGCTCTCCGTGCCGGTCACCGAGAAGCCGGCGATCATGCAGTACCTCTTCCCGGTGCTCCGCGATCACACGATCGGCAATGTGCCGTCGCTTCTGACCGCCGCGGCAGTGGGCGGCGTGTATGCCCTCCTCGTGGGCCTACCGTTGATGCGTCTCTCCGGGCTCGCCGCCGGCATCGCCACATTCGGCGTGCTCGAGATCACACACAACCTGCTGCGCTACTACGAGAAGGTCGGGCCGGGAACGAACACGTTCTCGTCCGTCCCGGAGACGACCGATCTGCTTCAGGCCGCGATTGGCGCGCTGCTCGTGATCGGCGTGGCCTTCGGGTACCAGTCGAGTCGATTCGGTCGACTCCTGCGTGCATCACGTGAGGACCCTGCGGCGGCGCGTGCCGTTGGCGTCTCCGTGTACCAGCAGCGGTTGATCGCCTTCACGTTGTCGGGCGTTCTCGCCGGTTTCGCCGGTGGCCTGTACGTCCACCTCCTGCCGATCAACTCCGAGACGGTCTATCTCGACCTCACGTTCATCACCCTCGCCATGCTCGTGATCGGCGGAATGACGAGCCTCTGGGGCGCGGTCGTCGGAGCGCTCGCCGTCAGCGGCCTCGACTCCCTGCTCGCCGAGGCCGAGAACGGCCTCACGATCGGTAGCCTGACGATCGACCTTCCGGCCGGAACGCGCCTCGTCATCGTCGGGGCCCTGATGGCCCTCGTCCTCATCCTCCGACCTGGAGGGATCACCGGCGGTCGCGAGTTCCGCCTCGATTTTCTCCGACGCACACATCCTCCCGCTCCGGAAGAGCCCACACCATGAGAATCTGCATCGTCGGCTGCGGCGCCGTTGGGTCGCTCTTTGCCGCTAACCTCGCGACGCTCGCCGACGTGGAGGTCTGGGCGTTCGACCTCCACCAGGGCCACGTCGACGCGATCGAGCGAGACGGGCTGACCCTCTCGGGGGCCGGGACCGTCCATGCCCACCTGCGCGCGACGAGCGACGCCACTTCGCTGCCGCCGTGCGACTTCGGCATCGTCGCGACGAAGGCGATGCACGCGGACTCGGCGCTCGCGGCAACGGCGCACGCATTCGCGGAAGGCGCAGTCGCATCGGTGATGAACGGTGTCGGAAACGAGGAGATTCTCGCGCGGCACGTCTCCCGCGTCATCCGGGGGACGACGTTCCCTGCCGGCAAGCTGCTCGAACCGGGGCACGTCCAATGGGACGTCAAAGGCGACACCACGTTTTCTCCATTCGAGCCTGCACCAGCGACCTTCGAGGAGGTCGAAGCGCTCGCCGACGCGTGCACCCGCGGCGGCATGCCGGCGGCCGCGGTTGCCGACGCCCGCCCCGCTCAGTGGCGCAAGGTGATCTTCAATGCCTCCACGAACCCGATCGGTGCCCTCACCGGCCTGAGCCATGGCCGCGTCTGCGAGCGCCCGGATCTTCGGGCGCTCGTCTCGGCCCTCGTCGACGAGGGGAAGGCAGTCGCGTCGGCGCAGGGCATCACGCTCGACGCAGACCCCGAGGATCTGATCGACCACGCAGCGAGGCCGGACGTCGCCTACGGCCACAAGGCGTCGATGCTTCAGGACGTCGAGGCACGCAGACCGACCGAGATCGACTTTCTCAACGGCGGCATCGCACTCTTCGGGCGCGAGCTCGGAGTGCCGACGCCATTCCACGACACGATCACCACCCTCATCAAAGGAGTTGAAGCTTCATGGACCTAGCGGCCGAGCTCGAGCGCCGTCACGCGAACGCGCGAACGGCGATGGGAGAGCACGGGCTCGATGCCCTGATCGTCTCCGGGAACGAGTACAGCGGCTTCGAGGGCGCCGTGACCTACATGTCCGGCTTCCAGATCGTGCATCGCTACGCGTACGTCGTCCTTCCGGCCGACGGCGACGCCTTCGTCGTCTTCCCGACGGAGGCGCGGTACGTCGGGGAGCACGGGATGACGCCGCTCGAACAGCTCTTCCATGCGCGTCCCGGCGAGCTGATCGCCGATCATGCACGCGGTGCCGGCTGGGGGCGAATCGGCGTCTACGGCCTCGACTACATCATGGCCGTGCGGGATTACCAGGCGCTTTCGGGCCTCGATCTGATCTCGTTCGACGTCGAGTTCGACATCGCCCGCGCCGTCAAGAGCGACGCCGAGCTCATCTCCGTGCGCGACTCGGTACGGATCAACCAGCGGGGCTTCGAGGTCTGGCATGAGGCCTACGCGCCAGGCAAGTCCGCTGCCGAGGTGATGGGAGCGGCCGAGGCGTACTTCATCGCCGAGGGCTGTGGCCGCTTGACGATGAACATGGTGCTCACCGGAACCGACGCGTACGCCCGCCCCGAGTTCAAGATCGCCCGGAAGGAGGAGATCCTCGGCGGATTCGTCCTGCCCTCCCTCGAGGTCGCCGGCCCCGGCATGCACTGGGTCGAGGTCTCGCGCGCAGTGTGCGCTGCGGACGTCACGCCGTCCGACGAGACGAAGCGGATGATGGAGGGCTATCTCGAGTACTACGACGCTGCGAAGAGCGCGATGTACGCCGGTGCGACGTGCCATGACGTGCACAGGGCTGTCTCGAAGGGCTTCAGCGACCGTGGCTACCACCTGGGTCACGTCACGGGGCACTCGATCGGTATGACGATGATCGAGTTCCCGAAGGTGGGGGAGGGCTCCGAAGTCGTGCTGCAGGAGAACATGGTGCTCTCGATGCACCCCCACGCGATCGCCGCGAACGGCGAGGATTGCCTCTACATGCAGGACACGTGGCTCGTCACTCCTGGGGGAGGCGTGCCGCTCGCTGACCTCGCGATGGAGATCTGGGTGGGCGCCTGAGGACACTCAGATGCGGTTCAGGTGGGTGTCCTTGAACGCGCTTGGATACTTGAGGCCGTAGCCCACGGTGCGGTCGAAACCGATGTGGATGAGCCAGACGAGAGCAACGGCCGTGGCGGTTTCCGAGGGAAGAATGACGCCGATCGCACCGAGGACGATCGGCGACGCAGTCGTGTGAGCGGCGTTATAGGTCAGCGTGCCAACGCGCGGCCCCGCCAGGAAACCCATCGCACTCAGGTCAGGTGCAAGCACGAGGATCGCGAGCAGGAGCCACGAGTAGTCCGCGTGTGCGTAGAGGGCAAGAGCGCCAATGGCGACTGCCGCCCCCTCGAGGCGGAGGAGGACGCGGGGAAGGCGCTCGAGCGTCAACGGACGGTGATCTTCTGCGTCATCTGCGATGGGTGCAGAGAGCAGAAGAACTCGTACGTTCCGCGCCTCGTGAACTTGCGCGAGTATGTCCCGGCCAGCGTCCACGGCGTTGAGAACCCGACGGGTCCGCGGACGAGCGTGACATCGTGTTGTCGCGTGCCGATGAAGTTCCAGGAGAACAGCGTTCCGAGCGGGATCGAGATCCGCTCGTACTGGTAGCGGTTGTCTCCGACCCAGCTCGACCTGACATTGCGAGCGAGCGAGCCTGAGGGCTGCTTGGGGAGTGGGAACGAGAACGACGGCGGGTACGCGGGCTTGCCGCGGTCGACGGTCAGCGCGGGAGTCGACTGACACCCGATCACCGGTCCCGGGGCGAGGTACGTGATGAAGATGCCCATTGCACGTGTGTGCGGAGCGCCGTTGTCGTACACCGACTTCAGCGTGAGGCGCTGGCCGGCTGCGACGGGGATCCCCTCGGCGGAGAGGAACTGCGACATCTTCGTCGGTCCGGGTTCGTGGAGAATCGGCCGGGGAACGGGCCGACCCCAGGTGGGCTCCGAGCTGAAGAGCTTCGTACCGCACGTCGAATTGACAAGGTCTAGGCGGATTCCACCACCGTGCAGGTGGCCCCCGCCTGCAACGAGGCGGCCGCTGAGAGGCGAGACCCACGACGTGGACTCGACCGAAGCGGAGAACCGCTTGCCGGTGCCCGGCACGTCGTAGGAGGGATCGAGGCCCTTGCAGTTCCGAACGTCGAGCCAGATCGGCTTCACCGGGGCAAGATCCTCGCCTGTTGCGTACTCCACGGTGTACCGGACGTAGCCGTCGAGAGCCTTCGGCTTGTGGTTCATGAGCATATAGAGGAGGTACCAGCGGTCGGTGCCCTTGTTGGGGTAGCCGTAGCCGTTCGGAAGATCGAAGGCGAGTCGCTCCTCGCCCTCGGCGTAGAAGCGTTCGGCGTCACCGCCACAGGTAGCGTCGGGCGTCCCGACCTTGCCGAAAACGATGTGATGGAGCATCACCTTGTCGCGGCCCTGCACGACGCCTTTCGCGTCGACGATCTCGGCCTTCATCCCGACGACGTATCCATCCTCCTTCGGCGATGGCGCGGCGGCGGGCTGTGTTGCAACGCCGTAGGCGGGCACGGAAATCGGTCCTACCGTAAAGGTGAGCGTCTTGACCTGCGCTTGCGCCGTCGGCACGAAAGCCCCTGCGATGAGGGCGACCGGCAGGAGGCGGATCAGGCGGCGCATCGGATGAGATCGTAGCGGCGGTACACTTACCGCGTGTCCTGGCCCTGGATCGTGCTACTCGCGATCGGCATCGGTGTCGTTGTCGCCGCCGAGTGGCCGAGGTTCGAGCGCTTCGCCGGCGCGGACGCCAGGCGGCTACGCGGCCGCGAGAAGCGCAAGGCGAAGCTGACCGTGATCTCGACGAACGATGACGACGAGTTCGTTCGCAGCGTTCACGCAGACCTCGAGGCGCTGCCCACGACCGAGGAGCGCGAAGCGCCGCGCTGAGCGCGTGGCCTGCTCGTGGGCTAGCTGATCGCGATCTTCGCGTTCAGAACGCGGGTGTTCGGGAGGATCGGCGGCACGTTTTCCGTGTTTCGTGACTCCTGATAGTCCGAGATCTGGAGGCGGAGGCGGTACGTTCCCGGGAAGATGCCCTTGGTCGAGATCCGGAGCACGCCGTTCCTCCAGGACGTCACCTGCTCTTTGCCGGCGATCGTCGCCACGGCCGTTCCCGGATCGACACCGGCCCCGCCGTCCGCTACACGAACGAGAACGGGGGCGCTGCGCTTGACGCGTGGCTGCACGAGCTTCACGGTCGGCGGCCGCGTGTCATCGACCCAGAACCGGAACGTGTAGGCGCCGGCCCCGGCGGTCGTTCGGCTGTCGAAGACGATGTCGTAGCGCCCGGGCTGCGGTCGCAACGCGCCCGCTACGAGCACCGGTTCGCCGAACTGCGCCAGGTAGGGGTTGAGGTGGAGCGGCAGTGCGGCGTAGCCCGTAAGCCGATTCTCGTCTCCCGCCGAGACCACCCTTGGTTCGACACGGACGCCCGATCCCCGACGCGTTATCGCAACTCCGAAGTTCGCTACGCGGCGCGTCAGAACGAAGCGGAAGACCTGTTCAGGACCCTGGAGAACCGCAGAGACCGGCCCGTCGACCGGCACCTCGGGATAGCGGTAGCGCGAGACCCGAGACGGCTTCCCCTTTGTGTTGCCGTTGATCAGGCTCCTCGTCGTCAGCGAGCGCGGCGTGGCAGCAGCGAGAGCGGGTCGGCTGACGTGGAGCCAGAACGGGATCCGCCGCACGTCGACGCCACGGGACAAACGGACGAATCCGGAGAGGTCGCCGTCGGTCGCGGTGGAATCGACGGTCGCTGTAAGCGCGAGCACTCCCGGCGCGGAGACGGTGGTCGGGACGACGAGGCTGGACCCGGCCGCAGAGCTGATCGTCTCGACGGCGACGTCCCAGGTTCCGCCGCCTGCGCCGCCGTCGGAGATCTCGATCTGCGCGGGGGTGCTCACGCCAGGCGCCACGAGCCCGAACGAGAGCGAGGCGGGCGTCGCGAGGATGAGCGGGACGTCGGCTCGAACGGGGTTGACGAGGCCGCCGCCGCCACGTGTCGGCGGAGCTGCCTGGCTGCCGACCCAGACGGTGTCGCCGGAGCCGATCAGCGCGGCCTTCAGGACGGACACCGGCCAGGTGGGGTGGCGTTCACGAAGGAGTGCCGCCACCCCGGAGACCTGCGGACTCGCCATCGACGTTCCGGACCAGGAGCTATAGCGGCCACCGGGTAGCGACGAGAGAATCGAGACGCCGGGCGCGCTCACGTCCGGCTTCAGGCGGAGCGAAAGAGCGGTCGGCCCCGAGCTGCTGAACTCGGCGAGGGCGGAGTTGCCCGTCGCGTCCGGGATGGTCACGGCGGCAACGGTGATGGCGAGCGCCGACGAGCCGGGCGAGGAAAGCGACCCCTTGCCGAAATCGTCGAAGTCGTTCCCGGCTGCCACGACGGGGATCACACCGGCCCGGGCCGCACCATCGAGGGCGAGAGCGACGAGGTCACGCGTGGGCTCGACCTCGGGCTCGCCGAGAGAGAGGTTGATCACATCCATGTCGTCAGCGACCGCCGCCTCGATGGCCGCGACGAGCTCCGCGGCGTTCCCGTCGAGTCCTACGTCGGCGTCTGTTGGGACCGAGAGAGCCTTGTAGTTGCCGATGTACGCGCGCGGTGCCATGCCCGAGATCGAGGTCCCGTTCGCGATCGTCCCGGCGTTCCCGGCGGCGATTCCCGCAACATGGGTGCCGTGTTCGGACTGCTCGGTGTCGAACGGGAGGCGCGCGTTCCGCCAGGCGGTCGAGGCCGGCGCAAACGCCCGGGCGACGATGACCTTGGCGGTCGTGAACTCGGTTTGGCCCTTTGGGTACCCGGCGGGCATGGTGTACCCGGCAGGCGAGAGATAGGGGTGCCGATGGTCGACCCCGTCGTCGATGATGCCTATCTTCACACCGTCGCCCTGATTGGGCAGGCCCGACTGCCAGCGGCGGGTCGCGCGCTTGGCGTCAGCAGCGGACACGGTGGCCACGGTGTACGAGGCGCCGGCGTCGACCGACGTGACGTACTCGAGTTGCGAGAGGCGCTGGAGGGCTCGTTCGGGTACGACGACCGCAGCGCCGTTGAGCACGAGCCGGTAACGCCAGTGAATCATCGCTTCGGGAATCGCTACCTCGAGCTCGGAGGCGAAACGGGCGTGCTCGCGGTCGATGGCGGCGCGGTTGGCCGCAGTGTCTCGACCCGCGAGCGCGGGAGAGGTAAGGGTCACGACGACCTCGCGGAGCGGCTCGTCGGCACCCGGGGCAGCCGATGAGCCTCGCACGACGGGAAAGGCGAGGAGTGTGAGGGCTGAGAGAAGGCCGAGGAGGCGGATCATGATGAGTGTGACGTCACGGGAGCGATGTGGTTTCCATGCAGCATGCCCGAAGTGGCAGCGGCGGCTAGAATCGGCCGCACGCGGATGTGGCGGAATTGGTAGACGCGCACGGTTCAGATCCGTGTGTCCGTAAGGACGTGGAGGTTCAAGTCCTCTCATCCGCATCTCCGAGCGACGGGGCCCCGGCGGCCCCGTTTCTCATCTGGCGCTGGATCATGTGTGGCCGCGGATGGCGGATCGTGCCCTGGCGCCCGTTCGCTACCCCTACGTCGCGAGGGCGGCGAGGACATCCGCCGCGTGCGCGTCCGGCTTGACTCCGCGCATCACGGCTTTGATAACGCCGGCGGCGTCGAGCACGAACGTCGAGCGCTCGATCCCCATGAACGTCTTCCCGTCGGTGGACCGCTCGACCCAGACGCCGTACGCCGAAGCGGTGGCATGATCGGGATCGGCGAGAAGCGTGAACGGGAGATCGTACTTCGCCCTGAACGCAGCATGTGATTTCTCGTCGTCGGGACTCACGCCGAGAACGACGGCACCTGTCCGCCGAAACGCGTCCCAGGCGTCGCGGATCCCACGGGCCTGGGTCGTACAGCCCGGTGTGTCGTCCTTTGGGTAGAAGTAGAGAACGACGGGGCTTCCGCGAAGCGAAGAGAGCGATACAGTCTCGCCCGTGTCCGAGCAAAGGGTGAAGTCCGGTGCTTCGGTACCTGGTTCGGTGGGCAACGAGATCCTCTCGGGTGGGATGAGAGCGCTCTTGGTCGCTGGGTCTGGCCCAGAGTAACGATCCGCTTGCGGGAACGACGTTCGTCACAGGGCCGTTCGATGCGGCCGAGTACGAGCGGCAGCTAGCGCACGGGGTTGCCGAGACCACGTAGGCTCGGCGGCGTGGTCGACGCCCACCGCTACCTCGCGTACGCCACTATCGCCGGCTGCCTGTTCGCCGGGGTCTTCGGCCTCATCGCCTACAGGCGAGGCGTGCTCCTCAGCGGCGCAGCGATTCACCTCCTCGCCCTGCCGCAGACTCTGCTGATCGCGCAGGCAGCGTTCGGGCTCCTCCTTCTCTCGGGCAACTACCGCGCCAGTGACGAGTTGCACTACGTCTACGGCGGCGTCGCGCTCGCCGTCGTCCTCTCGCCGTGGTTCTACGCGCCCGCGGACCCGCGCCGGCGCCTGCTGTGGTTCGCCGTCTCGGCGCTCGTCGCCGCTGCTCTCGGGGTTCGTGGCACCATGACCGGAGCATGAGACGCATCTACGAGAACCGGACGGTACGTGGCCTCGCGATCGTAGCCCTGATCGCCGCCGTGGTCGTCGTCCTCTCACTCGAGCCGGTCCTCGCGGTCACCGGGGGACTTCTACGCATCGCGTTCTTCCTTGCGATCGCGTTCTTCCTCTTTCTGGTCTGGCGAGAGCGTCGCGGGGACCTGGAGGCCTGGTCGGACCGGTCGCGGCGCGTGTTCTACACGGCGATCGCGCTCGCGGTGGTCGATATCGGGGCTGCGATCGGCCTCTCGCCGATGGGGGCCGACGCGATTGCGTTCTTCGCCGTGCTCGGGCTCTGCGCCTGGGCGGTCGTCCGCACCTGGCGGACCGAACACACCTACACCTGAGATCAACCGGCCGTGGCGTGGACGGCCGCGCCGTCGAGCACTGCCAGGACTGACCGAACGGATCCGAGCGCTCCCACGAAGATCGGCGTGTCCTGCTCCGTCCAGCGAGACGCCTCGGTCTCCCGCAGCGTCATCATCAGGTGCATGAAATCGGCAGGCTCCTCGCACTCGAATGCCGGCATGAACTCCTGGTCGTCGATTCCGAACGAGTACGTCGTATGGTTCGTGATCGTGACGAACTTGCCGCCCACGACGGCGTGCTCGCGCATCGCGTCGGCCCGCTCTTCGAAGGAGAGGAAGTACCAGGGGCGTTTCTTCACGAACGGGTAGACGACGAGGTATGGCGCCTCTCGTGGGATCACCTTGCCCTGCCGGATGCGCTTCTTGTCGGTGTAGACCGACGGCTTCGTCGTCGCGAGATACGAGTATGGCGTCGTCAGCCAACCGGCGAGGGGCGTGCCGTTGAGGGCTGCACCGAGCTCGAGGAGATCGTCATAACGTTCCGTGATCTGCCAGAGGAAGAAGTCCGCCTCCGGGCGGATTCCCGAAACGTTGTAGGTCCGAAGCCCCTGCATCCGCGTGGCCCACTCCTCGACCACCTCGGCGAATGCCTCCTTGCCGGCCTCACGTTCCTCGACGGGAAGGCGCCGCCAGGCAGGATCGACCTTGAAGAAGCGATACGAAACGTACTGCCCGACCTGGGCGCTCTCGATTCGCTCTACCGTGGGCTTGCTCGCGCTCATGGCTCCATCGTACTCAGGGGAGCTGGAGGGGCGAGCTTTCACGCGACTGCGGCGTACCCGGATTGACCGGGTGGATCGTTATGAGGGTGAGGATGATCCTCCCACGACCGAGCTTTCGGCCCTTGAGCGACGCAACGAGCGGCATTCCAGCTCGTCCGTATCCGGTCAGCCGCGTGCGCATAGCGCCCCCGGTCGCACTCGACGCGCGCAGCTCCCAGGCGCAGTCGAGCGAGCAGCGGAACTGGACGGAGCGCGAGCCGCGCTTCAGCTCGGCCTGCGACGGGAATCGCGCTCTCGTCGCCGAGACCTGGAGCGCAAGGCCTTCGCAACGCGCGATCGAGCCGCCACGAGCCCGCGCCATTGCGTCCCGGACGGGGTACAGACTCGTCTTCGGGGTGCCGTCTGCGTAGTAGAGGCCCGACTGCCAGCTACCGAGTGCCGGCTCGTCTTGGGAGTGAAAGAGCAGGATTCCGACGACGGTCGGCTGGCAGAACGCGAGCCGTAGCGCCTCTCCGTAGAACTGGCCCTGGGTGATCTCGTCGACCGGACGTGTCGTCGCCGGCTCCGCTCCGGTGTAGAGCTTCGCCTTCCCCGCCGGGATCCGCGACTCGACGCCGAACTCGTCGTAGAGGATCGGCAGCGTGCTTCCGGCCTGCGCGGTTCCGTCAAACGCTACCCCGAGCGTCTGGATGAGGCGCGGGTAGTCAGCGAGCCCGATCGTGGTGGATCTGGGGTGGGGCGTACCGGGCGACTGACCGGAGGAGTCGGCGTACGGGTGGAACGCGAGGCCGTCCATGACCGGGAGCGTGCGCCCGCTCGCGCGATAAGCGGCACCCATATCCCGCAGGAACTTGACCGGGGAGTGCGTGTCCCGACCGGTCCCGGGTCGGTCGATCCCGCGTGGTGCGAGCGCACCGCCCCAGACGCGCGTCCGCGGGTCGATTGCCTTCAGCGCGTCATAGGAGCGGGCGAGAAGTGCGAGATAGGCGGGGGAGGACGCGTTCGATCCATCGGGATTGAACTGTGGAAGCCAGAACCGGTTGAGGTTTGGCTCGTTGCCTATGATGACGTCGTCGATCGCCGGCAGCTGCTGGGCGAGTACGGTGAGATACGCGGCGAACTCCTCGCGTGCCTCCGGCGTGAGTGGCGTCGAGCGAGAGCCCGGGGGATACACGGAGAGATAGACCTTGACCCCTGAGAGTTGCGCTGCGGCACTCATGTTGCGGAGGACGGTCAGCTCCGCCTCGGTCGGAGCAACCTGACCGGGTAGCCACTGGGAGGTGACCCGAATCGACGAGAACCCCGCGAGGCGGAAGAGCGTCATCTCCGCCTTGGCCGAGACGAGATCGGGCGCGCGGACGACGTCCTCGGCTGCGCCGAAGGCCATTGCAGGACCGCCCGCGAGTGCGCTCGGAGCGGCCGCAGCCGCGATGAGCAGGGCGACGATGAGGGGGAAAAGGCGACGAGACATGCGACGGATACGCTAGCCAACGTGGTCGAAACCGTACAAGAGCAGCTCGCGACGCTCCCGCGTAGTCCCGGGGTCTATCTGTTTCGGGACGAGGGCGACGACATCCTCTACGTGGGGAAGGCGAAATCGCTGCGTTCGAGGGTACGCAGCTACTTCAATCGTGGCGACGGTCGTGCCGGGATCGAACGGATGGTTGCGCGGATCGCCCGGATCGAGATCATCGTCACGTCCACCGAGGCCGAGGCGCTGCATCTGGAGCAGAACCTCGTCAAGCGCCATCGTCCCCCGTTCAACGTGCGCTTGCGCGACGACAAGTCGTTCCCGTACATCGCCGTCACGGTCGCCGACGAGTACCCGCGCGTGATGTTCACGCGTGAACGTCATCGCCGAGGCACCGTCTACTTCGGCCCATACGCCAACGCGAAGAAGGTACGCGAGACGCTCGACGTCCTCAACCGCGTCTTTCAGTTCCGGCCCTGCGAGGGCCCGAAGCCGGGGCGACACTCGGGGATCCCGTGTCTCGACTTCCATATCGAGCGTTGCACGGCGCCTTGCATCGGCGCGATCTCCAGCGGGGAGTACCGGGAGCAGATCGACGGGGTGATCGCGTTCCTCTCGGGAGATACGCGCTCGATCGTGCGCTCGCTCGAGGGTCGGATGCGTGTCGCGTCTGCGGAGGAGCGGTTCGAGGACGCGACGCGGTATCGGAACCGGCTCTTCGCGATCAAGAGCCTCGCCGAGCGGCAGGGAGCCGACCGGCGTGACGCCGGAACGTTCGACGTGATCGGGCTCGCGGTCGCCGGTGACCGCGCGGCCGTACAGCTGTTTCCGCTACGCGACGGCAAGTTGATCGATCGGTACGCCTTCCATCTCGAGAACGTCGAGGGCCAGGATCGCGCCACGGTTCTCGAGGGATTCTGTCTCGAGTACTACACGGCGGCGCCGAGCGTTCCGTCGCAGCTGATCGTCCCCTCCGATCTCACGGACACCGAGGCGCTCGCCGGATTTCTCTCCGAGTTGCGCGGGGCCACCGTCGACGTGCGGGCCCCGATCCGGGGGGAGAAGAAGCGGCTGGCCGAGCTCGCTGCCGAGAACGCCGCGATCGCACTCGACCACGAGACGACCGCAGCCGAGCAGAAGCGTCTGCGGCGCATCGAAGCGCTCGAGAGCCTGCGCGAGGGCCTCAACCTGGAGAGCCTGCCCGTGCGGATCGAATGCTTCGACATCTCGAATTTGCAGGGTCGCGACATCGTCGCGGCGATGACGGTGTTCCTCGATGCGCAGCCGAGGAAGGCCCACTACCGGTCGTTCACGGTGCGCGGTCTCGACGGGCAGGACGACTTCGCCTCGATGGCACAGGTGGTTGCGCGTCGGTTCGCGCGTTTACGCGACAGCGGCGAGACCGACCGATATGACGAGAGCTTCTCGGCCATTCCCAATCTGGTTGTGATCGACGGTGGGAAGGGGCAACTCGCGGCCGCGCTCGACGCGATGAAGGCGACGGCGGGCTTGCCGCGTGTCGCGGTGATCGCCCTCGCCAAGCGTGCGGAGGAGGTGTTCGTACCGGGTCGCTCGAGTCCGATCATTCTCGACCGCCACGACCCGGGTCTACAGCTCCTCCAGCGCGTTCGCGACGAGGCGCACCGGTTTGCCGTGACGTTTCACCGGCAGAAGCGTGACACGCGGGCGTTCTCGTCGATCTTCGACACGCTCGTCGGCATCGGGCCGTCACGCCGACGATCGATCCTGCATCACTTCGGATCAGCCGAACGCTTCCTCGCAGCGTCGCAGGAGGAGCTCGAGGCCGTGCCCGGCCTGCCGGCCAAGACCGCACGGTCGGTGTACGGACAACTCCACCGCACGGGAGGGCCGGCGTCGTGACCGAGATGCGCCTCTACGACCTTCGCGTGACCGTGGAGCGAATCGACGGCCGTTCCGTCTGCGGCCTCGAGGTCGGAGACTACTTCGAGGTGACGGAATCGAGTCGCGTACGCATTCCCGAGGGAAGGCACTTCTGCCTGTTTGCAATCCAGGCCGTGCTGCCGCTGCTCCCGGCGAAGATGCGGCGTCTGCCCGACGAGGATTGGTTGGAGCAGGACAACGTTGTCTGCTGCCCGGATCCCGAGGAGCGGCTCGTCATGCGCATCGAGAGGACGGGTGAGCGCGTCCTTGTGACGGAGGAGCTGACCTAGCTGCGCGAATGCGGAGCGAGGCGGACGATCTCCCGCAGGAACGGGACCCCGTCGCCCGGATCCGACGCGTCGATCTCCTCGGCGTAGCGTCGACCGTCCCAGACGGCCGCCGCGATGGTTCCGGGTGAGCGAGCATCGCCGATGCCCTCTACGGTGGAGAGGCCGGTGTCGAACCATTCGGCCGATCGTTCGACGAGGTCGGTGAAGAGCGTCTCCTCGGGAAGCCTCGCTGTAACGAGCACGACCGCGTCGCAGGCCAGTTCGCGTTCCGCTTCGGTGTAGGTGCAGGCGACGGTGGCAGTCCCGGAACCCGCCGAGACGAGCGTGGTCGACGGCGACACGGTCACCCCGAGCTCGATCAGGCGGGCCTGGGTGCGATGCTGCTCCATCGTGTTCACGGACCACTCGGAGACCCGGGGGGCGGGCGTGACGAGCGTGACCGCATGCCCCTCCCGGACGAGCAGCTCGGCCAGAACGCTGCCCATGTAGTAGTGATCGTCGTCGAAGAGCACGACCTCGTGGCCGGCAGGACGCGCCCCGCCGAGGATGTCGTCGGGCGTCAGTGCGGCGACGCCCTCGGTGAGCAAGAGCCCCTGCGGATGCCACCGACCACCTCCGTCGCGCCGCCACGCGCATCCCGTCGCCACCGCGACGTGATCGAAGTCGTAGGAGAGGATCTCATCGGCGCTGAGCCTGCTCTCGAGTGCGATCTCGACGTTGCCCAGGCGGTCGAGCTGGCCCTTGCGGTAGTCGACGACGCGGATCCAGGAGGCGAGCCCCGGCAGCCGCGCCTCGCGCTTGGCACGCCCGCCGAGCGAGCGGGTCGCCTCGGCGAGCACGACGTCATACCCGCGCTTCCCGAGCGACATCGCCGCCTCGAGCCCTGCGGGGCCGGCACCGACGACGAGAACTTTTGCGGGAGTGGGCGCCGGGCGGTACGTCTCCGGGTGCCAGCCGCGGCGCCACTCCTCGCCCATGCTCGGATTCTGCGTGCAGCGGATCGGGACGATGGTGGCATCGCCGGAAACGCAGATGTTGCAGCCGATGCACTCGCGAATGTCGTCATAGCGACCCTCTTCGATCTTCACCGGGAGAAATGGATCTGCGATCGACGGGCGCGCGGCACCGACGAAGTCCATCACGCCTTCGCGCACCATGCGGGCCATCAGATCGGGTGACGTGAAGCGGCCGACACCGACCACGGGTTTTGTCGTCAGCTGCTTGAGGCCGCGAAGGTAGATCTCCTGAGACCCCTCCTCGCCGAACCGCGACGTCACGGAGTCGTTCTCCCACTCACCCGCGACGAAGTCCCAGAGATCGGGCAGCTCGCCGGTGAGCGCGAGCACGGCTTCGATCTCCTCTCGGCCGAAGCCACCGGGGCCGGACAGGTCGTCGATCATGATCCGGCAGGCGACGGCGGCTCTGCCGTCGACCTCGGCAAGTGTGTCCTCGAGCACCTCGCGCAGGAGTCGGGCGCGCGCAGTGGCGTCGCCACCGTATCCGTCCGTCCGGCCGTTGAGGCGCGGCGACAGGAACTGGCCGATCGTGTTGAGGTAGTGCCCCGCGTAGACGTAGACGATGTCGAACCCTGCCTGCAGCGATCTCCGTGCGGCGGCGCGGTGCCGCCGCCGGAGGTCATCGATGTCGGAGAGGGCCATCCGGCGCGACTGCACGGGCTCGTAGCCGTCCGTCGGCATGTGGTCGACGGTCATCGACGTCAGGCGGCTGTAGAGGTTCGAACTGACACGGCCGTTGTGGAGGAGTTCTATGCCTGCGAGCGATCCGTGCTCGTGAACCTTGTCGACCATGCGTGCGAGAGCCGGGATGTCCTCGTCGTCCCACAGGCGTCCCTCCGCGTACGGCGAGACCTCGGTGGACGGATGGATCTCGACTTCCTCCGTGCAGACGACGGCCCATCCTCCCTCTGCCTTGACGCCGCGCATGAACGCGAGCGGCGTCGGGTCTCGGTGCCCCATCCCGTTGCAGTGGGGGACCTGGAAGAAGCGGTTCCGCGCGGTGACGGGGCCTATCTCCACCGGCTCGAAGAGGATGTCGTGACGAGCTTCGCGACTCATGGCCGAGAGTGTATCGCGGTTCGCCATGCTCCTGACCGCACGGTCAGGAGATGCCCCGGATCAGGACCAGGCGAGGCGGACGCCGGCATAGGCGACGACAGCGATGAGCAGCCACGAGGCGAGGCCGAGGGCGAGAGGGCGAGCGCCGAGTCGACGCATCCGGCTGACGTTGACGCGGGTGCCGAGCGCGAACAGCGCCATGCCGAGGAGGACGGTTCGGAGGTCGTCGATCCGGACGAGCGCCCGGTCGGGAACGATGCCGATGCTCGCGATCACGACCATGGCGACGAACGCGACGATGAACGGCGGCACGAGCGGCGGGCGCTCGCCGCGTTCGGTGCTCGTCTGCCGATGGCGAAGGGCGATGCCGGCGATCAGCGGGGCGAGGAGCATGACGCGTGTCAGCTTCACGACGATCGCAGTCGCGAGCGCGACGCTGCCCGCCGTCGACGACGTCGCGACGACCTGCGCGACGTCGTGGACGCTCGCGCCGACCCAGGCACCGAACTGCTCGTCGTCGAGACCGAGCGCGCCCTGGAGGGGAGGCAGCGTCACGATCGCGAGCGTGCCGCACAGCGTGACGAGAGCGACGGAGAAGGCCACCTCGTCCTCGTCTGCGTCGATGACGCCGTTTGCGGCCGCGATTGCCGAGACCCCACAGATCGAGAAGCCCGAGGCGACGAGCAGCGAGAGGTTGTCCGAGACACCGAGCTTCCGCCCGGCCCATCTGGTCCCGAAGAACGTGATCACGACAACGCCGACAACGACGAGAAGGGCACGGAAGCCAAGCGCGAGGATGTCGGGAAACACGAGATCGAGCCCGAGCAAGACCACTCCGAGCTTGAGCACCGGTCCGCCTGCGACCTTCAGACCGGGGGCGGCTCCGTCGGGCACCCGAGCAAGGTTCGCGAGCGCGATCCCGAGAGCGACGCAGAGGACGAGCGGGGGAAGGTCAGGCATCGCTCGGTGTGCGCCGAGCGAGAGTGCGACACCGATCCCCGCGAGCGCGAGGCCGGGCGCAGCACGCGTCATTCGTCCGGCTGCAGGAACGGGTAGCGGTAGTCGGTCGGCGGCACGAGCGTCTCCTTGATCGTGCGGGGGCTGACCCAGCGGATCAGGTTCCACATCGAGCCGGCTTTGTCGTTCGTGCCGGAGGCTCGAGCGCCACCGAAGGGCTGCTGACCGACGACGGCTCCCGTCGACTTGTCATTGACGTAGAAGTTGCCGGCGGCGTTCCGCAGGGCGTCGTGGGCCTCGGCGATGGCGTAGCGGTCATTCGCGAACACGGCTCCGGTGAGCGCGTACTGGCTCGTCTCGTCGACGACCCGGAGCGTCTCCGACCACTTGGACTCGTCGTAGACGCAGGCGGTGACGATCGGTCCGAAGAGCTCGTCTCGCAGCAAGCGGAAATCGGGGTCGTCGGTCTTGATCACGGTCGGGTCGACAAACCAGCCCTCGCTGTCGTCGGTCTCACCGCCGACGACGATCTCTGCACCGGCGGCGCGCGCCTCGGCGATCGCGTCGCGCTGGGTGTTGAACGACGTCTGGTCGATCACCGCGCCCATGAAGTTCGTGAAGTCGCTCACATCGCCGACCGAGATGGTCGCAACCTCCGCCTCGAGTGTCGAGCGCACCTCCGACCAGAGATTCGACGGGATGTACAGCCGGGACGACGCAGAGCACTTCTGTCCCTGGTACTCGAAGGAACCGCGCACGATCGCGGCAGCCACTTCGGTCGGATTCGCGGACGGATGGGCGACGACGAAGTTCTTGCCGCCGGTCTCACCGACGATCCGCGGGTAGCCGCGATAGCGGCCGATGTCGTTGCCGATCGTGCGCCAGATCGACTGGAAGACCGCGGTGGAGCCGGTGAAGTGCACCCCCGCGAGGTCGGGGCTCGCGAGCGCGGCGGCTCCCATCTCGGCGCCCGGTCCGAAGACGAGGTTGATCACGCCCGGCGGGAGGCCGGCCTCCTCGAAGATCCGCATCGTGATCCAGGCAGATAGGGCCTGCGTCGAGGCGGGCTTCCAGACGACCGTGTTGCCCATCAGGGCCGGGGACGACGTGAGGTTAGCGCCGATCGCGGTGAAGTTGAACGGACTGATCGCGAAGACGAATCCCTCGAGGGCGCGGTACTCCATGCGGTTCCACACACCGGGCGACGAGACCGGCTGTTCCTCGTAGATCCGGACGAGATACTCCGCGTTGAAACGAAGGAAGTCGATCGTCTCGCAGGCCGCGTCGATCTCGGCCTGGAAGGCGGTCTTCGACTGGTTGAGCATCGTCGCCGCGTTGATCGTGGAGCGCCATGGCCCGGAGATCAGCTCCGCCGCGCGAAGGAAGATCGCGACGCGCTCGTGCCACGGCGTGCGTGCCCATTCGGGAGCGGCGGCCCGCGCGGCGGCGATGGCTCGCTCCACTTCGGCAGCGCCGCCACGCTCGACGTCCGCGAGGACGTGGGATCGCCGATGAGGCATGACTGCCTCGAACGTGGTGCCAGTCTCTACGCGCTCGCCGCCGATCACCATCGGAATGTGAACACGCTCGCTGGACATCTCGGCGAGTCGCGCTTGCAAAGCGGCGCGCTCGGGTGTGCCGGGTGCATAGCTCGAGATCGGCTCGTTGAAGGCGGCCGGCGGGCGGAAGATTCCGGGAGCGCTCATGCGCCGATTGTATTGTCGTCAGCGTGCGCGTGACGCGATTCCCCTACGAGATCCCCGGCTGGGGGGTGGGCGAGATCTGGGTGCGCGACGGAATCGTTGTTCAACACGAGCTCGCATCGGAGGAGATACGAGCTTGCTCGCCCGGTTTTGCCGAGGGGTTCGCCGGGCAACCGGTCGGGATTTCGGGCCACGGTTCGAGCGGGCCGCGGGCAGAGCCCTCCGACCCCGCGACGTGGTGCCGGAACGGGGGAGCGGGGCTCCCAACGGGAAACGTAGCGGGCAAGCCGCGACGGAAACGCGCCGACATCGTGTCGGATCTGTCTCGGCGGATCGAGGCCCATCTCAACGGTGTGCCGACGTCCTACGACGGCGTCGTCATCGATCTCGCGTGGGCGACACCGCTCCAGCGTGAGCTCGCCGTCGCCGCCCGGGCAATTCCGTGGGGGGAGGTCGTCTCGTACGGTGAGCTGGCGGCGCTGGCGGGTCGCCCCGGCGCGGCCCGGGCAGCCGGCTCGTTCTGTGCCGATAATCGCTACTCGCTGATCATCCCATGTCACCGCGTCGTCGCAGCCAACGGAATCGGGGGCTACGGCGCTGCCGGTCCGGCACTGAAGCTTCGGCTTCTCACCCTCGAGGGTGTGAACCTGTGAGCTCCGGCTCTCTCGTCGAGGACGTCAGAGCGGAGCTTGCGGCGATCGCTCCCCGCCAGCGCTGCGATCGTCTCGCAGAACTCTCTGCCCTCTTTCACACGGCCGGTGTCGCGCACCTTCGGGGACGGGGAGCGATCGATCTCCACCTCGACCTTGGATCATCCGCCGCCGCGAGGCGTGCGTTCGCCCTCCTTGCCGAGCTCCGGATCCCGTCCGAGATCCGGACGTACGCCACGCACGCCTTCAACCGTGCGACCCGCTACCAACTCCACGTCGAGGGGTCGGACGCGACCCTCGCCACGCTCGCAGAGGCAGGTGTGCTCGACGGTGAACATCGACCTCTCGACCGACCTCCTGGCCGCGTCGTCGCCCGCTCGTGCTGTCGAGGCGCGTATCTGCGCGGTGCCTTCCTCGGCGGAGGATCCCTGACCGGCCCGAGATCGCCGCACCTCGAAGTGCGAACGCCGAGCCTTGCAGGTGCCTCGTTCGTCCGTAGCGTCTGCTCGTCCGAGGAGGTGCGGGTGAAGGTGGAGGAGAGGCCGTCCCACGCCCGCGCCTATGCGAAGGGCTGGGAGGAGATCGAGGGCTACCTGCTTGCTGCAGGCGTCGTCGATGCGGTGCTCGGCCTGGAGGAGCGGAGCGTCGTTGCCGAGATGCGTTCCGAGGCGAACCGGCTCACGAACGCCGACCATGCGAACCTCGTGCGCACTGCTCGCGCGGCGCACCGCCAACTCGACGCCGCGAGAGCCCTGCAAACGTCGGGCGCGCTCGAATCGCTGGCCGAGCCGCTGCGCGAGGCCGCCTCGCTTCGACTTCGTCATCCTGCACTGTCGCTTCGGGAGCTCGCGGGCCTGACGAGCCCTCCGGCTACCAAGGCGGCCATGCAACGGCGTCTGGCGAGGCTCGTCGAACTGGCGGAACGCTAGACGCGAGCCCGAAGGTCACCCGCGAGGCCTGAACGGCGGGCTTGGGGGAGGAGCTCCGAGGACGACCTCCTCCCCCAACGAGCGCGCTCCGGACTGGACGGCGAACGGGGTCTGGATTCACCGACCGGGAGCGCGGACCCACCGCGTTCGAGTATGAAGGCCGACGGACGATTCCTCAACCCGGATCGCCGGCGCAACGAGGGGTTAACGGAAGGCCCGAAGCAGGCGCCGGGTTAGACTCGGTGCAGACATCGACCATTCGAGGAGAGTGAGGGATCATGGCGGTTCGCGTCGGCATCAACGGTTTCGGACGCATCGGGCGGAACTTCTTCCGTGCCCAGCAGGAGCTCGGGGCGGGGATCGAGATCGTTGCGGTCAACGACCTCGGCGACGCTACGACGATGGCCCATCTTCTCAAGTACGACTCGGTACTAGGGCCGTTCCCGGGCGAGGTCTCGCTCGGAGACGGCGTGATCAACGCCGGCGGCGAGCAGATGAAGATGCTCTCCGAGCGCGATCCGGCGGCGTTGCCGTGGGGTGACCTCGGCGTCGACGTCGTCCTCGAGTCGACCGGGTTCTTCACGTCACGGGAGGGAGCGCAGAAGCACATCGATGCCGGCGCGAGCAAGGTCGTCATCTCCGCACCCGCCACCGATCCCGACTTCACGGTCGTGCTCGGCGTCAACGACGACGGGTACGACAGGGAGCAACACCACATCGTCTCGAATGCCTCCTGCACGACAAACTGCCTCGCTCCCCTGGCCAAGGTGATCGACGACCTCGCCGGGATCGAGAGTGGCTTCATGACCACGATCCACGCGTACACGTCCGACCAGAGTCTGCAGGACATGCCACACAAGGATCTCCGCCGGGCGCGTGCCGCAGCGATCAATCTGATTCCCACTTCGACGGGGGCTGCGAAGGCGATCGGGCTCGTCCTGCCACATCTGAAGGGCAAACTCGACGGCGTTGCCGTGCGTGCCCCGGTTGCCACCGGCTCGCTCACCGACCTCGTCGTCACGCTACGCCGCGAGGTCACGAAGGACGAGCTCAACGCCGCATACGCGGCGGCGGCCGCAGGACCACTCGCCGGGATCCTCCGCTTCTCGGACGACCCGCTCGTCTCGAGCGACATCGTCCACTCGCCGTTCTCCTGCATCTTCGACAGCGAGCTCACAATGGCGCATGGGGCGACCGCGAAGGTCTTCGGCTGGTACGACAACGAGTGGGGATACAGCTGCCGCCTCGTCGACCTCGTCGGGAGACTCCTGGCGTGAGGTTGCCCCGCTCGGTCGAGACCGCCGACGTCAAGGGCCGACGGGTTCTCGTTCGCGCCGATTTCAACGTCCCGCTCTCAGACGGCGTGATCGCGGACGACACCCGGATTCGGGCGTCTTTGCCGACGCTTCGCTGGCTCCTCGACCAGGGAGCAGCAGAGGTCTGTGTCGTCTCACATCTCGGCCGGCCGAAGACGTCCGAGGATCATGCGCGGTTCGCGATGGCCCCGGTCGCGACCCACCTGAGAGAGCTGCTCCCGGACGATCGGCTACGCGTTCTGGAGAACACGCGGTTCAATCCGGGGGAGACCGCGAATGATGCCGGCTTCTCCGCCGAACTGGCCGCGGGTATGGATCTCTTCGTCAACGACGCGTTCGGCTCGGCTCACCGCGCGCACAGCTCCACCGAAGGGGTCGCGAGACTCCTGCCCGCCTACGCAGGCCTTCTGCTTCTCGCCGAGATCGAGCATCTCGGTAGGCTCCTCGGCGATGTTGCCCATCCGTTCGTGATCGTCGCCGGCGGCGCCAAGGTCGACGACAAGCTCGCGGTGCTCGAGCACCTCGGAGGGCGCGCCGACCGCGTGTTGATCGGCGGCAAAATGGCCGAGCAGGTACGCGTCCACAACCCGCTCTCGTTCGCCGTCGAGCTCCCGAGCGATGTTCTTGCGGCGAGTGCATTCACGGCCGACGCAGAGTCGCACGTGGCGCGCGTGGACGACGTTCCCGAGGGCTGGCTCGGACTCGATATCGGCCCCGAGACCGCCGATGCGTTCGCCGAAATCATTCGTGGGGCGGCCACGATCTTCTGGAATGGCCCCATGGGGGTATTCGAATGGGATCGCTTCGCCGGCGGAACGCGAGCCGTCGCAGAGGCCGTCGCGGCTGCGGACGCCTACTCTGTCGTGGGAGGGGGCGACTCCGTTCGCGCGATCACGGAGCTCGGCCTTGCGAAGCGCGTCTCGTGGGTTTCCACGGGCGGTGGCGCGTCGCTCGAGTTCCTGGAAGGCCGGGAGCTCCCCGGCATCGCCGCTATCCCGGAGGGCTGAACGATGATCAAGCTGATCGCCGGCAACTGGAAGATGTTCAAGGGCCCGACCGACACGCTCGCGTTCTTCGACTCCTTCGAGGCACCTGACGGAGTCGACGTCGTGCTCTGCCCGCCGTTCGTCTCGCTCGAGGCCGCGGTCGGTGAGGAGTGGCCGATCTACGCGCAGAATGTCCACTGGTCGGACGAGGGAGCATTCACCGGTGAGGTCTCGGCGCGCATGCTGGTCGAGCTCGGCGTCCAAGGAACGCTCGTCGGGCACTCCGAGCGCCGCCTCTACTTCGGAGAGACGGACGACACGGTGCGCCTCCGCGCCGAGGCGGCCCTCGCGGCCGGGCTCGGGGTCATCGCTTGCGTCGGCGAGACCGAGGCTGAGCGCGAGACCGGTGAGACGGAGGCCGTGCTCCGCCGGCAGGTCGAGGTGCTGCCGCACAACGATTCGCTCGTGATCGCCTACGAGCCGGTGTGGGCGATCGGCACGGGCAAGACCGCGACACCCGCGATGGCCGAGGATGCGCACGCCTTCATCAAGTCTCTCCACGCGACCCGTGTGCTGTACGGCGGCTCCGTGAAGCCTGAAAACGCAGCCGAGCTTCTCTCCCAACCGTCGATCGACGGTGCGTTGGTTGGCGGAGCCTCCCTCGACGCCGCGTCGTTCTCGAGCCTGTGCCAGATCGCAGCTTCCCTCTCGTAACGCTCGTCGTTCTCGACGGGTGGGGCCTCGCCGCGCCTGGTCCGGGCAACGCGGTCGAGCTTGCAATGACTCCCGTCTTCGACCGCCTCCGCGAGACCTTCCCGCACACGACGCTGGCCGCTTCCGGCAAGGCCGTGGGGCTGCCCGACGGTCAGATGGGCAACTCCGAGGTCGGCCACCTCACGATCGGTTCCGGCCGCGTTCTCTTCCAGGATCTGATGCGTGTGAACGTCGCGGTCGCAGATCGGACGATCTTCGAGAACGCGGTGCTCCGCGCTGCATTTGCCCGAGCGCGTGAACGCGGGGGAGACGTTCACTTGCTCGGGCTCGTCTCCCATGGCGGCGTCCACTCGCACATCGATCACCTCCTGGCGCTTCTCGAGTTCGCACGGCGCGAGGGCATGGGGGAGCGCGTCTGGATTCACGCGTTCACGGATGGGAGGGACGTTTCTCCGCATGCGGCCGAAGCCGATCTCGCGCTGCTCCCGGGCGACCGGATCGCGACAGTGGTCGGTCGCTACTACGCAATGGACCGCGATAGTCGGGCCGATCGGACGGATCGGGCCGTTGGCGCTATCGTCGACGGCCTCGGTGCGAACGTCGCCGACCCCGTCCAGGCCGTGGTCGCGAGCTACGAGGCCGGTGCGACCGATGAGTTCATCGAGCCGATCGTGCTGGATGGTCGCCCGCGGCTGAACGCCGAGACCGACAGCGCGATCTTCTTCAACTTCCGGCCGGATCGAGGCCGCCAGCTCTCGCGTCGCCTCCTCGCGCGCGGGGTCGACCTGACGACGATGACCCGGTACGCCGAGGACATCGATGCCCCAACGGTGTTCCCGGAGCAAAAGGTCGTGGACACGCTCGCGGCAACACTGAGTGCTGCCGGCGTGCGGCAGCTCCACGCGGCCGAGACCGAGAAGTACGCGCACGTGACGTACTTCTTCAACGGCGGCGAGGAGTCGGAATGGGAGGGGGAGACGCGTGTGCTCGTACCTTCTCCGCGCGACGTCGCAGGGTACGACGAGAAGCCGGAGATGTCGGCCGCCAGCGTCGCCAACGAGGTCGTGCGTGCTCTGCCCGAGGGGTATGGCTTCTGCGTCGTGAACTTCGCGAATCCGGACATGGTCGGTCACACGGGCCTGATCCCTGCCGTCGTCACCGCCGTGGAGACTGCCGATGCGGCCCTGGGTCGGGTTGTCGACGCGACACTCGCTCTCGGTGGTGTCTGCCTCGTCACGGCGGATCACGGCAATGCCGAGACGATGCTCGAGCCGGACGGGGCCAGCCCGCACACAGCTCACACGACAAACCCTGTTCCACTCGTGCTCACGATCCCCGGAGTGACGCTGCGAGCCGACGGCGGGCTTGCCGACCTTGCTCCGACGGTGCTTTTGTTGCTCGGCCTGACAATTCCGACGGCGATGACGGGAAGCCCGCTGATCACGCACAATCGGTGACATTTCAGCGACTCGTAAATAGTTGGTGAAATCCTTGCTATCGGCTGTATGCTCGGCCGCGAATTGGCGCTCGAACAGCCCGATCTCGGAATTCTCCGCAAAGCCCAGAAGGGCGACGAGCGGGCGTTCTCGATCATCGTTCGCGCCTACGAGCGGCCGGTCTACAACTACGTCCTGCGGCTCGTCGGCGACCGTGCGCTCGCCGAGGATCTGACGCAGGAGTCCTTCCTACGCATTTATCAGGGTCTTCCCGGCTTCTCGCTTCGTTCGCGGTTCACGACATGGATGTTCCAGGTGACGAAGAACCGCGTGCTCGACGAGCTCCGTGCCCTCGAGCGGCGACCCCGCAGTGCCGTGAGCATCGACGACATCGCGCCGCTCGAGTCGCTCGACGCTCCGTTCGAGCGAGCGGAGACGATCACGGCGCTCTGGCGGGCGGTCGAGACCCTGAACGTCGACCTCAGGATGGCGCTGCTGCTTCGTGACATCGTTGGCCTGTCGTATTCCGAGATCGCCGACTCGCTCGAGAT